>CALGMY010000202.1 GCA_937958785.1 uncultured Gammaproteobacteria bacterium | reverse complement strand
GGCCGACTTGAGGCCGATTCGAGGACCGGGTGAGACCTGCTTCGCGCGTTGACCCGCCCGAGTGTACCCCAGCATCATCCACCCCATGGCCCTCCGCGTCACTGTCGTCCCGGTTACGCCCTTCCAGCAGAACTGCTCCATCGTGTGGTCGGACGCGTCCCGCGAAGGTGCCGTCATCGATCCCGGCGGCGACCTGGACCAGATCCTCGCCGCGGCCGAGGAGGAAGGCGTGCGGCTGCAGAAGATCCTGCTGACCCACGCCCACATCGACCATGCGGGGGGCACGGCGGAGCTCGCGGCCCGTCTGGGGATACCCATCGAGGGACCCCATCCGGATGACCAGTTCTGGATCGACCGGCTCCCGGAGCAGGCCCAGGCGTTCGGTTTCCGGCCGGCGCCGGCGTTCACGCCCACGCGCTGGCTGCACGAGGGCGACACCGTGCAGGTCGGCGACGAGTGCCTCGAGGTCCACCACTGTCCCGGCCACACGCCTGGCCATGTGGTATTCCATTCCCCGGCGGCCCGTGTGGCGTTCGTGGGTGACGTGCTGTTCGCCGGCTCGATCGGGCGCACGGATTTTCCCCGGGGTGACCATGACACGCTGGTCCGCTCCATCACCGGGACCCTCTGGCCCCTCGGTGACGACGTGACCTTCGTCCCTGGCCACGGCCCCACGTCGACCTTTGGCCGGGAGCGGGCCAGCAACCCGTTCGTCGGCGACCGGGCGCTGCGCGCCCGCTGAAGCGGGAAGCCCGTCACGAAACGGGCAACTGGCGGCCCGGGCTGACAGCTTTCGTCGCGGTCCGGTTCAAGGCCGCTCCTCGCAGGCCGAGAACAAACGGGCATGCGGACCCTCCGGATCAAGATCCTCGGCCTGGCGATCCTGCTCGTGCTGGTGACCCAGCTCGGGACGATCGGCGCCGTGCTGTTCACCGCCAACCGGGAGGTGGCGGTCCGCGCCGACCGCCTGCTCGCCGGCGCCGCGACCATCACCAGCCAGCTGGGCGAGGGTCGCGCCACCCGACTCCGGTCGGCAGGCGCGCTGCTGGCGGCAGACCCCCGGTTCCACGCTGCAATTGCCAGCGGAAGCGACGCTGCGATGGCCGACATGCTCGAAGCCTACCGCCAGCGGGTGGAGCTGGACCTCGGTCTCCTGCTGGACCCCGCAGGGAATGTCCTCGCCAGCAGTGACAGCCTGGGCAACCAGCAGGTGGGCTTCCCGGGGCTCGTCGGGGCGTCCAGCCGGCGCTCGGTAATCCGGACGGCCTCCCGGGCCTGGGAAGTGGTCGCGGTACCGGTGGGCGAGTCCATGCCCATCGCCTGGCTGGTCACGGGCATGGCCCTGGACAACGGGTTCGCCGCCCGGATGAGCCGGCTCACGGGGCTCGACGTGACCCTGCTGTCGCGAATGGGCGAGACCCACGCCGTCCTTGGCAGTTCCATGGAGTTGCCGGATGCGGCCGAGCTGCTCGACGGACTTGGCAATGCCCAGGCACAGGACGGCGCACCCACCCGATTCGGCGCTGGAGACAACGAGCATGTGGCACTCGTCATCCCGCTCGTGCCCAGCTACGCGGGCGTCGAGCTGCTGCTCGGCCAGCCCCTCGATACGGTCATGGCACCCTTCGAGTCCCTTCGGCTCTCGGTGCTCGCCCTGAGCTCGGCCGCGCTGCTGCTTGCCCTGGCCGGTGGCATCCTGCTCTCCCGGACCATATCCCGTCCGGTTCAGGCCCTGGCCGAGGCGGCCCGCCGGATCCGCGATGGCAACTATGGGGAACCCGTGCAGGTCGAGGCCGACGGCGAGGTGGGGGAGCTCGCGAGGGCACTGAGTGCCATGCAGGTGGGGATTGCCGAGCGAGAGGAGCGCATCAGCTACCACGCGCGGTTCGACGCGCTGACCGGACTGCCCACCCGGCTGTCGGCACTCGAGGCCCTGGAGGCCGCCATCGGCGCGGCGCGGCCCCGGGGCGAACCCGTGTCGGTGCTGCTGCTCGACCTGGACAGCTTCAGCGGCATCGGCGCATCGCTTGGCCACGACCTCGGCGACGCGCTGCGGTGCCAGGCCGCCGAACGACTGCGGGCCGGGCTCGATGCCAGCCACTTCCTGGCGCGCCTGGAGGGCGAGCAGTTCCTCGCGATCCTGGCGGGCCGGAGCCTCGCCCAGGCGGAGGAGATGGCAGAGGACCTGTTGCGGCCCCTGGGCGCCGGCCTGTCGGTGCGCGACGTGCATGTCAGCGTCGAGGCCCGGGTGGGCATCGCGGGCTTCCCGGCCCATGGGGAGGACGCGGAGCAGCTGCTGAAGCGCGCCGCCTTCGCGAGCACCGAGGCCCGGCAGGCCGACGTGGTGGTGGCCATGTACCAGCCGGGCAACGAGGAGCGGACCGTCCGCCAGCTCGCCATCCTCGCCGACCTGCGCCGGGCCACGCGCCACGACGAGCTGCGCCTCTACCTGCAACCCAAGGTCCGGCTGGCCGACGGGCGGGTCTGCGGCGCGGAGGCCCTGGTGCGCTGGCAGCATCCGGCCTACGGCTTCCTCACGCCGGACCAGTTCATCCCGCTGGCGGAGAAATCGGGGAACATCTCGCTCATCACCAACTGGGCCCTCACGGCCGCCATCCGGGAATGCCGGCTGTGGCTCGAGGAGGGGCTGGACCTGCCGGTGGCCGTGAACCTCTCGGGCCGGGACCTGCAGAACCGGGACCTGCCCTGCCTGGTGCTCGAACTGCTCAGGGACCACGACCTTCCCGCGCGGCAGCTGGTGCTGGAGATCACCGAGCAGGCGGTCGTGCGGGACTTCGAGGCCGCGACACTGGTGCTCGAATGCCTGCGGGACCTCGGCATCCGCATCGCCATCGACGACTTCGGCACGGGCTACTCGTCGCTCGCCCAGCTCCGGCACCTGCCGGTGGACGAGCTGAAGATCGACCGCTCGTTCGTCATGGGGCTGCCAGCCGGCCATGCCGACGCTGCCATCGTGCGTTCCGCGATAGACCTCGCCCACAACCTGGGCCTCGAGGTGCTCGCGGAGGGCGTGGAAACGGAGGCCGCCTTCGAGTGGCTGCGGGAACGCGGCTGCGAGCAGGCCCAGGGATTCCTGATCGGCAAGCCCATGCCGGCCGAGCAGTTTCCGGCCTGGGTGCGGGCCTGCGGCCGGGAAGCCGCTGCAGGGGCGGGCTCCGGGCTGCGGATCGTGTCCTAGGGTCTGCCGTCCGCGGGGCCAGCCCGTCCGCTCACCAGGGCGGCGAGGATCCCGAGGCCCCCGGTCATGAGCAGGCCAACCAGCAGGCTGCCAAGGACGGGCACCCGCTGGGCGAGTACCAGCACCGCTGCCACCACCAGTAGCAGCAGCGCCGTGCGCCAGCCGCCGGCGCCCGCCGTAGCGTCACCGAAGCGGCGGCGCAACAGCACCGTGAGCGCCACCAGCCCCACGAGGCCCGACAGCAGCAACGCAAAGCCATAGCCCGCGAGCACCACGAGGCCCAGCAACCAGCCCAGCACGGTGCCAAAGAGGACCAGTATCAACACGGGCGTCAGGACCAGGGTCGCGATGCCGAGCAGGAATATCCGCCCGGGCGCCCTGCGGAACGCGAAGGCGCCACGGGCGGCCAGCCCCGGGGCCAGCCAGAGCAGCATCAGGCTTGCCACCGCGACGGCCACGCCCGCCGCCCAGCCATCGCCACCGTCATCCGGCGTCTCGTCCGCGGCTTCCCCGGCCTCGCTGGCGATCACAGTGCCAAGGATCTGGGCGTCCTCGGCAATGAGCGGGGGATTGTCGCTGCGGATGACGAGGTCGCCCGCGATCACGGCGCCGGGATCGATGCGGATCTCCCGGGCAACCACCTCGACGTCGCCGGCGATCCGTCCGGAAATCACCACCGTGCCGGCGGCCAGGTCCAGGCTGCCACCGACCTGGCCTGCCATCTCGATATCGCCGCCGGCAATCCAGGCCCGGCCGCCGATGGCGCTGCCAGGCCCGATGACCACGGTCCCGCCGGCGATGTTCGCCTGGTCGGTGACGAAGCCCAAGAGCTGGACGTCGCCGCCGGCGACCCGCAGGTCGTCACCGACACCGCCGGCTATGACCACGCGGCCCGCGGCAAGCAGGACGTCGCCGCCCACGTCACCATTCAGTTCCGCGGTGCCAGCCGCGAGGACGGCGGAGCCTGCCACCTGGCCATCGATGCGGACCTCGCCGCCAGCGGCGTAGAGGTCGTCGTCCAGGGTGTCAGCGATCACCACCGACTCGGCGAGACGCGTGTCCGCGGCGATGGTGGGGACGGAAACGACGGCCAGCAGGAGCAGCAGCCAGCGGGAGACGGGGCGGCGCATGGACGGGACCGGCTCAGCCGGCGGGGCGCAGGTCGTCGAGCGCCGCAGGGAGGGCGGCAAAGACGCGGGCGTACTGCTGCTGCTCCAGCCGGGTTTCCTCGTCGGTGACGCCGGCCATGAAGTCCCAGTCGGCCGTGGTGAACAGGCGGCCGGCGAGGTCCGTGGTGGCGCCGTGGTGCCCCATGTTGGCGACGATGTAGCGGGTGTAGGCGGCACTTACGTCCTCGAACCGTGCCAGGGCGGCGGCACCGCCGTCCCGCAGTGCCTTCCTGGCGGCCACGAAGGCCCGCAGGTGCTCCTGGTTGCCGGCGAGCCGCTCGTCGAGCTCGGCCAGGGCCTTCTCGGCGCCTGCGTCGAGCGTGCCGAGCTTCTGCCGGATCATGTCGCCCATCTTCACGTCCTGGGCGTGGAGACGGCCCATGGACGTCTCGATGTAATCCCCCACCGCCTCGTAGAACGGCACGAACGCGGGGTCTCCACCGGACTTGCGGGCGACAGCGGTGGTGAGCGTCTCGCGGACGGACTTCAGGCGCCGGCGTTCGCCAGCCACCTTCTCGCGCAGCGTGGTCATTGTGGACCCCCTCGAATCCCGGAAGACCGCCCGATGATACGGCAGCACACTGGGGAAAGTACCTAGGACAGTGCGGCATCCGGGCGCGGGGTGGCGCGCCTGCCACGTGGTTTAATGGGGCTGGTTTCCCGCACCGGAGCCCGTCATGGCTGCCAACCTCACGTCACCCCCGCTGCCCCGGCTCTCCAGGATCCTCATCATCGTCGGCGCGCTGTCGCTGCTCGCCGCCACCCAGCTGAGTGCGCTCGGCTTCCATGCCCTGGACAAGGTGCTGACGGCCCAGCAGCTGGAGTCCTGGCACTGGGCCACCGAGCTGCAGTTCCACCAGTCGCTTGGCCTCATCCTGATCGCCCTCATTGCCCCCCGGCTCGGCAATCCGGTGCTGCTCAGCTGGGCGGCAGGCATCATGATCCTCGGTTTGTTCCTGTTCTCGGGCACGATCTACGTGAACTCGCTCGGCATCCTGCCCATCGGCCAGCTCGCACCCTTCGGCGGCGGTTCGTTCATGGTGGCCTGGCTGCTGGTGGCCATCGCGGCTTTCCGGGCGCGTACGACGGCGGGATAATGGGGGCTCCTCCCACCGGAGCCTCTCCATGACCAGCACGCGCCGGACCACCCTGCTCGCCGCGGCCGCCGCCGCGACCCTTGCCCTCCTCGCCGGCTGCGCCGCCGGCCCGGCCCCCGCGCCGAAGAAGGTGCTGGTGGCCGGCGCCACCGGCCAGACGGGCCAGCTCGTGGTGCGGGAATTGCTGGCGGAGGGCTACCAGGTCCGTGCCCTGGTGCGGGACACCACCAAGGCCCGCAAGGTGCTGGGCGATGCGGTCGAACTGGTGGCGGGAGACGTGAAAGACCCGGCGACACTGGCCCCGGCCTTCGCCGGCACCGACGCGGTCATCTCCGCCATCGGCGCCCGGGGCGCCAAGGGCCCCGACCGGCCCGAGGCCATCGACTACGAGGGCGTGAAGAACCTCGTGGATGCGGCGGTGAAGGCGAAGTCCCGACAGTTCGTGCTGGTGTCATCCCGCTCCGTCACCCAGCCGGACAACCCGCTGAACAAGCTCTTCGGAAACGTGCTCATCTGGAAGCTGAAGGGCGAGGACGCCCTCCGCGCCAGCGGTGTGCCCTACACCGTGGTGCGCCCGGGTGGGCTCATCAACAAGCCCGGCGGCGACCAGGACATCGTCTTCGAGCGGGGCGACACGGTGCGCGACCAGACGACCATCACCCGGGCCGACGTGGCCCGGGTCTGCGTTGCCGCCCTGAAGTACCCGGAAGCGCGCAACCGCACCTTCGAGATCAGCGCCGTCGCCGGCCCGCCGGTGACGGACTGGCGCGCGAAGTTCGCGGCGCTGAAGCCGGACCCGTAGGCGAGTCGGCAGGAGCTCTGTAGGAGCGGCTTCAGCCGCGATCGTTTAACGTGCCGGCGCGCCGCCCATGCGCCCCCAGAGGTCCACTACCCCGTCGGCCACCGTGGCCCGGGGGTTGGCCGTGCAGTAGTCCAGCACGTGCTGGCCGATGCTGTCGAAGGTCCAGCGCCGCCCGTCGGGCACGCCGGCCAGGAAGTCGTCCAGGCTCTTCCCCGTGAGGGCGTGCACGTAGCCCTCCAGCCAGTAGAGCACCGACTGGTTGAAGCCGGTGGGTCCGTTCGGGTGGATGTAGGCGTAGTAGTCGCAGCGTGTGGCGCCGATATCGGCGACCCCGCCCATGCCCTCCCGGAGCCGGATC
>CALGMY010000201.1 GCA_937958785.1 uncultured Gammaproteobacteria bacterium | reverse complement strand
GTCTCCGTCAAGAAACCGTAGCACAGGGCGGGAAATTCCCGCAACGGCACAGGTCCGCGGAGCGGGGCCCGCCGGGTCCGGCCGTCGGCCCCGGGCCACCGCCCGCCAGATGGCCCCCCGCCAGCCGGGCGGAGCCGGCTGGCGGGGGGACGTTCGGGTCAGTCGGCCTGGCGGCGGAGGAAGGCCGGCACGTCCAGCAGCTCGAAGGCCCCGTCGGAACCATCGGCCAGCTGGTCGCCCACGGCCCGCTGCCGCATGTAGGTGGGCTGGTCGTAGGCCCCGTACCCGGCCGGGTCCTGGCCCATCGGGGCGCCCTGGGCCGCATGCGCGGCGGCCGGGACCGGGGCATGCCCCCGGTGCCCCTGGGCGACGGCGGGCGCCGGCACCACGACGCGCATCTGGGGCTGCTGCTTCACCACCGGCTGGCCGAGTCCCGTGGCCACCACCGTCACCCGGATGGTGTCGCCCATCTCCGGGTCGATCACGGTGCCGATGACCACAGTCGCGTCTTCGGACGCGCACTGCTTCACCGTCTCGCCGACCTGGCGGAACTCGCCGATGCCGAGGTTCTCGCTGGCGGTGACGTTCACCAGGATGCCGCGGGCGCCCGACAGGTTCACGTCCTCGAGCAGCGGGCTCGAGATCGCCGACTCCGCCGCTTCCCGGGCCCGGTCCGTCCCCTTGGCCGTGCCGGACCCCATCATGGCCATGCCCATCTCGGACATCACCGTGCGCACGTCGGCGAAGTCCACGTTGATGAGCCCCGGCCGCGTGATCAGCTCGGCGATGCCCTGCACGGCGCCCTGCAGCACCTCGTTGGCGGACTTGAAGGCGTCCAGCAGGGTGGTCTCGGGACCGAGCACCGACAGCAGCTTCTCGTTCGGGATCGTGATCAGCGAGTCCACGTACTTGCCGAGCTCGGCGATGCCCTGCTCGGCGATCGAGAGGCGCTTCTTGCCCTCCATCGCGAACGGCTTGGTCACCACGGCGACGGTGAGGATGCCGAGCTCCCGGGCCACCTGGGCGACGACGGGCGCCGCACCCGTGCCCGTGCCACCGCCGAGACCGGCGGTGATGAAGAGCATGTCGGCGCCCTCGATCACCTCGATGATCCGGTCACGGTCCTCCATGGCGGCCTGGCGACCGACGTCCGGGTTCGCGCCGGCGCCGAGGCCCTTGGTGATGTTGCAGCCAATCTGGAGGGCCGTGCGCACGTTCGACGTGCGCAACGCCTGTGCGTCCGTGTTGCAGCAGACGAAATCCACGCCGTCGATACCGGTGCTGACCATGTGCCGGACGGCATTGCCACCGCCCCCGCCCACGCCCAGAACCTTGATCACAGCGTTCTGGCTGACCGCATCCATGAGTTCAAACATTTCCTGTCTCCGTTAGCTTTGAGGATAGGCGACAACAACAAAATCGAATTCAGAAATTCCCCTGGAACCAGCTCTTCATCCGTGTCCAGACATCCCGCATGCCCGCCCCCACGGGCAGCTCGTCGACTGACTTCACCATCTTGCTCTTCCCGTACACCAGCAATCCGACCCCGGTCGAGTGGATCGGATTACGCACGACGTCACCGAGGCCGCGCACATGCTGGGGCACTCCCAGACGAACCGGCATGTGGAAGACCTCCTCGGCCAGTTCCACAGCGCCCTCCATCTTCGAGCTGCCACCGGTCAGCACGATGCCGGCCGCGATCATGTCCTCGAAACCGCTCCGGCGGAGTTCGTCCCGGATGAGCCCGAAGAGCTCCTCGTAGCGGGGTTCCACGACCTCGGCAAGGGTCTGGCGCGCCAGCCGCCGGGGCGGGCGGTCCCCGACGCTAGGCACCTCGATGGTCTCGTCGAGGTTGGCGAGCTGGGACAGCGCGCAGGCGTACTTGATCTTGATCTCCTCGGCGTACTGGGTGGGCGTGCGCATGGAGATGGCGATGTCGTTGGTGACCTGGTCACCGGCGATCGGGATCACGGCCGTGTGCCGGATGGCCCCGTTGTTGAAGACGGCGATGTCGGTGGTGCCACCGCCGATGTCCACGAGGCAGATGCCGAGTTCCTTCTCGTCGTCAGTGAGCACGGCATAGCTCGAGGCCAGCTGCTCGAGCACGATGTCCTCGACCTCGAGCCCGCAGCGCTGGACGCACTTGACGATGTTCTGGGCCGCACTGGCGGCGCCGGTCACCATGTGCACCCGGGCCTCGAGCCGCACGCCGGACATGCCGATCGGCTCGCGGATGCCTTCCTGCCCGTCGATGATGAATTCCTGGGGCAGGACGTGGAGGATCTTCTGGTCGGCGGGAATCGCCACGGCCCGCGCCGCGTCGATGACCCGGTCCACGTCGCTCTGGGTGACCTCCCGGTCGCGGATGGCGACGATGCCATGGGAGTTGAGGCTGCGAACGTGGCTGCCCGCGATGCCCGCGTAGACCTGGTGGATGTCGCAGGAGGCCATCAGCTCGGCCTCCTCGATGGCCCGCTGGATCGAGGTGACCGTGGCCTCGATGTTGACCACGACGCCCTTCTTGAGGCCCTTCGAGGGGTGGCTGCCGAAGCCGATGACCTCGATCTGGTTGTCATCCTGCAACTCGCCGACGATGGCGACGACCTTCGACGTGCCGATGTCGAGGCCCACGATGATCCCCCTGTCGTCCTTCCTAGGCACGGGGCAGCGGCTCCCCTGGCGGGATGGCAGAGTCGGGCTCGCCGGCACGGGCAGCGCGCTGCTGCTTCCAGCCGACCGCGAAACCGTTCGTGTAGCGCATGTCGACGAACTGCACGTCGACGGCGACGGGGGCGATGACCGAGTCCAGCGCCTCGTAGAAGCGCGCCAGCCGCTCCTCGACATCCCGGGAACCCAGCCGGACGCCGATGCCGTTCGAGAGCAGCATCGTCCAGGCGCCGCGCCCGTCGAGTTCGAGCGCGGCCACGCCGAGCCCGCGCTCGACCAGCTGTTCGTGGATAGCGACGTAGCGGGCGGCAACCTCGGTCTCCGAGCCGTCGGGGCCAGCGAGCCGGGGCAGTTCAGCGGGAATGTGGGTCGTGTGCCGGACAAAGAGCCGGCCCTGGGCGTTCAGCAGGCCGTCCGCACCCCAGCGGGCAGCCGGGATCTCCTCCGTGACGGTCACATCCAGGACATCGGGCCACTGGCGGCTCACCTGGGCACTGGCGACCCAGGGCAGGGCAGCGACCTCGGACTGGATCGTCCTGAGGTCGGCCGCCAGGAAGCCCTTGCCGACCGCCTGGCGCAGGACAGCCTCGAGCTGGTCCGCGGATACCCGCTCGAACTGGCCCTTCAGCACCACTTCCTGCACGGGCCGGTTGAGGGCCCAGCGCCCGGCGGTGACGATGCCAGCAACGAAGAGCACGACCCCGAGCACCGTGGTGATGGCCACCCAGGGGATGGGCGGCAGCTTGACCCGGGGCTCGTCCCGGCGACGACGATTGCCCCGGCCAAGGAGTCTCATGCCGCCCCTCCCCGGCCCGCGGCGGAACGGTCGTCGAAGCTGGTCTCCAGGATGCGCCATACCAGTTCGTCGAAGCCGATGCCGGCCGCCGCCGCGGCCATCGGCACCAGGCTGTGGCCCGTCATTCCCGGCACGGTGTTGACCTCGAGGATGAGGGGGCCGGCCGACGGCGAGACCATGATGTCGACCCGGCCCCAGCCGCGGGCGCCGACGGCCTCGAAGGCCGCCCGGGCGATGGCCTTGAGGCTTTGCTCCTCGTCGGCGGGCAGGCCGCAGGGGCACAGGTACCGGGTGTCGTCGCTGAAGTACTTGGCCTGGTAGTCGTAGAAGGTGCTGTCGGTCTGGATGCGGATGAGCGGCAGCGGCTCGTCGTGGAGGATCGCGGCCGTGAACTCGGGGCCCGCGACCCACTCCTCGGCGAACACGTCGCAGTGGAAGCCCGCCGCCAGCTCCCAGGCCGCCTTCATCTGGTCCGGACGGTCGACCCGGGTCATCCCGATGCTCGACCCCTCGTCCGATGGCTTGACCATGAGGGGCAGGCCGAGCTGCTCACCGGCATCGGCGAGGTCGGCCTCGTTGCGGATCACGCAATAGCGGGGCGTCGGCAGGCCCGCCCCCTGCAGCAGGCGCTTGGTGCGGAGCTTGTCCATGGAGATCGCCGAACCCAGTACGCCGGAGCCGGTGAACGGCAGGCCCAGCCAGGCCAGGAGGCCCTGCAGCGTGCCATCCTCGCCGCCCCGCCCATGGAGCGCGATCCATACGCGGTCGTAGCGGCCGGCGGCCAGCCTGGCCACCAGGTCCCGGCCGGCGTCGATGCCCTCGGCCGCCACGCCCTTGTTCCGCAGGGCCTTCAGGACCGCCTCGCCCGTCATGAGGGAGATTTCCCGCTCGGCGGACTCGCCGCCCATGAGCACGACGACGCGGCCAAAGGCCGCCGGGTCGGTGATGCGCGGATAGCGGCTGGCGCTCACGGGGCACCCCCCGAGGCGGGCTCGCCGACGATCTGGACCTCGGGTTCCAGCTGGATGCCGTGGCGGGCCAGGACGGTGTCCCGGACGAGATCGATCAGGGCTTCAATGTCGGTGGCCGTGGCACCACCGGTATTGATGATGAAATTGGCGTGCTTGGGGGACACCTCGGCGGCACCGACCCGGGTGCCCTTGAGGCCGGCGGCCTCGATCAGGCGCGCGGCATGGTCACCGGGGGGGTTCTTGAAGACGGAGCCGCAGCTCGGCAGGCCGATGGGCTGGCGGGCCTTGCGCTCGGCGACAAGGGTCCGGATGCGGTCCGCGGCCGCCTGGTATTGCTCGTCAAACTGGAATCGGGCAGCCAGGAACCACTCCTCCTGCGGACCGCGCACCCGCCGGTAACCGACCTGGTAGCCGTCCCTTCCGCGGGTGCGCACGTTCCCGCGGCGGTCCACCACGTCGACCTCGATGACCCTCTCCCAGGTCTCCCCGCCGAAAGCCCCGGCGTTCATCCGGAGCGCGCCACCCACGCTGCCCGGAATGCCGGCGAAAAACTCGGCTGGACCCAGCTCCCACCGGCCGCACTGCCGCGCCACCACCGTGCACGGCACGCCGGCCCCGGCTTCGACGACCCCGCCACCCAGGTTGCGGAGGCCATCAAGCGCGTGGCCAGTGGCAATGACGGCGCCCCGGATGCCACCGTCCCGCACAAGGAGGTTGCTCCCGAGGCCGACGAAGTACACCGGCGTGTTCGCGTCGAGGTTGCGAACGAAGTCCAGAAGATCATCACGACAACGCGGCGAATAATACACGTCTGCGGGCCCGCCGACTCGCCATGTTGTGTGTTTCGCCATCGGTTCGTTCCGGAGGATCCCGCCCGCCGGCCTGCGTTCCGAATTCATCACGCCGGTGCTCCGGTCCGGTCGGTCTTCACCTCGCCATGGGCATCGCGAAGCGCGAGCGCGGCGGCGCCGATGCTGCCGGCACCGAGGGTCAGGAGTACGTCGTCGGTCTCGACGACGCCGGCCAGGAGGCCGGTCAGTTCCTCCATCTGCGGGACGAAGACCGGCTCCACCTGCCCGCGGCTGCGGATTGCCCGGCAGATGGCGCGCCCGTCGGCACCAGCGATGGGCAGCTCCCCGGCGGCATAGATCTCGGTCACCAGCAGCCGGTCGGCCGCCGACAGCACCTCGGCGAAGTCGTCCAGCAGGTCCCGGGTGCGGGTATAGCGATGGGGCTGGAAGGCCACCACGACCCGACGGCCCGGCCAGGCCTGGCGCACGGCCTCGATGGTGGCGGCAATCTCGGTGGGGTGGTGCCCGTAGTCGTCCACGAGAGCCACCCGCTTGCCACCGAGGGTGATGTCCCCGAGCAGCTGCAGGCGCCGGTCGACACCCTCGAAGCTCGCCAGGGCCTGCTGGCAGGCCGTGTCGGAGAGCTCGAGGTCGCTCGCCACGGCCACGGCCGCCAGGGCGTTCAGCACGTTGTGGCGTCCCGGCAGGTTGAGGACCACGGGCAGCGGCGGCGCCCCCGGCCGGACGACGGTAAAGCGGGACTTCAGTCCGTCCCGCACCCAGTCCAGGGCCCGCACGTCGGCCTCCGGGTCGAACCCGTAGCTCAGGGTCGCCCGGTGCAGGTGGGGCAGGATCGCCCGCACGCCCGGGTCGTCCAGGCACACCACCGCCAGGCCGTAGAACGGGAGGTTGTGCAGGAATTCCACGAAGGTGTGGCGCAGCCGCTCCACGTCGCCCCCGTAGGTGGCCAGGTGGTCGTTGTCGATGTTCGTCACCACCGCGACCATGGGCTGCAGGTGGATGAAGGACGCGTCGCTCTCGTCGGCCTCCGCCACCAGGTAGCGCCCGGCGCCGAGCCGGCCGTTCGAGTCGGCGCTCTTCAGCCGGCCGCCGATCACGAACGTCGGGTCCTGCCCGGCCTCGGCCAGCACGCTGGCGATCAGGCTGGTGGTGGTGGTCTTGCCGTGGCTGCCGGCCACGGCTATGGCGTGGCGGAAACGCATCAGCTCGGCGAGCATCTCGGCCCGCTGCACCACGGGCTTGCGGGCGGCCCGGGCCGCCAGCACCTCCGGGTTGTCCTCGGCGACGGCGCTCGAGACGACGACGACATCGGCCGTGCCCACATTCCCAGCCTGGTGGCCGATGTGCACCAGCGCACCGAGCCGGGTGAGCCGGCGGGTGACGGCGGACTCCTTCTGGTCGGAACCCTGCACCGCGTAGCCCAGGTTCAGCAGGACCTCGGCGATGCCGCCCATGCCAACCCCGCCGATGCCGACCAGGTGGATGCGGTTGATCCGGCGCATCCGGTCACGCATGGCGGGATCCCCCGGCAGCCGCGAGGCAGCTGGCGACGATCGTCCCGGTGGCGTCGGGCCGGGCCAGCGCCCGGGCGCGTTCGGCCCTGGCCAGCACGAGACTGCGGTCGTCGAGGCAGGCCCGCAGCTCGGCGGCCAGCCGCGCGGCCGTCAGTTCCGGCTGGGGCAGCAGGGTCGCCGCGCCGGCCTCGACCAGGTAGCGGGCATTGCGGGTCTGGTGGTCGTCCACGGCCGCGGGGAAAGGGACCAGGACGGCGCCGACACCGGCCGCCGCCAGCTCGGCAACGGTCAGGGCGCCGGACCGGGCCAGCACCAGGTCGGCCCAGGCGTAGGCCTCGGCCATGTCACCTATAAAGGTCTCGACCCGGGCGTTGACTCCGGCGGCCCGGTAGGCGGCCTCGGCCACGGGCCGGGTCGACTCCCCCGCCTGGTGCCGGATCTCTGGCCGGAGTTCCGGCGGCAGAAGGGCGACCGCCCCGGCCACGGTCTCGTTGAGGGCCCGGGCGCCCTGGCTGCCGCCGAGCACCAGGAGGCGCAGGGGGCCGCGACGTCCGGCGAAGCGGCTCGCGGGCGGCGGCAGGGCGGCAATGTCGGCGCGAACGGGATTGCCCGTCACGCGCGCGGTGATGCTGGCAGAAAAGGCGCCCGGGAAGGCCTGCAGCACTTCCCGGGCAAAGCCAGCCAGAAGCCGGTTGGTGAGTCCCGCCACGGCGTTCTGCTCGTGGATCACCAGGGGACGGCGGAGCAGCCAGGCGGCGATCCCGCCCGGGCCCGCGGTATAGCCGCCCATGCCGAGGACCACCTTGGGGCGGCAGCGGCGAACCACCCGGATGGCATCGGCGACGGCCACGAGGACCCGCAGCGGGGCGAGGAGCCAGCTCACGACACCCTTGCCCCGTAGGCCCTGCACGCGGATCTTCTCGAGCGGAAACCCGTCGGCGGGCACGACCCGGGCCTCGAGGCCCCGGTCCGTGCCCAGCCAGACCACGGGTTCGTCCTGCTGCCGCAGGGCGCGGGCCACCGCCAGCGCCGGGAACACGTGGCCGCCGGTGCCGCCCGCCATGATCAGCACCGGGGCATTGCCTGCGCCGCCGCTCATCGCGCGACCCGCCCGTTGGGCCGGCGCCGGCCCACGAGCCCCCGGTTCTCGAGGTCGATCCGGAGCAGCAGGCCGAGTGATGCGAGGATCACCATGAGCGAGCTGCGGCCATAGCTCACGAGCGGCAGCGTGAGCCCCTTGGTGGGCAGCACTCCCATGTTGACGCCCAGGTTGATGACGGCCTGGATCGCGAGCCACGTCCCGAGGCCGAAGGCGACGAAGGCCGGGAAGAGGGCCTCCCGGGCGGCGGCGGCGCGGGCAATCGCAAACGCTCGCCAGATCAGCACCGCATAGAGGGCGATCATCACCAGGCTGCCGACGAGCCCGAATTCCTCCGCGATCACGGCGAAGATGAAGTCGGTGTGGGCCTCCGGCAGGTAGAAGAGCTTCTGCACGCTGCCGCCCAGCCCGAGCCCGGTCCACTCCCCCGTGCCGATCGCGATCAGGGACTGGGTCAGCTGGAAGCCGTCGCCGTAGGGATCGGCCCAGGGATTCCAGAAGCCCATCAGCCGGCGCATCCGGTAGGGCGAGAACTTGGCGAGGGCGGCGAACGCGAGCACGACCGGGGTCAGCACCAGCAGCACATCGCGGAGCCGGGCCCCGGCGATGAACAGCACCGCGAACGACATGGCGACGAGAAGGACCGCCGAGCCGAAGTCGGGCTGCGCGAGCAGCAGGATGGCGGCGGCGCCGACGATCAGGAGGGGGTTCAGCATCCCCATGAAGCCGGCCCGCAGCTGGTCGTTGCGGCGCACGGCGTAGTCCGCCACGTACATGAGGAGCATCAGGCGGGCGGGCTCGCTGACCTGCACGATGTTGATGCCCGCGATGCTGAGCCACCGGGTGCTGCCGTTGGCCGTGTGCCCGAGGCCGGGGATGAGGACCAGGACGAGCAGCCCGATGCCTGCCGCCGCGAGCCAGCTGCCGAGGCGCTGCCAGACCCCGGTGGGGATCTTCACCATCGCCCAGCCGGCGGCGAGGCCGAGGGCCGCCGCGAACACCTGGCGCTCGAGGAAGTAGAAGGCGTCGCCATGCTGCCGGTCGCCGAGGGCGATGGAGGCCGACGTCACCATCAGCAGGCCGATGGCGAGCAGCGCCGCGGTGACGCCAAGGAGGAGCACGTCCGGCCGGTCCTGGCCCGGGAGGACGGCTTGCCGGCCGCTCATGCCCTGCCCTCCCTGATCGCCGCGGGTCCCGGGCCGTCCAGCCCGGTGATGGCGGCGCTGAACGCGGCGCCCCGGTGCGCGTAGTCCCGGAACATGTCGAGGCTGCTGCAGGCCGGGGCAAGGAGCACGGTCCAGCCGGGCCGCGCCAGGGCGGCGGCGGCCTGTACCGCCGCGGCCATGTCGTTGGCCCGGTGCACCGGGCAGACGCCCGCGAGGGCGCCAGCGATGAGGTCCCGGTCCCGGCCTAGGAGCACGGCCGCGCAGTCCCGGCCCCGCAGGGCAGCCGCCACGGTCTCGAAGCTGGCGCCCTTGCCGTCGCCGCCGGCGATCAGCACGAGCGGACCGTCGACGCTGTTGATGCTGGTGACTGCTGCTCCCACGTTGGTTGCCTTCGAGTCATCGATCCAGGTGACACCACCCCGGCGGGCGACGAGCGCCATCCGGTGGGGTAACGGGCGGTAGGCTCGCAGCCCGGGCAGCAGGTCGTGCAGCCGGGCGCCTGCGACCGAGGCGAGGGCCAGGGCCGCCAGGGCGTTCGCCACGTTGTGCCGGCCAGTGACGGTCAGCTCGGTGACCGGCATCAGGGCCTCGGTGCCCCGCGCCAGGCAGGGACCGCCTGCGACCTCGAGGATGCCGAAGTCGCCGGACACCGGAGGCCCGAGGCCGAAACCCACGGTGGGCGTACCGGCGGGAACCAGCGCCGCGAGTTCCGGCAGGTCGCGGTTCACGACGGCCAGCTGGCACCGGGCATAGATCCGGGCCTTGGCGGCCGTGTAGGCAGCCATGTCACCGTGGATGTCCAGGTGATCGGGCGTGACGTTCAGTACCACCGCCGAGGCGGTTGGCACCGGGGCGCTGCGCTCCAGCTGGAAGCTGGACAGCTCGAGGACGTAGTGCCGGACGTCCGGCGCCAGCAGCTCGAGGGCCGGGGTCCCGAGGTTGCCGCCGACGCCGGCAGTCACGCCGGCGGCCTCCAGCATGGCGCCCACCATGGAGGTGACCGTGCTCTTGCCGTTCGAGCCGGTCACCGCGGTGATGGGGGCGGTGGCTTCCGCGACGAACAGGTCGATGTCACTCAGGACCGGGACGCCACGCTGCCGGGCTTCCGCGAGCACCGGCAGGTGCAGGTCGACGCCGGGGGAAACGACCACGCGGTCGACGCCTGCCGGGAGCGAGGCCGGCACGCCGTTGCCGAGGATCGCGGCCCCGGGCATCGCTGCCCGGATGGCTGCCATCCCCGGGGGGAAGGCCCGGGTGTCGGCGAACATGGCACGGGCGCCGCGGGCCGCCAGGTACCGGGCAAAGGACACGCCGGTGCCACCCATGCCGAGCACCAGGGTGGTTCCGGCGGCAGCACTGCTGTTGTCCCGGCGTGCAGGCATGTTCATCGGATCTTGAGGCTCGACAGGCCGACCAGCACGAGGATCACGGTGATGATCCAGAAACGCACGATGACCCGTGGCTCGGGCCAGCCCTTCAGCTCGAAGTGGTGGTGCAAGGGCGCCATCCGGAAGATGCGCTTGCCGGTCATCTTGAAGGACGCCACCTGCATCATCACCGACACGGTCTCGGCGACGAAGATGCCGCCCATGATCAGAAGCACGATCTCCTGCTTGACGATCACAGCCACGGCGCCGAGCGCCCCGCCCAGCGACAGGGCGCCGATGTCGCCCATGAAGACCTGGGCCGGGTAGGCGTTGAACCACAGGAAGCCCAGCCCGGCGCCGGCCAGCGCGGCACAGAACACCAGCAGTTCGCCGGCACCCGGGACGTAGGGAATGCCGAGGTAGGACGCGAAGATGGCATTGCCCGCGACCCAGGCGAAGATGCCGAGGGCCCCGCCGACCAGCACCGTTGGCATGATGGCGAGGCCGTCGAGGCCGTCGGTCAGGTTCACGGCGTTGCTGGACCCGACGATCACCACGTATACGAAGGGGATGAACAGCCAGCCGAGGGGGATCAGCACGTCCTTGAGGTAGGGGATGAGAAGCGCGGTGGCCTGGGGGGTGTCGGCGCGGAGGAAGAGGATGACGGCAACCCCGAGTGCCACGAGGGACTGCCAGAACAGCTTCTCCCGGGCCGACAACCCCTTCGGGTTGCGCAGGATCAGCTTGCGGTAGTCATCCGCGAAGCCAAGCAGGCCGTACGCCACGGTCACGCCGAGCACGATCCAGACGAACAGGCTGCGCAGGTCCGCCCACAGCAGCGTGCTGACCACGATGGCGAGGAGGATCAGCGTGCCGCCCATGGTGGGCGTCCCGGCCTTCTGCAGGTGGGTCTGTGGACCGTCGTCACGCACGGTCTGGCCGATCTGCCGCTGGGTCAGCCGCCGGATCAGCGCAGGGCCCAGCAGCAGGGAGATCGCGAGCGCCGTGAGGGCCGCGAGGATGCCGCGCAGGGTGAGATAGGTCAGCACGTTGAAGCCGGAGACCAGGGGCCGCAGGTACTCAGCCAGCAGCAGCAGCATCAGTGTGCCCCTCCGGGTGGGTCTACCGGTTCGCCGTTCAGCAACTTCACGAGCCGCTCGAGGCCGGCGGAGCGGGAGCCCTTGACCAGCAGACTCACGCCAGGAGCAAGCGCCGGCCGCAGCTCCCCGGCCAGGGCGAAGACGTCCGGGGCCCAGTGGGCGCCAGGCCCGAAGGCTTCGGCGGCGTGGCGGGAGAGCGTGCCGACGGCGTAGAAGCGGTCGAGGCCACTCCGGGCCGCGAGCAGGCCGACTTCCCGGTGCAGCTCGATCTCGGTTGGCCCGAGTTCACCCATGTCGCCCAGCACGAACCAGCGCTGGCCGCCCAAGCCTGCGAGGAACCGGATCGCCGCGGCCACCGAGCCCGGGTTGGCGTTGTAGCTGTCGTCGTAGATGGTGCAGCCGGCCGGGCCAGGTTCTGCCCTCAGGCGGCCCTTCACGTTGGCCATCCCGGCCAGCCCCTGGCGCACGGCCTCGAGCGTCGCGCCGGCAGCCGTGGTCGCAGCGGCGGCAGCGAGGGCATTCTGGATGTTGTGGCCCCCGGCCATGGGGAGCCGGATCACCGCCTCGCCCTCCGGGGACACCAGCCGGAAGCGCAGGCCGTCGCCGTTGGCCGCATCGATCTCGACGGCCCGGAATTCCGCGTCGGGGGCCAGGCCGAAGGAACGGTACCGGAGATCCCCGCGCAGGGCCCGCCAGTAATCGTGGAAGGAATCATCCCGGTTCACGACCGCAACCGTGCCCGGGTCGAGGCCTGCGAAGAGCTCGCCCTTCGCCTCCGCCACGTCACGCACCGTCCCGCCGAAGCCGCCCAGGTGGGCCGGGCCCGCGTTGGTGATCACGCCGACCGTCGGCCGGGCGATGCGGGTTAGGAGCGCGATCTCCTTCTTCGCACTGGCGCCCATCTCGATCACCGCCGCCTTGTGCTCCGGCCGCAGCCAGAGCAGCGTGATCGGCACGCCGACATGGTTGTTCAGGTTACCCCAGGTGGCGAGCACGCCACCATCGTCCCCGGGCTGGCGGACGTGGGCGCGCATGATCGCGCTCATCATTTCCTTGAGGGTGGTCTTGCCGTTGCTCCCGGTGACCCCCAGGACCGGGATGTCGAACCGCCGGCGCCAGGCCGCCGCCACGTCCTGCAGGGCGCGGCCGGCGTCCGGCACCACGACCTGGGGCAACGGCAAGGGCTGGGGCGACTCCACCACGGCGGCAGCGGCCCCGCGCCCGGCGGCCACCGCAACGAACTCGGCCGCATCGTGCCGCGCCCCGCGCAGCGCGACGAAGAGCTGGCCCGGCTCGATGCTGCGGGTGTCGGTGCTAACCGAGTCGAAGCCGACGTCGGCGCCGACGAGCCGGCCCCCCGCCGTCGCCGCAACCCAGCCGAGGTTCGCCATCGTCATGCGCTCCCGCCCTGGAGCGGCAGCGCAGCCCGCGCCGCCGCCACATCCGAGAAGGGTCGATGCTGGTTGCCCTTGACCTGCACCGTCTCGTGGCCCTTGCCGGCGATCAGGACCGCATCGCCGGCCCGTGCGAGGCGAATCGCCCGGGCGATGGCTGCGGCCCGGTCCGGCACGACCTGCAGCCGGTCGAGGGCCGGCGCGCCCGCCAGGATGTCCGCGATGATCTGCTGGGGGTCCTCGTGGCGCGGGTTGTCGTCGGTGACGATCACCCGGTCGGCGCCGGCCACGGCGGCGGCACCCATGGGCGCCCGCTTGCCCCGGTCCCGGTCGCCCCCGCAGCCGAAGACGCACCAGACCTCGCCCGCGCAGTGCTCGCGGACGGCTGCGAGGGCCTGGGCGAGGGCGTCGGGCGTATGGGCGAAATCGACGAGCACGGCCGGTGCGCCCGGCGGGCCCGGAACCCGCTCCATGCGGCCAGGAGGTGCCGTGGCTTGGCCGAGCGCGGCGGCCACGTCAGCCAGCGAGGCCCCGCCAGCCCGGAGGATGCCCGCCGCGAGCAGCAGGTTCTCCGCGTTGAACCGGCCCCAGAGCGGACTGGCCAGCCGGGCCTTGCCGGCACCCTCGCGAAGCTCCAGCACGAGACCCTCGGGACCGGTGTCGGCAAGGTTCGCGGCGAGCGTGGCGCCGGCTACCCCGGCCAGGCTGACCCCGAGCAGGCGGGTGCCGGCCGGGAGTCGCCCCGCCAGCTCGCGCCCGAAGGGATCATCCAGGTTGATGACGGCGGTGTCGGCCCCTGTGGTGAAGAGTCGTGCCTTGGCGGCACCGTAGGCCGCGAGGTCCGCGTGGTAGTCCAGGTGGTCCCGGCTGAGGTTCGTGAAGGCGACGATGCGAAAACGGACGCCGGCCACGCGGTCCTGGTCGAGCGCGTGGGACGAGATCTCGGCGGCGACCGCGGTCGCGCCGGCATCGGCAAGTTCCCGCAGGTGCCGGTGGACGCTGATGCAGTCCGGCGTCGTGAGTTTCGCGGCCCGGACCCGGCCATCGATGCCGTGGCCGAGCGTGCCGAGGTAACCGCCGCGGCCGCCCAGGCGGCCGATTGCCTGCATCACCAGCCAGGCCGTGGTGGTCTTGCCGTTGGTGCCGGTGATGCCGGTAACGGGGACTGCTTCGGAGGGGCGGGCGAAGAAGCGGTTCGCGAGTTCGCCGAGGTGCTCCCGCAGCGCCGGCACGGCCAGGCCCGGCACGTGGGGCGGCAGGTCGGGCGCGCGCAGCCCGGGACCCGGTTCCCAGGCCACCGCCCCCGCCCCCGCCCGCAGGGCGTCGGACACGAAGTCGAGGCCATGCTGGCGCGTGCCGGGACAGGCGAGGAAAAGGCCGGCACGGGTCACGGCACGGCTGTCGAGGGCCAGGTCAGCGACGTCGAGTGCAGGGGCGTCGGCGACGAGACCCTTGAACAGTGTTGCCAGTTGCATGTCGGTGGCCGCTGCCGGGGTCATGGCAGCCGGGCAGCCAGCTTGGTCAGCGGCCGCTCATCGGGTGCCGCCACATTGTCGGGCGGGACGGCCAGGATGCGCAGCGCGCCCGCCGCGACCGCCGAGAAGACCGGTGCCGCCACGTCGCCGCCGTAGTAGGCGGCGCCCTTCGGCTCGTCCACCACGACGACGATGACGAGGCGGGGTGCCGTCGCGGGGACCATGCCGGCGAACACCGCCGTGTGCCGGTCCTGGGCGTAACCCCCGGCAGCCACCTTGCGGGCCGTCCCCGTCTTGCCGGCGACGCGATAACCCGTGACGCTGGCCTTGATGCCCGTGCCCTCGGCGGTCACCACCTGCTCGAGCATCGCCACCACGTTGCGGGCCGTCTCCGGCGCAACCACCCGGCGGGCGATCGGCGGCTTGTCCACCCGGACCAGGGAAATTGGCCGGGACAGCCCCTCGGCCGCGAGGGCGCCGTAGGCCTGGGCAAGCTGCAGCGGCGTCATCGAGAGGCCGTAGCCGTAGGACATGGTCGCCTGGCCGATCGGGCGCCAGCCCTGGTACGGCGGCAGCGTGCCGGCGGACTCGCCGGGATAGCCGCTGGCCGTGAGCCGGCCGGCGCCGAAGCGGCTCAGGGTGTTCCAGAGCATCTCCTTGTCGAGCTTCATCGACACCTGCACGGCGCCCACGTTGCTGGACTTGGCCAGCAGCGTGGCGAGGTCCATCTCGCCGTAGTTGTGCTTGTCCTCGATCGTCTTGTTGCCGACCCGCACGAAGCCCGGGTTGGTGTCGATGCGACTGCGGGGGCTGAAGCGGCCGCTCTCCAGGGCCGCCGCGACGATCAGCGGCTTGAAGGTCGAGCCGGGCTCCAGGATGTCGGTGATCGCCCGGTTGCGGAAGTTGGCCGGCTTGATCTGGCTGCGGTCGTTCGGGTTGAAGGTGGGCTGGTTGACGTCGGCGAGGACCTCCCCGGTCGTCACGTCGAGCACGATGGCGGAGCCGGAGACGGCACCGTGGCGCTGGACCGCGGCCTTCAGCTCCCGGTAGGCCAGGTACTGGATCCGGAGGTCGATGGCGGCGACCAGGTCCCGGCCGGGGCTCGGCGGCTCGATGCTCTCCACGTCCTCGACGATGCGGCCGAGGCGATCCCGCAGCACCTTCTTCTTGCCCGGCACGCCCCGCAGCCAGTTGTCGAAGGCGTATTCGAGCCCCTCCTGGCCCTTGTCATCGATGTTGGTGAAACCCAGCAGGTGGCCGGTGACTTCCCCGGCCGGGTAGTAGCGCCGGTACTCGCGCAGCAGGTGCACGCCGGGGATGTCCAGCGCCTCGATACGGGCGGCGGCAGCCGGGTTCATGTGGCGCCGCAGGTAATAGAACTCCTTGCGCACGTTCCGTGACAGGCGGGCGGTGAGCTCGCCGGCATCCAGCTTGAGGGCACCCGCCAGTTCCCGGATGCGCTCGGGCGCCTCCAGCACCTGGGAGGGATTCACCCAGACGCTGTCAACCGGCGTGCTGACGGCCAGCGGCTCGCCGTTGCGGTCCTTGATGACCCCGCGCGTCGCCGACAGGGTGGCGACACGCAGGTGGCGCGCCGCGGCCTGGCCGTTCAGGAAGTCGGTATTGAACACCTGCAGGTGTACGGCACGGGCGACGAGGCCGGTGCCCGCGAGCACCAGCACCGCCACGACGATCCAGAGGCGCCAGACGAAGCTCTGGTAGGCGGGCCGGGCCCGGTCTGCGGCGCTCACCGGGCCACCAGCTTCACGTCTTCGCGCGTCGGGGCACGCATGTCGAGCTGCTCGCGCGCCAGCCGCTCCACCCGGGCGTGGTTGCCCTGGGTGCTCTGCTCGATCTGCAGCCGACCCCAGTCCATCTCGAGGCGGTCCCGCTCCACCACGAGGCCCTGGAGCTCGACGAAGAGCTTGCGGGACTTGTGCTTGGCATAGACGCCCGCCAGTGCCGAGACCAGCACGGCACAGGCCAGGGCTGCAAAGATGGCGCGGGACCGCTGGGCGGGCGTCACTGGCGCTTCTCCGCGGCCCGGAGCACCGCACTGCGCGCCCGGGGGTTGCGGGCCAGCTCGGCCTCGCCCGCCCGGACGCCCCGGCTCGTGAGCAGCCGGAGGTCGGGCTCGGCGGAGGCCGGCACCACGGGCAGGTCCCGCAGGGCGGGGTCGACCCGGGAATGGTCGCGGAGGAAGCGCTTCACGATGCGGTCCTCCAGGGAATGGAAGCTGATGACGCACAGGCGTCCGCCCGGGGCGAGGGCCGCCCGGGCGGCCTCGAGCGCGGTGGTGAGCTCGTCCAGTTCCCGGTTGATGTGGATGCGGATGGCCTGGAAGCTGCGCGTGGCGGGGTGGCGGCCCGGCTCGCCCCGGAGGACGCTCGCGATGAGGTCCGCCAGCTCACGGGTGGTGCGGACCGGCGCAGTGGCCCGCGCGGCGACGATGGCCCGGGCGATGCGACGGGACGCCCGCTCCTCGCCGTACTGCCAGAGCACCCGGGCGATGTCCGCCTCGTCCGCCGCATTGAGCCAGTCGGCCGCGGAGACGCCGCTGCCCGGGTCCATGCGCATGTCGAGGGGACCATCGACGCGGAAGCCGAAGCCGCGCGCGGGGTCCTCGAGCTGGGGCGACGACACGCCGATGTCGAGCAGGATGCCGGCAACCTGGCCGGCGAGTCCCCGCGCCCGGAGCAGGTCACCGAGGCCGGAGAATGCCTGCTGGACGATCGTGAACCGGGCATCCTGCTGCTCGAGGCCACGGCCGGCCGCGAGCGCGGCGGGATCCCGGTCGAGGGCGAGGAGCCGGCCCGAGCGTCCCAGCCGGGCGAGGATGGCGCGCGAGTGTCCGCCGCGGCCGAAGGTGCCATCCACATAGATGCCATCGGGCCGAATGGCCAGAAAATGGAGCACCTCGTCCTCGAGGACAGGTACATGTGGAACCACCCCAACACCCCGCGCCTTTCATGGAGGACGCGTTTGTTAAACGTTCTCGGCGTCGTGCCCCTGGCTAGAGCGACAGCGACTCGAGTTCAGCCGGCAGGCTGAGCCCGCCACCTTCCGCACTGTTCAGCCACGATTCGCGCCGTTCGGCCCAGTCCTTCGCTGCCCAGATCTCGAACTTGTTGCCCTGGCCGACCAGCATCACGTCGCGCTCGAGAGCCGCGAACTCCCGGAGCTCCCGCGGGATCAACACCCGGCCGCTGCCATCGATCTCAAGTTCGCTGGCATGACCGACCATCAGGCGCTGCAGCCGCCGGGTGCCCGGGTTGAAGCTGGACAGGCGCATCACCTTGCGCTCGATTTCTTCCCAGTCGGGCAGCGGATAGAGGAGCAGGCAGTGGTCCTGGTCGACCGTGCAGATCATCTGGCCACTGCACCGGGACGCCAGCCGGTCCCGGTAACGTGCCGGAATGGCCAGCCGACCCTTGGCGTCCAGGGTGATCTGGGTTGCCCCCCGAAACATGGTGTTACGGGCCTTTCAGCCCACGTTCTCCCACTACGCGCCACTTCGCGACACTATAGGTTTCACCTGTTCGAGCGTCAACAAAACGGCGGCTGAATCGCGCCACCGGTGGGTGGCAATCCGGGGTCCGGGCCCGAAACCCGTCGCAGCGCGGGGAATAAATCATCGGCTTAGCAGCGCTTTCTCGGCGCGGTGTGCGATGCGACGTGGGCGCGGCCACGGCGCGCGGAGGGGGACGATGCAGGCCGCCGTGCGCAAACTGCGCAAATCCCACCGGCCGGGCCCGGTTCGGTATCGTGCGCGGCATGCCGCAATCCGGGCGCCGCATCATCCACCTGGACATGGACGCGTTCTATGCGTCGGTGGAGCAGCGGGACGATCCGGCGCTGCGGGGCCGGCCCGTGGCCGTGGGGGGCCCCCCCGAATCCCGGGGCGTGGTGGCGGCCGCGAGCTACGAGGCGCGGGCTTTCGGGGTGCGCTCGGCCATGCCCATGGCCCGGGCCCTGCGGCAGTGCCCGGATCTCAAGGTGGTCCGGCCGGACTTTGCCCGGTACCGGGAGGCGTCCCGGCGGGTGATGGACATCCTCCGGTCAGCCACCCCGCTGGTGGAACCCCTGTCACTGGACGAGGCCTACCTGGACGTGACGGAGAACCTCTGGGGCCTGCCCTACGCCACGGAGGTGGCCCGGGAGCTGAAGCACCGGATCCGCGCCGACACGGGCCTCACGGCGTCGGCCGGCGTCGCCCCGAACAAGTTCCTGGCCAAGATCGCCTCGGGATGGCGGAAGCCCGACGGCCTCACGGTGGTGTCGCCCGGGCGGGTCGAGGGGTTCCTGCAGCGGCTGCCGGTGGAGGCCCTGTGGGGCGTCGGCCCGGTCACCGCCGGGAAGTTGCGGGGCATCGGCATCCGGCGCCTGGTGGAGGTGCGTACCGCGGACCCGGCCCTGCTGGTGGCGACCGTCGGCAGCCTGGCCGGCTGGCTCCAGCGGCTCGCGGTCGGCGACGACCCGCGGCCCGTGACCCCGGACCGGCCCTGGAAGTCGGTGTCCACCGAGACGACCTACCCCAGGGATCTCCGGGACGTGCCCACGATGCAGGCGGAAGTCGGGCGGCTGGCCGACCGGGTGGCCGCCGCGCTCCAGGGCAAGTCCCTGCGGGCCCGCACGGTCACGGTCAAGGTCCGGTACGCGGACTTCACCACGGTTACCCGCCGGCACACGGCTGACCGCCCGACGGCGGAGGCTGCCGACATTGCGGAACGGGCCCGGCTGCTGCTGGGACGCACCGAGGCCGGCGTGCGGGCCGTGCGCCTGCTCGGCGTCGGCACCCACGGTCTCGTCGCCAGCGCGGCGGCCACTGACGCGGCAGATGCCCAGGCGCTAGGCTAGACGCATGCGCAGGATCTTCGTCGGCGTGCTCTGGCTGGTCGCCCTCGCGATCGTGGGACTGGTGCTCTACACCCGGGTCGTCGACCGGTACCAGCGGGACGGGACGGTCCGGCTGGCCGGCCTGTCGGCGCCGGTGCGCGTGATCCGGGACGAGCAGGGCATTCCGTACCTCCATGCCGAATCCCTGGACGATGTCATCCGCGCCCAGGGGTGGGTGACCGCCCAGGACCGGGGCTTCCAGCTGGAATTCGAGCGTTACCTGTCGAGCGGGCGGCTGGCCGAGCTGGTGGGCGAGTCGGCCCTGGCCGCCGACATCGAGCTGCGGCTCGTGGGCACCGCTCGCCACGGTCGCCGGCAGGCGGCCATGCTGGCGCCGGCCGACCGGCGCTTCTATGAGCTCTACCTCGAGGGCGTCAACGCCTACATCGCCAGCCAGGGCCACGAGCAGCAGTTCGGCTTCGGCCTGCTTGGCATGACACCCCAGCCCTGGACCCTCGCGGACGTGATGACCCTGCAGCTGTTCCTGAACTGGCAGAGCTCGGTCAATCACAAGGCGGAACTCATCGCCCAGGAGCTGGTGGACCGGCTCGGGGCGGAACGGGCGGCAAGCCTGGCCCAGGTCAGCATCAACCCGGACGACGGTGGCAGCGCGGGACTCGACCCCGGCCCGGCCATCGCCGCCGCGGCAGCCCCATTGGGGCTCCGGGCCGGTGCCGACTGGCTGACCGCCGGCCAGGAGCCGCTGGAACTCGGCAGCAACCAGTGGGTGGTGAGCGGCCGCCGCTCGATGAGCGGCCAGCCGGTGGTCGTGAACGACCCCCATCTGGACGCGCGTACCCTGCCGGGCATCTGGCACCCGGTCGGCCTGATCACGCCGGATTTCCGGGCCGTGGGTGCGGCAGGTCCCGGCATCCCCGGGATCGGCGTCGGCCGGACCTCCCACCTGGCCTGGGGCATCACCAACGCGTATTCCGACGTGGTGGACCTGTTCGTCGAGACCGAGGACCCGGTGAGGCCCGGACATTACCTGGAAGGCGACCGTTCCTACCCCTTCGAGATCATCGAGGAGACGGTGCGGGTGCGCACGCGGCCGGGCGGCAGCGAGTTCCGGGAAGTCCCCCTGCGCATCCGCCTCACCCACCGGGGGCCGGTGATCTCCGACCACGGCATGGGGGTCGCCTCGGGCAAGCTCCTCGCCCTGCGCTGGAGCGCCACGGAGGCCATGCAGGCGGACACGGGGGCCTTTGCCCTCTTCACGGCGCGGGATGTGGCGGCGGCCCGCCAGGCCATCGCGACCGCCACGTCACCGTTTCACTACGCCATCGCCGACACCGCCGGCAACATCGCGCAGGTGGCTGGAGGCCGGGTACCCGTGCGCCGCCGGGGCGACGGGTCCCGCCCGGTGCCGGTCGTCGACGGGGTGGACGCCTGGGACGGGTTCATCCCGGCCGCTGACATGCCTGGCCAGGTCAATCCCGACCGGGGCTGGCTCGGCAATGCCAATCACCGGACCGTGCCCCGGGAATTCGCACTGCCCTACTCCACCTACTTCGCGGCGTCATGGCGTTACCGGCGGCTCATGGAACTCCTCGAGAGCAAGCCCGTGTTCGCGCCCGAGGATCACTGGGCGTTCATGCGCGACACGAAGAACCTGATGGCGGCCAGGATCGCGCCGCTGATGAGCGCGGCCCTGACGGCCCATGCCGACACCCGGCAGGCCGGCGAGCTGCTCGCGGCCTGGGATTTCATGGACCAGCCGGGCGCGGCAGCCCCGGCCCTCTTCCAGTCCGTCTACCGGCACTTCGCCCGGCGGGTCTTCGAGGACGAGCTGGGACCGGAACTGACCGACCACTACCTCGGCAGTTACTACCTGTGGCACGAGCGGCTCGCGCTGCTGCTCGAGGATCCGGCCGGAGCGTGGTTCGATGACCAGCGGACGCCGGCCAGGGAGACCCGGGATGACCTCTTCCATCGGGCTGCCCTGGACGCCCTGGCCGAGCTCGGACCCGTGCTTGGCCCTGATCCGGCCGGCTGGCAATGGGGCCAGGTCCATACCATCACCTTCTTCAGCCCCCTGGTACCCGGCAAGGCCGCGGCCGGCATCCTGGGCGGCGGCACCCACCCGAAGGAAGGCTCCGGCGAGACGCTGAACCGGGCCACGTTCCGGTTCGACAGGCCCTACGCCGCCACCAGCATCGCGTCCCTGCGGATGGTGGCCGACCTGGGTGACCCGGACCGGATCCTGGCCGTGACGGTGGGCGGCGCGAGCGGCCGCCAGTTCGACCCCCACCTCAGGGACCAGACGCCCGCCTGGCTGAACGGGGAGCCGCGCTACTGGTGGTTCAGCGACGAGGCCATTGCCGCCCACCGGGCGAGCGAACTGACGCTCGCGCCCTGAACCGTTGCCGGCGGAACGCCTAGAGCTCGCCGATGGTGCGGCGCAGGCGCAGGCTGCCGAGGATGGCGTCGAGCACCGCGGTGTCGTGGTTGCCCACGGCGCCAAGCCGCAGGGCTTCCGCATCCAGCACGACCGTGTTGGTGGCCAGTCCCACGCCGTAGAGCTCGCGCCCGACCCGCAGGTTCTCGTCGGCCTGCTCGACGGCGTCCCGGGTCAGGCGGACCCGGGCCTCGGCCTCCCCGAGGTCCAGCCAGGCCTGCCGCACCTCGAGCGCGACGCGGGATTCGAGGTCGTCCCGGTCCCGGGCGGCAGCCCGGCTGGCACTGCGCAGGGCGTTGGCCTGCTGGCGGGTCCGGCCGGCATCGAACACGGTCCAGGAGAACCCCACGCCGAGCAGCGCGAAGTCGTCGTCGTCCAGCACCT
>CALGMY010000200.1 GCA_937958785.1 uncultured Gammaproteobacteria bacterium | reverse complement strand
GATCGATCCGGGGCGCCGCCGGCGCCAGCAGCGCCGGGCCGGGGCGGTCGCCGCCTTCCTGGTCCTGTCGCTCGGGCTGGCCTTCTTCTTCGAGTCCCAGGCGACCACCACGGTGCTCTTCGTGCGCCACGCCGACACGGCGGCGGGACTCGGCGGCGAAATGGGGCTGAGCGCCACCGGCGCGATCCGCGCCGAGGAACTCGCCCGGATGCTGGGTGACGTGGACGTGGTGCAGGGCCTCGACGCGATCCTGGTCGCGCCGGACCGGCCCTCCCGGGAGACCGCGGCGCCGCTTGCCCGGCGCCTGAACCTGCCGGTGCAGGACGCGGACACCAGCGACCCGGACGCGCTCGCGAAGCGCATCCTGAAGCAGTACAAGGGCCTCATCGTGCTGGTGGTGGCCGAGCCCGACGTGATCCCGCGGCTCATCCCCGAGTTCCAGGGCAGCAAGAAGGTGCCGCCCATCGCCGACACGGAGTACGACCCGCTCTACGTGGTCACCATTCCCTGGTACGGCAAGGTGAAGACCCTGCGCCTGCACTACGGTGCCCGCTACCGGCCCGCACCGGATCCCCTGCCGGACGCCGAGTCCGCGGAGTCCGCCGACACGCCGGTCGAAGCAGGCTAGCCGGCTTCCACCGGGAACGGGTTGGCGGCGAGGTCGCCGTCGGCCGTGAGGGGCGGGTAGGGCAGCTGCTTCGCCCGGCAGCGCCGGGCGATGTCCGGGTGGCACCATTCGAAGAGCGTGTGCGCGTACACCGCCGGGTCCAGCCGGCACTGCGCATAGAGGCCCGCGGCTTCCCGTTGCCGGGCAGCCTCGTAGAGGAACAGCGCCGCGGCCACCGAGACGTTGAGCGAGGTGACGAGGCCGTGCATGGGAATCACCGCATGCCGGTCGGCGAGGGCGGCGCCGGCCGCCGACACGCCCCGGAGTTCCGAGCCGAGCAGCAGGGCCGTGGGGCGCGTGTAGTCCAGGGTCCGGTAGTCCTCGGAAGTGTCCGATAAATGTGCGGCAACGATCTGGAATCCCTGGCTTTTCAGGTTCAGCAGAGCGGACTCCAGCGCCGGCCAGGCCTGCACGGCCACCCGGGGCGCCGTGCCGCCGGAAATCCCCCGGCCCCGGCGGAAGCTGCCCGGCGTTCCCACCGCGTGGATGCCGAGCACGCCCACCGCGTCGCAGGTCCGGAGCAGCGCGGCCACGTTGTGGGGCTTGTGCACGTCGTCGGCGACGACCGTGAGGTCCGGCTGCCGGCGCGCGAGCACGGCCTTCAGGGTCCGGAAGCGTTCGGGCGTCATGGGGGTCATTATCGCCGCCTGTCGCGCCGGCGGGGTGGCCGGACCCGTTGGGCTAGAATGCCCGCGCCGCGCCCCGGTAGCTCAGGGGATAGAGCGCTCGCCTCCTAAGCGAGAGGTCCCAGGTTCGAATCCTGGTCGGGGCACCATAAAATCCTAGCTGCCATGCGGGCGGCGCTCCTGCAGCTCGCCGACTTCCAGCTAGGCGTCGGGCCGGTCAACCTGACGGCCGAGGAGGCGGCAGACCCAGGACTGCAGGGGCAACTGGTGCGCGCGCGGGTCGAGCGGGACACGTATCGCGAAGACCTCCGGGGGTTGGGGCCGACGACATCGGAGCAATGGCGTACGGAGCCGTCACGTTGCGCGAGGCCCCATGGCCCGTTCGCAGTCCAGGGCGAGAGCGTCGACGACGTGCGCGAGCCCAGTTTGGAAATGCTCGTGAACCTCATGTGCCGACTCGAGCCCGAAGCACAGGGCCTTGACCATGGTCTCTCGGAAGTCCTCTAAGTGGATGTCCTTGTACAGCAGGAGTGAGATGCCCGGCGCCTCGCCCTTGTGATCGGCGTGTCTGTCCAGCAGGGCCGACTGCCCGGAGTGGACCGCGAGCGAGGCCTGCATATAGTCGACGTAGTGAATTGAGAAGTCGGCCAGCTTGAAGCGCTCGCCGACTGTGGGACTCGTGGCGCCCAAGGCGCGCAGCTCCTTCGCCTGCTCCTGCATGTGCGTCTGGGCGGTCGCGAGGGTGTTCCTGGTTTCGTCGGTGATCGGCTCGAGGGAACTCGCTGCCTTGGCGATGCGGACGCCCTCGTTGTAATAGCGCAGCAGCCGGCAGCGGGCGAAATCGGGATCGCGGACAAGCGCCCTCAGATCCACGGTCGCGTCGAGGAAGCTCCGATAGAGCACCGGGACCCCGGTGAAGCGACGGTTGGCGAGCAGCGTCGCCATGCCCCCGAGGAGCTCAATCTGGCTGGAATGGAGGCCGAGCATCGTGGTCTCGACCAGGCTCTGCCCGTTGTACTTCACCCGGAGCAGCAGGGCCCCCATGCCATCGTGGCCGACCAGGCAGGCGTGCAGAAACGGCGGAAGGTCCGGCATGGCAGGAAAGGCTAAGGCCAGACTGCTCTGGTCTCAATTAGGTGGTAGGGCCTAAGCCAATGACCGCGTCGAGTGGGTCGCGACGACGGCGGCGAAGGTGGCGACAGTGACCATGGCATTCAGCGGGCTATGCCTAGGCCGAGGAGCAACTACTGCGCGCGGTGATCCTCGGAAAAGCCCCGCTGGCGCTCGGTTAGAGCGAACGCAATGTCACGGAGCACCGAGTCTGTCGCCCCTACAAGGAGCAGTCGCTCGAAGATCCATTCAATGCCGTGCGCCCGCACCAGCACGCCGAAAAGCTCGTCCGCGAACGAGGGCGAGACGGCTGCAACCTGCCTGAAGTCGAGGCGCACGCGGCCCTTCGTCGCCAACGCATCCACCCGAAGGCGGAGTGGCGCAGCCACGCTGCGGGAAGCGAGTGTGCCGGCTCCAACATGGACGAGCGGCGTCTTCATGTGCTCCTCCAATCGCTACTCAGGTACTCGAATGCCCTGTAGCCGTCTATAAATTTCTTCTAGGAGAGGGTCTTCTGGCACGGCTGCGACGCGCTGCAGTACCGTCGCAATCCGAAACTGGATTGTGAGGGCAACGCCCGGCCAGGGGAAGGGGCTCCTGTGATACGTCTCACGCCCCCGGGAAGACACCGCCAAGAAACTGGCGCCGGAGGCCAAGGTTAGAGAGCCGCCGAACTGCCGAACCAGCCGCAGCAGCAAGTCCAGCCCCAGGCCGGCGTGATTATTGGAAGTTGCCGGGGTGCGCCGAACAGGCCCGGGGATTGGGACATTCGGGGCATCCTCCGGCACGTATTGAGCGAACTCGTCTACCGGCCTGACCGCCTTCGTGGAGTGTCCGCGCTGGATGCACCACTCGATCGCCTCCCGGTCGTCCCGGACCCCGAGCCCGATGCGTTGGCACTCGCGAAGGAATCCCTTTCCGCAGTCTGCGATGGAGAACTCGAACACCTGGTCGTCGCCCTGGGCGTGAGCCTGAGCACAGGAGAAGCCGCAGGCTTCGGCATGGGCGCCGACGTTTTCGTGGACTTCGCTAACGACATGGCGGAGGAGGGCGACGTATCGAGGCGGCGCGTCGG
>CALGMY010000199.1 GCA_937958785.1 uncultured Gammaproteobacteria bacterium | reverse complement strand
GAACGGCGAGGATATACCGCAGGCTATTCCCGCCAGTACTTCTCCGGTGTGAGTGCATCCGCACAACGGACCGCGCCTCGACTGTTGCCGGGGGCATCTCCGGAAAGAGCGCGAACCATCCAGGCCTCCTCGGGCTGGATCTCGTAGGGTGCCCGCAGCCCGTATGGCGCGGCGGCGGCAAATCCATGCCGGGTGTAATACGCGGGATCACCGAGCACGAAGACCAGGCGCGCGCCCTGCCGCGCCAGGCGCTGGCACCCTTCCTCGATGAGGCGCCGTCCGACACCTGCCCCCTGCGCCGGACCGATCACGGCAAGCGGCGCGAGGATGGCAGCGGCCGGCGGGCTCTCGGGGCCGACCACCTCGACCCTGGTGAACAGAACGTGCCCGACGACTTGTCCGCGGTCCTCTGCGAGCAGCGAGAGTACGGGCTGGGCCGTCGGATCGGCGAGCAGCGCGTCCACGAGCCGGCTCTCCTCGTCCTGGCCGAACGCCGACGCGTGGACTGCCAGCACGGCGACCTTGTCTGCGGGGGTGGCTTCTCTGAGGAGCATGTGCGGGAGCCTGGATCGGGAGGGCGAAGGTCTGCACTTCGGCAGCGACAGCGGCCGGCGTCGCGGTTGGTCAGGTGTCGGGAGGTGACTCCTCGTGAACTTCCAGAATTCGTCGCAGCAGCACCGTAGTGGCATCCGGCTGAAGGGCACTCCGCCACGCCACAAGGGTCACTGCGAAAATCACGCCGCCGGACATTGCCCCAAACAGCGCCAGCACATACTTTCGATATTCCTGTCGAAGCAGCGCGATACGAAAGGCCGTGAGTTCGTCGGCGTCCCGGGTGGGCGAGGTGGCGTTCCCTTCCGGCGCAGCGATGCTGCTCATGGCCGCCAGGTCTTCTGCCCGACTGAACTGAAGTACCGCGAGCGCGATCCATGCCAGGCCAAGAAGAAGCATCACCCACCTGAGTTTCCGCCATTTCCGGGACAGCGATTCCCCGCCCTCTATGGCTGCCCTTATGGTCTTCAGGTCTGCGCTGCTGAAATGAATACGCATGATCAGGGCCGGTGTCGTTCGACGGCCCGTCCGCTTCGAACGAGCCCTTCGGGTGACAGGGAGTATCCGTGGCTGCCGCTGGCAGAGCCTAGCAGACCGAGGAGGCAGGGAGTGTAATCGCGCGGCCTCACCGCGGGTGCTCGCAACAGGTGAACGGAGCCAAGGGACCCCTGGGGCGAGTCGAGCAGTTGGTTGGCCCGGGCGACGAACCTGCCGATCAAATGGGGCTTCTCGAGGTCCGACCGCCGGTGTGGCGGGTCATGGGGGCGGCGCGCGGAACAAGCCCTTCCCGGGCTGATAGACCACCGGTCCGAGGGCGATTCCATCCAGAATCACTGTTTCGCAATAAACGCCGGCGAAGTTGCCGTCCACCCCGCGCAGCGTGGCCCGGGAGACGACGCCAGCAGTGCTGACGGTGCTGTCCAGGCTGGTGCCCGGGGGGATCGGGTAGAAGTCATTGGGGAGGAGGGGTTTCAGGTGCTGCTTCAGCAGCGCGCCCGTCTCGGCGTCGAGCGCCACCCAGGTCTGCCCGACCAGGGTGCCGGCAGCCGACCAGGCGTCCTGGTGAAAGCCGTACTTCTTCAGCAGGCCCCCCACGTCCGCCGGCCGTGCGGCCGCGAAATCCGCCGCGATCCCCGCCTGTCGTTCCAGGTCCTCGAGTCGCTGGCGAGCCTCCTCGGAGCTCGTGGACGCCGGATAGCGCTGCAGGTGGCGCTGGTAACCCTCGATCGTGTTCTGGCGGTACGCCAGGGAGTACGCGAGTTTCTCCGCCAGCGGGTAGTCCGGGTACTTCGCGATGTATTCCTCGTACGCGGCGTCCGTGCCAGCCGCCTCGGCCTTGCGGTAGTCCCGCTCCGCTGGCGTGAGGCCGCAGCCGGCGAGCAACATCAGCAACCCGCCGGCGGCGAAGCGGCCGGGCCACGGCAGCGAGCAGCCAGGCGCACGTCGCCGACCATCATCCGGGAACGTCATGGAGACCTGCCGTCCGGCAAGGGCTTGTACATATTGAAGTTCGTGGGTGCGTAGCCCAGCTTCCTGTAGAGGGCCTGGGCGCCGACGTTGCTGGCGAAGACATTCAGTCCAATCGATGTTGCGCCGGCCCTGACCGCCAGTGGTTCCATGGCCTTGAGCGCCCGATAGGCGTGCCCCTTGCGACGGTGCTCCGGCTTGACCTCGAGGTCGTAGATGTAGGCGCCACAGGAGCCGTGCTTGCGTTCAAGCGCGTACCAGGCGTAGCCCACGGTCGGGCCATTTTCCTCTCCGAGGATCTCGAAGAGAAAGTTGTCCGGCGTCTTCACGCCCTGCGGCAGCAATGACTCGAACTCCGTGCGGGAGCGCTCGACGGCCCCGACTGCTGGCCACCGCCCGGCTTCGACGTTGTCTTTGGCGTAGCCCCTGATCGCTGCCTCGACGTAGGCGTCGAACGCATTCTCTTGCATCGGCCGGAGGATTGTCACGGTGGGTTCCTTGAGGCCCGACGTTCGAGCTAAGCTGCCCGCGGGCTGGGCTTACGGCGCCTGCCGTCGCGGATCAGCTTGAGCGAGGGGTTAAGGCGCACCGGCGTTGGAACGCGTTGCGGTTGGAGTGAGCCGTGCGGCGATTGCTTCCACCTCGACAAACCACGCTGGGTCCACCAGTTGAGGCACGAAGACGGCCGTTGATGCGGGGCGGTGTGAGCCCAGGTACTTAAGCCGAGCGGCTCGAACAGCATCCCCGTCGTGGCCTGCCACCATGAAGGTGGTGAGCTTCACGATGCAGGAAGGCTCCAGCCCGTGAGCTTGCAGAAGAAGGGTGATGTTCTTGAAGAGAAGATCGGCCTGTTCTGCGATGGTGGCGGGTGTAGTTCCGTCCTTCGCTACACCAAGCTGACCAGACAGATAGATCAGTTCTGTTCCGGGAGGGACAACCACTGTGTGGCTGTAGAGCCCAAGAGGAGCATGGACAGATTCCGGGTTGGAGAGCGTAAGCGACATTGATTGTGGTAGCCGAAGGTAGTGTGGGGGGAGTAGTGGCTGAATGTGGGGCCTAACTATTAATTAGACGGCAAAAGTGACGCATAACATCCCCGCACATCTGCCGCATAACTCCCCTCCCCAGACCCCAACCAGCTGACTCGCCTGGCTCCCGCGCCTGCATATACGGGCAGGCGGACCGGCAGGTTATGCGTCAGTGCCTCGCCGTCACGATTCTGGTCCCGCCCGCCACGTCGCCGCAACCGACGAAAACATTAACAACTCCTCCGTCGAACCCGGCAGCGAGATGGTGCCCTCCGCCCGCATGCCGAGGGCGCCGAGGAGCTGCATCGAGCGGGCATTGCCCGGGGCCACGTAGGCCACGATGCGCGGGAGGCCGAGGCGATGGTGGCCATCGTGAAGGACGGCCTCCGCGGCCTCCCGGGCCAGGCCCCGGCCCCGGAAGGCGGGCAGGAAGGCGAAGCCCAGGTCGGTATCGGCCACGCCCTCCCGGCGGATCAGGCCGCACATGCCGACAGTCTCGTGGGTGTCCTTGAGGTCCACGGCCAGCAGGCCGAAGCCGTCCCGGGCGTACATCGTGAG
>CALGMY010000198.1 GCA_937958785.1 uncultured Gammaproteobacteria bacterium | reverse complement strand
ATGCTGGAGCAGCTGAGGCTGAAGCCGGACAGTGCCGGCGTCGTGCCGGTACTCGGGGACTTCGCGACCGTGCGAATCAACGAGCCGGTGTCGCTCGTATTCTCGGCCTTCAGCACCATCTACCTCCCGGCAACCCAGGAGGCGCAGGTCGACATGTTCCGCAATGCCGCTGCCCACCTGCGCCCTGGCGGCAGGCTGCTGGTCGAGGCCTTCGTCCACGACCGGCGGCGCTTCCCCAACAACCAGGAAATCGTGGCTGCCAACCTGGGGCGGGAACAGGCCACGCTGAAGATCGGCGTCCTCGAACCCGCCAGCCAGATCATCCACACCCAGCACATCAGCTTCTCGCCGGGGGGCATGACCTTCCTGCCGAACCGGCTCCGGTTCATCCATCCGTCCGAGATGGACCTCATGGGTCGCCTCGCGGGCCTGCGCCTCGAGACCCGCTGGAGCGACTGGCACCGTGCTCCATTCGACAATTCCAGCAGCAACCAGATTGCCGTCTACACCAAGGTGGCCGACGGCCCCCTCTGACCCGGCTCAGTCCGCACCGGACTCCGCGGACGCGAGCACCACGGGCGCGAGGCAGGTGGCCACGGCCTCGTTGCCCCGGGGGCTGTAATGCGCGGGACCGGGCTCCGCCTGGTGGGTGCGCCGCTCCCCCGGCCCGAGGAAGAGCTGCTCCGGCGGCAGCCGGGCGAGCAGGCAGGGCGCCACGTCCAGGACCTCGATGCCGGCTGCGGCGAGCGCCGCCACGACCCGGTCCCGGTAGCCGCCGGCGCCGCCCGTCAGGTCGGCGAGCACGGGCAGCGACACCAGCACGGGCACGGCCCCGGCCGCCCGCACGTCCGCGTCGACAACCTCGAGGAGCCGCGCCGTGAGCGCCACGATGTCATCGTCCGGGAACCGCTGGCGCCGGGGTGACCAGCGCGGAAAGCGGGACACGAGGTAACGGGCGACGAAGGACCCGGCCAGCGGCGGCCTCTCCCACTGGGGCGCCTCGAAGCCGCTATCCAGGCGCAGCAGCGGCAGGTCCCAGACGGTCGGCCGGGCCAGGATCGCGGCCGCGGCCTCCGGCGGCGAATTGAGGAGCCGCAGGTTGCCCTCCTCGAGCAGGAAGCGCGGCTTCGACCAGGGCAGCTCCAGGTCGGGCTGGAGGAACAGGTAGACGCTGGTGGTCCGCAGCGGGCTCGCGCCGAGGAAACCCAGGATGACGACGTCGGGCCGGCGGGGCAGCACATCCCGGCGCAGCTTGAGCAGGGTCTGGTCGAGACCGTGGGCCGGCACGCCGAAGTTCGCGACTGACGTGCCCGCCGGCAGGCGCCTCGCCAGCGCCTCGCCCCAGGTGTCGGCGAAGGCAACTTCCTCGCCGAAGGTGAACGAGTCGCCGACCAGGGCAACGGACAGCTCCGGCGCCGCCGTCTCTGCCGTCGTCGCCGTGGGGCTGCGGATGCCAGCGGCATTGACGGCATAGAGCCCGTCCGGCGTCTGCCGGGCCCGACCGAGGTCCCAGCCCAGGTCGGGATCGGCTGCGTCCAGGACCCCGGGCCCGGTGGTGGCGCGTCCGAGCCACCGGGTGCTGCTCGCCCGCGCGGCGGCCCAGTCCAGGGGTCGCAGGTCGAGCTCTCCCACGCGCAGGCCGAGCGGCGTCGGCACGGCGAGGGCGCGCAGGGTCATCTCGGCGGCGAGGAGCAGCCCGGCCACCAGGGCCACGCTGCCGGCGAGCGCCCGCAGGAACATTGCCCGGTCGGCGGTCCGCGCGGCGTGGCGCAGGAGCCCGAGCGCGCCCAGCAGGACCAGCACGAGCAGCCCTGAAACGGCGAGATCCTTCGGGGCCGACAGCAGCGCGGCGGGACTCCCGCCCAGCCGGTTGTAGACGATCAACGCACCACCCGCCGCCAGGGCCAGCAGCCCGGTCGCCAGGCCGCAGGGCAGGACGGGGCGGGAAACGGCGCCCTCCACCGGCCTGCTCAAGCCGCCGTATGGAGGGCGGCCGCGTCCTCGAGGACGCCGGCCAGGCCCGCGATGGTCGGCCCCCAGCCGAGGCCCGCCGCATGGGCCCGGGTCCGCTCGGGAGAGGGAAGGTTGGCGAGGACCTGGTTGATGCCGGCCGCGAGGGCCGCCGGCGTGCGCTCGCGCACCAGCAGGCCCGCCGCGGGATCATCGAGCAGCTCCGGCACGCCTTCCACCACGGTGGCGACCACGGGCGTGCCACAGCCAAGGCTCTCCAGCACCACGTTGGGCATGCCCTCGTGTCGCGAGGTGAGGACGGAAAGGGTGGCCGCCGTGTAATAGGTGACGAGCCGGTCCTGCAGCACGTTGGGCAGTATCCGCACGCGGTCGGCAACGCCGAGCTCCGCCGCCAGGGCCAGCAGGCGCTCCCGCAGGGGCCCCTCGCCGACGATCACGAGGTCCACGCCCGGTACTTGCGGCAGTGCCCGGATGGTGAACTCGTGGTCCTTGCGCTCGATGAGATGGCCGACGGAGAGCAGCGTCGGCCGACCGAAGCCCGCATCGGCCCGCGCCCGGGCGCGGTCACCCGGCCGGAACTTCTCCAGGTCCACGCCATTGCGGAGCGTGACGACGCGTTCCGCCGGCACATCGAGCCCGATGAGCAGCTGGCGAAGGGCCTCGGACACGGTCACCACCCGGGCCGCGCCCCGGCAGGCCCGGCGGATCAGGCCCCGCGGTATCCGGTACTCCGGGAACAGCGTCACGTCCTGGCCCCGGGCCGTCAGGATGTAGGGGATCCCGAGTACCCGGGCGAGCAGCGCGGTGGCGACCCCGTCCGGGTAGAGAAAGTGGCCGTCCAGCACGACCGGCCCGGTGAGCGAGCGCCGGACCCGGCGTACCACCGGCGCGATGGATGCCGCGTAGAGGAACGGCGCGATGCTCATGCCGACCTTCGGGATCGCGAGGAACCGGGGATGCTCGATGCGCCGGCCCTGGCGCTCCTCGACGGCGGGCACCCGGGCGTAGGCGCCATAGAGTCCGAACGCGCGGGCGCGGAACGGGAACCAGGGCACCGGGGCGATTACCCGGACGTTGAAGCGGCCGGTGGCGGCCAGGTGGCGCAACCGCTCCTCGACGAACGTGCCATGGCGGGTCTGCTCGGGATTGGGGAACAGGCTCGCGATCGTGATGACGTTGACCATGTCCTGGTCAGTGGCCGCCGTGGCGCCGCATGAAGCCGTCGAACATCAGCAGCGCCCAGATGATGGCGCTGTGGTCCCGGCGGCCGCCGAGGTGGCGCTCGACCAGGCGGGCGACGCCGCCGGGCGCGAAGAAGCCGGTAGCCGCCAGGGCTTCGCTGCCCGCCAGGTCCCGCACCCGGCCTGCCAGGGGGCCGCGGAACCAGCGGTCGAGGGGCACGGCAAAGCCCATCTTCCGGCGATAGAGAATGTCGTCCGGGAGGATTCCCTCCAGGCTCTTCTTGAAGATGTACTTGCCCTCGCCCTGCTTCAGCTTCAGCGCCGTGGGAATCCGCGCCACCCACTCGACGAAGTGGTGGTCGAGCAGGGGCACCCGGACCTCGAGCCCATGGGCCATGCTTGCCCGGTCGACCTTGGTGAGGATGTCGCCGGGGATGTAGGTCTTGAAGTCCAGGTACTGGGCCATGGTCAGGGTGTCCGGGAAATCCCGGCCGCGCAGGTACTGGTCGAAGACCTCCCGGGAGCGGTAGCCGGCGAGCTGTCGCCGGAAACCCGGCGAGAAGAGTTCGGCGCGCAGGTCATCCGGCGCGATGGAAACCGCGTGCAGGTAGGCGCCCGCACTGTCCCGGGCCAGGGCCTGGAACGTGCTCTTGCCGCGGACGAACCGGGGTGCCCAGTCGAGCTTCGGATACCAGCGTCCCAGCAGGCCGAACAGCGGCCCGCGCAGGGCATCCGGGATCCGCGCCCGGATGGCTTCCTCCATGGCGAACATGCGGTAGCGGCGGTAGCCCGCGAAATTCTCGTCGCCACCGTCGCCGGACAGGGCCACCTTTACGTGGGACCGGGTGGCGGCGCACAGCCGGTAGGTGGGCACCGCCGAGCTGTCGGCATAGGGCTCGTCGTAGGTGTCCACGAGGTTGTCGAGCAGGGACAGGTCGTCGACGCGGACCGATCTCTCCGCATGGTCCGTGCCGAGGATGCCGGCTACCTGCCGGGCGTAGGCGGACTCGTCGTAGGCCGGTTCGTCGACGGCGATCGAGCAGGTCTTCACCGGACCCTGCGCCGCGCGGGCCATCATGGCCACCACGGCGCTCGAATCCACGCCACCCGAGAGGAACGCGCCGAGGGGCACGTCGGAGATCAGCTCGGCGCGAACGGCCGTGCCGAGCCGCTCCAGGAGTTCCGCCTGCAGTGCCCGGGGATCGGCGGGCACCGCCCCGACGGCGTCGTAGCGGAGGTCCCAGTACTGGTCGAGCAGTTCCTGGCCGGTGCGCAGGTCAAAGAGCAGGCGCCATCCCGGCCGGAGCTTGTGCACCCCGGCGTAGATGGTCTTCGGCTCCGGCACGTAGCCGAAGGTGAAATAGTCCTCGACCGCCGAACGGTCGATGCCCCGCGGGAAACCGGGATGCACGGCCAGGGCCTTCAGCTCGGACGCGAAGACCAGCTGGCCGCCGGGCAGCAGCGCGTAGTAGAGGGGCTTGATGCCCAGGCGGTCCCGGGCGAGCAGCAGCGTGCGGCGGCTGCGATCCCAGACGGCGAAGGCGAACATGCCATTGAAGCGCGTGACGCAGTCGCTGCCCCACTGCTCCCAGGCGTGGACGATCACCTCGGTGTCGGAATGGGTCCGGAAACGGTGGCCGAGTGCCGTGAGTTCCTGCACGAGGGACTGGAAATTGTAGATCTCGCCGTTGAAGACCACGCAGACGGTGCCGTCCTCGTTGAACATCGGCTGCTCGCCGGTGGCGAGGTCGATGATCGACAGGCGGCTGTGGGCGAGCCCGACCTCCGGCTCAACATGGCAGCCGGCCCCGTCCGGGCCCCGGTGGGACAGCCGTCCGTTCATGGTCCGAAGCAGTTCGCCGTTGATGTCCGGCGAGCCGCGTACGGCGAGGATGCCTGCGATCCCGCACATCGCTCAGGCGGCCCGGGCCAGCCGGGGCGGGAGCAACCCGGCGTAGAGATCGGCGTAGTTCCGCAGCATCACATCCATTCCGAAGACCTCCAGGGCGCGCTGGCGCGCGGCGCGGGCCTGCCGGGCCCGCAGCAGCGGGTCGGCCACGTAGCGTTCGAGGGCGGCGGCGAGCGCGTTCGCATCACCGGGTGCCACCAGTGTCCCGTTCTCCCCCTCCACCACCAGCTCGCCGTTGCCACCGACCGCGGTGGCCACCACGGGCAGGCCGGTCGCCATGGCCTCGAGGATGGTATTGGAGATGCCTTCGTTCAGGGACGGCAGCACGAAGACATCGAGCTGCCTGAGCAGTTCCGGGATGTCGTCCCGCCAGCCGGTGACAAGGGACAGCTCCCGGCAGCCACCGGCCCCGAGGATGGTCTCGACCTCCGGGCGAAGGGCACCATCGCCGATGATCGCGAGGCGCAGGCGCTGCCGGGATTCGGGCTGGCGCCTGACGAGTTCGACGAAGGCCCGGGCGAGCGTACAGGGATCCTTGACGGGCTCGAGCCGGGAGACACTCCCCACCACGAGAAGCGGCTCGCCTGCCGGGGCCGGGAACAGCGGCGGCGCCGCGGAACGGCCGGGGGCGAATCGGTTGGTATCCACGCCATTGTAGATCTGGCTGAGGTCCGGGCCGGGAATGCCGTCCGCGGCCATGAGCCAGTCGGCGATATGGCGCGAGACGGCAACGTAGTGCGTGACGGCTGGCCGGGACACCCGGCGCAGCAGGGCGCGCCGCGGGTCGTTGCCCAGGAGGTCGTGCTCGTCCCAGCCGTGATAGCCGTGGATGCGCACGGGCACGCCGGCGGCCCAGGCCACCAGCGCGCAGTCCATCACACCCCAGTTGCGGGTGTGGACCACCGCCGGTCGCAGCCGGCGCAAGAGGCGCCAGAGCCGGCCATAGGCGGGCAGGTCCTTGCCCGGGCGCTTGTCGAGGGAATATACCGGCACGTCGTCACGCCGGATCCGGCGCCGGAAATCCGAATAGCCGGCCAGGCAGACCACGGCGTGCCGGAACCGGTTGGCCGGCAGGCCGTTGATCAGGTTGACCAGGCCGTTTTCGAGGCCGCCGTAGTCCAGCCGGTGCAGGACATGGGCGATGAGGGGAACGGTCATGCGGAACCCGGGCTTTGTTGCACTGCTATCTTGGCAGGTTGGGGTGGACCAAAACAGGACGTGGGCGGCACCTGCCGCAGCCCGGCCCTTCCGGCTTTCTTGATGCCAGTCACGGAACCCCCCGGGCCCCAACCGTAAAGTGTCGCCCCATATGGCCAGCCCGACGCACGATCCCCGGGATCTTCGGCGTGGCGCCGAAGAACAAAAGATGCCTGATTTGACACGGCGTTATCTATAATACTTAGCGCGCCTTGTCTTTACGCCACAGGGGAAACCGAATCATGCGTTACCCGTTCCTGATTGCAGCCCTGGTCATTGCCGGCCTGACGGGCTGCGCCAGCACCAAACCGGCGACCGACACGGCGCCGCCGCCTGCCGCCGTCGCGGACGAATACGTCATCGGACCCGGCGACACCATCCAGGTGTTCGTCTGGCAGCACCCGGAGGTCTCGGTGACCGTCCCCGTGCGGCCGGACGGCCGCATCTCCACGCCGCTGGTGGAGGACATGCAGGCCGTCGGCAAGACGCCCACCGGCCTGTCCCGGGACATCGAACTCGCCCTCGGCGAGTACATCCGCTCCCCCAAGGTCAACGTGATCGTGTCGGGCTTCGTCGGCACCTTCAACACCCAGATCCGGGTGACCGGCAAGGCCCAGGCACCCCAGGCCATCCCCTACCGGCAGGACATGACGCTGCTGGACGTCATGATCCAGGTGGGCGGGCTCGCCGAGAACGCCGCCGGCAATCGCGCCAAGATCGTGCGGGGCACCGGCAGCGAGCAGGAAGAAATTCCCGTGCGCCTGGACGACCTGCTGAACAAGGGCAAGATCGCCGCCAACGTGCTGATGCGCCCCGGCGACGTGCTCATCATCCCCGAGTCCCGGCTGTGACCGGGGCCCGCCTCCGGCAACGCGACTGACGGTCACCACGATGGCACCTGCCCAGCCCATGGACATCGCCCACCTGCGCCTCATGCTCGTTGAGCATGCCTTCGGCATGTGGCGGTACCGTTGGGTGGCCCTGACCATCGCCTGGATCATCGCCGTGACCGGCTGGGTGGTCATCCTCACCATGCCAAACCGTTACGACGCCCAGGCGCGGGTCTACGTCAACACGGACTCCATCCTGAAGCCCCTGCTCTCCGGTCTCGCCGTGCCGACCGACACGCTGAGCCAGGTCGGGATGATGACCCAGGCACTGGTGGGCCGGCCGCAGCTCGAGGCCGTGGCGAGCGAGACCGGCCTGATGGAATCGGCAAAGACCCCGGAGATGGAAGAAGCGGCCCTCGAGAGCATCAAGAGCCGGATCTCCATCACCAAGTCCCAGGGGCAGGATATCTACGTGATCGCCTTCCAGGACACGGACCCCAAGCGGGCCCGGGACGTGGTGCAGGCCCTGCTGACCAACTTCATGCAGAACTCGCTCACGGCCGACCGCTCGGACTCGGTGCAGGCCCAGCGCTTCATCCAGAGCCAGATCGGCGTCTACGAGAAGCGGCTCGTCGAGGCCGAAGAGCGGCTGGCCGAGTTCAAGAAGAAGAACGTGGGCCTGATGCCCGGCGAGGGCGGGGACTACTTCGTGCGCATGCAGACCGCCCAGTCGGCGCTGGACAGCCTGGAGGCCGAGATTGCGGCGGTCGCCCAGCGCAAGGCCGAGCTCGAACGCCAGCTGGAGGGTGAGGAGCCGACCTTCGGCCTGGCGGACCCGACCAAGAGCATGGGCGGCGGCGGGTCCACGTCCGTGGACGGCACCATCGCCTCCTTCGAGACCCAGCTGGAGCAGCTGCGACTCAAGCTCACCGACAAGCATCCCGACGTCGTCAACGTGAAGAAGACGCTGGAGGACCTCTACCGCCTGCGTGACGAGGAGCGGGCCCGGAACCGCTCGCTCGGGGGCGGCAGCAGCGCGGCGTCGGCACTCCAGATGAACCCGGTCTACCAGGACATGCGCATGGCGCTCAGCCGGGCGGAAGTCGAGCTGGCCAGCCTGCGGTCCCAGCTTGGCGAGAAGCGCTCCGCCGTCGGCTACCTGCGGCGCATGATCGACACCATTCCCGAGGTCGAGGCCCAGCTGAACCGGCTGAACCGGGACTACGAGGTGGTGAAGCGCCAGCACGATGCCCTGCTGGAACGCCTCGAGTCGGCCCGCCTCGCCGACCAGGTCCAGCAGGACAACGAGGCCGTCTCCTTCGATATCCTCGAGCCGCCGCGGGAGCCGCTGCTGCCGGCGGCGCCGAACCGGCTGCTGCTGAACCTGCTCGCCATGCTGGTGGGACTCGGGGCGGGCGCGTTCGTGGCCTTCGTCCTCAACAAGCTCGATCCGGTGTTCTTCTCCACCAGCCACCTCAAGCAGGCCCTCGAGCTGCCCGTGTTCGGCAACCTGCCCCGCTCCGCCGCCCGCACGCCCCCGGACGAGCTGCGGCCCGTGGCCATCAATGTCGGCGTGCTGGTCCTCGTCTGCGTCGTGATCAACGTCGTCGGGCGGTCCGGCCTCGCACCCCTCGCCAACCTGCTGGGCTGAAGCGCCATGGGCATCATCGAAAAGGCAATGCGTGCGCGGGACACCGCGGCTCCCGAAGCGGCCCGCAGCCCGCGACCGGTGGCGCGGAACCGGCGTTCTGCCCGGCCGGCACCCGCCCCCGGCGGCGTCACGGCGGAGTTCGCCCGGCTGACCGCTGCCGGCTTCCTGCCGGACCCCGAGAAGGATGCAAGCCTGATCGAGCAGCTGCGGCACCTGAAGCGTCCGATACTGCAGAATGCCTTCGGGCCGCTCAAGGACGGGGTGTCCAACGTCATCATGGTCACCAGCGCCCGGCCCGGTGCGGGCAAGAGCTTCGTCTCGGCAGGCCTTGCCTATGCCCTCACGCGGGAACGGGAACTGTCGGTCGTGCTCGCCGACCTGGACAACATCCGCGCCACGCTGACCAAGGAACTCGGCCTCGGTGACCAGGCCGGCTTCTTCGACGCCGCCGACAGCGACGAACTGGGACTTGAGTCCACCCTGGTGAAAACCGAGATCCCCGGGCTGCGCATCCTGCCGACCGGTCGCCCGGCCACGGACTCGGCGGAGCTGCTCAACACGGAACGGGTCCGGCACCTGCTGCGGGACTTCGCCGAGGACGACCCGTCGCGGATCATCATCCTGGACTCCCCGCCCCTGCTGGCAACCGCGGATGCCCATGCGCTGCTGGAGCTGGCCGACCAGGTCATCCTGGTGGTCGAGGCCGGCGTGACGAAGCTCAGCGAGATGCGCCAGATCATCGCCTCGATCGGCAAGGACAAACCCGTCGGGCTCGTGCTGAACAAGAGCATCGGTGGCCTCAGCACGCTGTACGGGAGCGACTACTATGCCGGGTCCGCGTACCAGCGCTAGCAACTGCCCGGCGCGCCTCGCCCTGGCGACGGGGCTGGAGATTGCGCCCTCGGTCACCGTTGGCGCGGTCTATACCGACAACCTCTTCCTCACGCCGACGGGCCAGGTCGACGACCTGGTCACCCGGATCGACCCCAGCATTGCGATCAGCCATGCCTCCGAGCGCATCCAGCTGGCCGCCGATTACACCTACTCGTACCTCAAGTACAGCGAGACCGAGGACAGCGACTCGAGCTTCAGCAATGGCAGTGCCGACCTGGACCTGGCGCTCGTCAAGGACACCTTCTACCTGGAGTCCACCGCCGAGATCAGCCAGGCGCTCATCGATCCCGAGGACGGCGTCTGGTACACGAACGTGCCGATCGTCGACAACCGGACCGACGAGACCCGGCTGGAGACGAGCCCGCACCTGGTCACCGACGTGTTCGGCGTCGGCGTGGACATGCGCTACGTGCTGGGCTCCATCAGCTACGACAGTGACGAGATCCAGGACGTGGACTACCAGGAGGCCCACACGGCGATCACCAGCCGCGAGGTGGGCAAGGGCCTCTCCTGGGGCCTGTTCCACGACTACGAGGTCTACGAATACGAGACCCCGCCCGACAGCAAGTCCCAGCTGGCCTACGCGACCCTGACCTACGGCTTCCGGGATGCGGGCGACTTCTTCGTCTTCGTGTCCGGTGGCATGGAGAGCGACTACGAGGACTTCACCACGGGATCGCTGGAGGATCCCTACTGGGCGGTCGGCTTCCGGCGCCTGACGGCCCGGTCGCTGGTCGAGGCCTCGGTCGGTGATCGCAGCTACGGCACGGCCTACAACGCCCGCATCCGGCGCGAGCTCAACGAGGGCAGCATCGAGTTTGCCTATCGCGAGGACCCGTCGGTGGACGAGCAGGTCGATGCCCAGCGGCCCGCCGTCGGCGACGACCCCACGCCGGCGCCCGAGCCCCCGTCCGGCCTCGACCGCCCGGGTGTTGGCGACCGGTTCGTGTACAAGATTGCCTCGGCGACGCTCATCAAGGAGATCGGCCGCAACACCGTCGAGGCGGTGGCCTTCTGGACGGAGCGTGACCAGTTCCTGGTCCGGGAAGACGGCATACCGGTCGAGGACCTGGTGCAGGACTCCGAGACCGAGGTGGGCGCCGTGCTGCGGCTCCAGCGCACCCTGGGGCGGCGGACCGCCGTGGGCCTGGAGGGGGAGCTGTCGAACCGCGAGTTCCGCGACGGCAACAACGACCAGGTCAACGCGCTTCGCGGCTTCGCCACCTACCTGGCGGGCGCCCACGTGAACCTGGAGGGCTGGGTCGCCCGTTACCAGCAGCGGGGCTCGGACGTTGCCAGCGACAACTACGTCGAGTACCAGGCGGGCCTGACTGCCACCTACAACTTTCGCTGACCCCGGGCCTGTCAGCGGAGTACCGGCCGGTGCCTGATCCAAGAGCCTCGACGTCTTCGAGCCCTATCGTCAACGGCATGTCCGTGGACGTGGAGGAGCATTTCCAGGTCCAGGCCTTTGCCGACTGCGTGCCACGCAGCGCGTGGGATTCCGCACCTTCCCGGGTCGAACGCAATACCCACCGCATCCTGGAGCTGTTCGCCACCGCGGGGGTCCAGGCCACCTTCTTCACGCTGGCCTGGGTGGCGGAACGTTTTCCGGCCCTGGTGCGGGCCACCGTCGCGGCGGGACATGAGGTGGCGAGCCACGGTTGCGAGCACATCCCCGTGTACAGCCAGACCCCCGAGGCGTTCTACCAGGACGCGGCGCGCAGCAAGGCGGTCCTCGAGGACATCGCCGGCGTCGCCGTCACGGGCTACCGCGCCGCCAGCTTCTCGATCGTACCCCGGAGTGACTGGGCCTTCGAGCAGCTGGAACGCGCTGGCTACCGCTATTCTTCAAGCATCGTGCCCGTGCGCCACGACATCTACGGGTTCCCGGGCGCGCCGCGCTTCGCCCACCGCCCCACCGCGTCAGGCGCGCTGACCGAAAGCCCCGCCAGCACCGTCCAGGTCGGCGGCCGGCTGTGGGCCTGCGGCGGCGGCGGCTTCTTCCGCTTCTTCCCCTACCCCGTGTTCCGCTGGGCCCTGCGCCGCATCCACTCGGACGACCGGCAGCCCTGCTTCTTCTACCTGCACCCCTGGGAGGTCGACCCGGGGCAGCCACGGGTGGCCGGGGCCCGGGCCCGGTCCCGCTTCCGCCACTACGTCAACCTGCATCGCACCGAGGACCGCCTGCGCCAGCTGCTGGCCGACTTCCGCTGGGACCGCTACGACCGCGTACTCGGGGTCCATGTCGCCCCATGAGCATCACGGTCCGTACGCTGGCGGCCGGTTCCGCAGCTGCCGGCGAGTGGGATGCGTTCGTTGAGGCGACCCCGGGCGGCACCCTCTACCACCAGCTCGCCTGGCGCCGGATCTTCACGGGTGAATTCGGCTGGGAGAGCCACTACCTGGAGGCTCGGCGTGGCGAGGCCCTCGAGGGCGTCCTGCCCCTGGTCCGGCTGAAGAGCCGGCTGTTCGGCGACTTCCTGGTTTCCCTTCCCTACGTCAACTACGGGGGCGTCGTCGCCCGGAACGCCGCCGCCGACCAGGCGCTCACCGCCGCGGCCACCGAACTCGGCCGGTCACTCGGCGTGGGCCACCTGGAGATGCGGGAGCGGTTTCCACGGGACACTTCCTGGCCGGTCCGCGCCGACAAGGTCGGCATGGAGGCGCCGCTCGCCGCGACTGCCGAAGCCCAGTGGCAGCAGCTGCCGTCCAAGCTGCGCTCCCAGGTGCGCCGGCCGGAGAAGGCCGGTGCCACCGCCCGGGTGGGTGGACGGGAGCTTCTGCCACTCTTCTACGCGGTGTTCTCCCGCAACATGCGGGACCTCGGCACGCCGGTCTACGCCCGGTCCTTCTTCGGGACGGTGGCCCGGGAACTGGGCGATCATGTGGAGGTGGTGGTGAGCGAACTCGAGGGCCGGCCGGTGGCCGCCGGGATCCTCATCCATGCGGGCGGGCGCACGGAGATCCCGTGGGCGTCCTCGCTCCGCTCCGTGAACCGGCTGGGGGTGAACATGCTGATGTACTGGACGGCACTGAAGCGGGCCATCGAGCGGGGCTCCACGGTGTTCGACTTCGGCCGCTCCAGCCGGGACAGCGGCACGTTCAACTTCAAGCGGCAGTGGGGCGCGGAGCCGGTGCCCCATTACTGGCACTACTGGCTGCGGGACGGTGGCGACCTGCCGGCCCTGAACCCGTCCAACCCGCGCTTCGCGCTGGCCATCGCCGCCTGGCAGAGACTGCCGCTGTGGCTCGCCAACGCGCTGGGCCCACCCATCGTTCGCAACCTGCCCTGAGGAACCCCGGCTGATGTGCGGGATTTACGGCGAAATCGTGCTCTCTGCCGGCCGGAGCCCGGACCGGGCCGTCGTGGCCCGGAGCGGCGCCGCCATGGTCCACCGGGGCCCGGACGACGACGACCTCTACGTGAGCGGCCCGGTGGCCCTCGGCCTTCGGCGCCTGTCCATCATCGATGTCAGCGGCGGCCGGCAGCCGCTCTACAACGAGGATCGCTCGATCGCAGTGGTCTGCAACGGCGAGATCTACAACTTCCGCGAGCTGAGGGCCTCCCTGCTCGCCGCCGGGCATGAGTTCCGCACCGGCAGCGACGCCGAGGTCCTCGTGCACCTGTACGAGGTGCACGGTGACGACTTCGTGACCCACCTCCGGGGCATGTTCGGATTCGCGCTCTGGGACGGCCCCCGCCGGCGCCTGATCCTCGGCCGGGACCGGCTGGGCATCAAGCCGGTCTATTACACCAGCACGGGCGGGTCCGTGGCCTTCGCGTCCGAGTCGAAGGCCCTGCTGGCGCGCCCGGACGTCACGGCCCGCCTGGATCCGGTGGCGCTGGAGGAGTTCCTGGCGCTCGGCTACGTGCCGAATCCCTACAGCCTGTTCGCCGGCATCCGCAAGCTGCCACCCGGCCACGTCGCCATCGTCGAGGATGGCGCGGTGACCGAGCGTTGCTACTGGCGCCTCGAGGTCAGGCCCGGCACTGGCCGGAGCGAAGCCGACTGGTGCGCGGAGCTGCGGGATGCCATGGCCGGAAGCATCAAGGCGCAGATGATCAGCGACGTGCCACTGGGCGCGTTCCTGAGCGGCGGCATCGACTCGACGATGATCGTCCACTACATGGCTGCGGCGGCGCTCGGCCCGGTACGCACCTATTCGATCGGCTACGACGCCTCGACTGGCGGCGCGTTCTACAACGAGCTCGACTTCGCCCGGGACATCGCCACCCGCTACGGGACGGAGCACAAGGAACTCGTCGTGCGTCCCGAGATCATCGGGCTGCTGCCGGGGCTCGTCTGGCACATGGACGAGCCGACCTCCGACTCGGCGGTGGTCACCACGAGCCTCGTGGCCCAACACGCCGCCCGTGAGGTGAAGGTGATCCTCTCGGGCGTAGGTGGCGACGAGCTGTGGGGCGGGTACGACCGCTACATGATGCCCCACTACGTGGGCCTGATCAGCCGCATCCCCGGCGCGCTGCGCCGGGGCGTGCTCGGCCCGCTGACCCGCGCGCTGCCGGTCGACCGCCACTCCCGCCTGCTGAACCTGTTCCGCTACCTGCGGACGCTCACCACCCTCGCTGATCACCAGCCTTCCGAGCGCTACCACCAGCTGATGCAGGTCTTCGGCCGTGACCAGCTGGACCGGCTCCTCGCCCGCGGCGCCACCGGCGGCGACGACGCGCTGCTGCGCCTCCTCGCCCGCTTTCCCGACGCCACCGAGCTCGACCGGATCTTCCTCGCGGACGCCGGGACCCAGCTGACCGACGACCTGCTTCTGCTGTCGGACAAGATGAGCATGGCCCATTCGCTGGAGTCCCGGGTGCCCCTGCTCGACGAGCGCCTCGTGGACCTCGCGGCGAGCGTGCCGGCGAACCTCCGGGTCCGGGGCAAGCGCACCCGTTACCTGCTGCGCCGGGCCATGCGCGGCGTGATCCCGGACGTGACGCTGGACCGGCGCAAGCGCGGCTTCGGCCCGCCCATGGGCGGCTGGCTGAAGCGGGAGCTCGAACCGGTGCTGGGCCGCCTGCTGGCCCCCGAGGCCGTGGCGCGCCGCGGACTGCTCCGTCCCGACGCCGTGAAACGCCTCATCGACGACCACCGGGCGAACCGCGCCGACCACACGGACCAGCTGTTCGCGCTGGTGACCCTGGAACTCTGGTGTCGCCTGTTCCTCGACCGGGAACCCGCGGGTGACCTGGCAGACTGGCTGAAGGCAGCGGCCTAGCCGCGCAGCCACTCCCGGCAGATCCGGGCCACCTCATCGCGCCACTCGCGCCGGGAGAAGGTGTGGTCGGCCGCCTCCAGCGTGACCTCCATCACACCGGGCCTGCCGAGCAGCTGCTGCCATCCCGGAGTGCGGGCCACGTCACGAAACTCGCCCGCCGTGAGGTCCCGCCCGCTGAGGATGACCAGCACCCGGCCTTCAAAGCGCGCCAGGGCCTGCCTGAGCCGGTCTGGCAACGCCGCGGCGCCAGTGCCGGCCTCACCCGCCCCGCCGGTCCCGGCCGCTCCTGGTGCGGCTGGTGCGCCTGGCAGCGCCCGGCGCAGGGTGCGGAGGAAATCACCGAGCGCCGCCCCGATGCGCACCTCGCCGCGCAGGAGCTTCCGCCAGAAGGCCGGATCGAGGAGCCGCCGCCCGTAGTACTCGTTCACGTAGGACCGGGCGAGGGTCGCCTCGGTGCGCACCCAGGGATTCAGCAGTACGAGGCCGCCCACCCGCGAATCCCCGGGGGCGTAGAGCAGGCTCGCGGCGGCGGCATCACACAGGCCCCACAGCACCACCGGCCCGGGAACCTCGGCCACCAGCGCGTCGACGGCCGCCCGCAGGTCGTCGGCCACGTCCTCGAAGCTGCGGGCCTCCCCGTCGCTGTCACCCATGCCCCGGTAGTCGAACCGGAGCACGGCATGCCCCGCCGCGGCGAGCTCCCGGGCAAGCAGGACGAACTGCCGGTGGCTGCCCACCCGGTACTGGGGCCCGCCCACCACCAGCACGATCCCGCCCCGGGGCTCGCCCGCCGGCCGGTGCAGGATCCCGGCCAGCTGGTCGCTGCCGAGCGCGAGGGTCCGCACGGCGGTGCTGTCGGCCATGTCAGTGTGCAAGCCGCGCGACCGTCCGGTCGACCAGTTCGGTGGACACCGCAATCTCGGTCGTGGACCAGAAGGCATCGGCAGTCACGAGGGCGGTGGTCACCCGGGCGCCGCCAGCGGCGAGCCGGTCGGCCGCACCCGCGACCGGGGGCGGCAGCGCCGTAGCGCTCTGGCG
>CALGMY010000197.1 GCA_937958785.1 uncultured Gammaproteobacteria bacterium | reverse complement strand
TTCGGCGGCTGCACCTTCTGCTCGATCACCGAGCACGAGGGTCGCATCATCCAGAACCGCTCGGAAGACTCGATCATCCGGGAGATCGAGTCGATCCGGGACCTCACGCCGGGCTTCACGGGGGTGATCTCCGACCTCGGCGGCCCCACGGCCAACATGTACCGGCTGGCCTGCAAGAGCCGGGAGATCGAGGCGGCCTGCCGGAAGCCGTCCTGCGTGTTCCCCGGCGTGTGCCCGAACCTCGACACAGACCACTCCGCGCTCATCGGCCTCTACCGGCGGGCCCGCCAGCTGCCCGGGATCAAGAAGGTGCTCGTCGCGTCCGGCGTCCGCTACGACCTGGCGGTCGAGTCGCCGGAATACATCAGGGAACTGGCGACCCACCATGTAGGCGGGTACCTCAAGATCGCCCCCGAGCACACCGAGCCGGGCCCGCTGGACAAGATGATGAAGCCCGGCATCGGCACCTACCACCGGTTCAAGGAGCTCTTCGACCGTTACTCGAAGGCGGCCGGCAAGGAGCAGTACCTCATCCCCTACTTCATCGCGGCCCACCCGGGCACCACCGACCTCGACATGCTGAACCTGGCGTTGTGGCTGCGGCGGAACGACCTGCGGGTGGACCAGGTGCAGACCTTCCTGCCCACGCCGATGGCGACCGCGACGGCCATGTACCACACCGGGCGCAACCCGCTGCGCCGGGTCACGCGGCGCAGCGAGAACGTGCAGGTTCCCCGCGGGCTGAAGGTGCGCCGGCTGCACAAGGCCTTCCTGCGCTATCACGATCCGGAGAACTGGCCGGTGCTGCGCGAGGCCCTGAAGCGCCTCGGGCGGGCGGACCTCATCGGCAATGGCAAGCAGCACCTGGTGCCAGCCTGGCAGCCCGGCGGCAGTGGCCGGGCGACCGCCCGCCGGACACCCGCCGCGCCGGGCCGGGGCCGGCCGCGCCGGCCGGCCTGAATCCGCCGGCGGCCAGGGCGCGAAAAATCCGGACGGTCAGCGGAGAGTACGGGACGATGCAGCAGCGAACGGGCACCGAGGGCGTCGTCGGCGGCGGCCGGTCAATGCCCGCCACGCCGGGACAGGGACCCGGCGGCAGCGATCCGCAGAAGTTCTACAAGTCCGTCGATGGCTACCGGGCCATCATGGAGTGGTACGAATCCCTGGTGGAAAAGATCGCGGTGCCCTTCGAGTCGCTCTACGCCAATACCCGCTTCGGGCGCACCCACCTGCTCGCCGCGGGGCCCGCGACGGCCCCACCGCTCTTCCTGATCTCCGGGGTTGCCGGGTGCGCCCCCCTGTGGCGCCGCCAGCTCGAGTCCCTGAGCGGCGAGTTCCGGGTCTATGCCATGGACATCCCGGGCCAGCCGGGCCGGAGCGACCCCCATCCGCCCTCCTTCCTGAACGACGACTACTGCGACTGGCTGGTGGACGTGCTGGACGACCTCGGCATCCCCCGGGCGCACTTCGCCGGGATCAGCGCCGGGGGCTGGATCGCCCTGCGCTTCGGCAGCCTGCACCCGGACCGGGTGGGCAAGGTCGTGATGCTCGGACCGACCGGCATCTCCCGGGCCCGGCTCCCCGTGAAGATCTGGCTCGGGCGCGTGGCCCAGAAGTGGAAGAATGCCGATGTCCTTCAGGATGACCTCACCGCCCGGTCCGTGTCCTCCAAGAGTCCGGGCGGCACCTTCGGCACCTTCGACCGGCAACTGGCCCGGGCCATGGCGCTGTGCACCCGCCACTACCGGGTGGACCGCTCCCTCGGCATCTACAATGAGCAGACCGGCAAGGTAAACCTCTGGGACGGCCTCAAGGTGCTGCGCAAGTTCTTCCTGCCCGAACCGGAGTCCGTGCTGCGCCAGTTCCGGGTGCCCGGCCTCCTCATCTTCGGCGAGCACGAGGTGCTCTACGATCCCCACGCGGTCGGCCGCAAGGCCCGCCGGCTGCTGGGGGACATCCGGGTCGAGGTGGTCGCCGGGGCCGGCCATGCCGCCATCTACGACCGGCCGGGCGTGAACGCCGGCGCCCCGATCAGTTAGGATTCCCGCCCGTGATTGCCCGATCCGCCATTGCAGCCCTGACCTCCATCGCACTGCTGCTGCCCGCCGCCGCGTCCGCCCACGAGGGCTCGAGCCTCCCCTATGGGTCCTTCGTGGCCGGGCTTGCCCACCCGGTGCTCGGCATCGACCACTTCCTCGCCATGGTGAGCGTGGGGATCGTCAGCGCCCAGATCGGCGGCCGGGCGATCTGGACGGTGCCGGCCACCTTCGTCGGCGTGATGGCGCTCGGTGGCCTGCTCGGCTGGCTCGACGTGGGGCTCACGTCCGTCGAGTTCGGCATTGCCTTCTCGGTACTGGCCCTCGGCACGGCGATTGCCGCCGACCGGCGGCTGCCGGTCCTGGTGGCCATGGGGGCCGTGGCCATCTTCGCGACCTTCCACGGCTACGCCCACGGGGCCGAGATGCCCACCGTGGCGAACCCGCTGCGCTATGCGCTGGGCTTCATGACCGGCACCGCCCTGCTGCACGTGGCGGGCGTCCTGATCGGCGACATCTCCCAGCACTATGCCCGGGGCAAGGTGCTGCTGCGCATCGCCGGCGCCGCGATCGCGGGGGCCGGCACCTGGTTCCTCGTGGGCTTGGCAGGCTGACGCGGCCATGGGCGCCAGCACGCCATCCCGGGGCCGGCTGACCCTCGCGATCTGGGAGATCGGCACGGTCATCTGGGTCTGCGTGGCGGGCTCGGCCCTGCACTTCGCCTTCGAACTCAGCGAGTACTGGCGGCCCATGGCCCTCTTCGCCGCCGTGAACGAGAGCGCCTGGGAACACACCAAGATGTACTTCTGGCCGGGTCTGTTCGCGGCCCTCGTGCAGTACACCTACACCCGCGGCATCGCCAACAACTACTGGATCGGCAAGGCCCTGGCCCTCGCCATCACCCCCGTCGCGATCTGGATCATCTACTTCAGCTACATGGGCTGGGTGGTGGCCTCAGGCGGCAGGGCCTCGCTCCCCACCATGCTCTCGATCATGGTCCTCGGCATCAGCCTCGGACAGGCCACGAGCTGGTTCGTGCTCACCCGCCCGCCGTTCCGCACCGACACCACGCGCGTCGCGGCGCTCACGGCCGTGTTCGCCACCTTCTCCTTCTTCCCGCCGAAGATTTTCCTGTTCGAGAACTTCTTCTGCTACCAATACACCGGCGAGTACGGGATCCTCCCGGATTACACCCCCTACCGGGTGTTCGTGCGGGTGGACGAGTCCGGGGCCGCGACCGAGGGTGGCGGGGTCAATTACTGCGCCGGCCGTCCCTGACCCGGTGTTCTGACAAATCCGGCACCCTGCGGCAGCCCGGATCGGCTACTGTCCGGGAAAAGACGGTCGGAGAAGCCGCATGCCCGCCATCCTCGAGATCACCCCCGCCCGCACGGCCGACGTGCAGGTCATCGCCGAGATGTCCCGCCGGCTGGTCGAGATCGGCCTGCCCTGGACGTGGACGCCCGCGCGGGTGGCCCGGCACCTGCAGCACCCGGAATCCCAGGTGCTGATCGCCCGGCCCGGCGGCGGCAACGGGCGGGGCATCGCAGGCTTCGCGATCATGCATTTCGGGGACGACATCGCCCACCTGAACCTGCTGGCCGTGGACACCCCCTGGCAGCGCCGGGGGCTGGGACGCCGGCTGGTGGAATGGCTGGAACAGTCCGCCGTGACGGCGGGCACCTTCTCCCTCTGCCTCGAGGTGCGCGCCCGGAATCCCGTGGCCCTGCTCTTCTACCGGGCCCTGGGCTTCACGGAGGCGAGCCGCGTGCTCCGCTACTACAGCGGCCGGGAGGACGCGCTCCGCCTCACCAAGGACCTGCGCCATCCCCTGGCCCGGTCCCCGTCGCCCCCCGCGGGCTGACGGCGCCAAGTCCATATTGCGGGGGCCCGCCGCGCCGTGGCATAGAAGGCCATGGACTTCATCCACACCGCGGCGAACGCGCTGCCCGCCAGCCTCTGCGAGGAGGCCATTGCCCGCTTCGAGGCCCACCCCGGCAAGGGTCCCGGCATCACCAGCGCGGGCATCTCGCCCGGGCGCAAGACCAGCCTCGACCTCACCATCGACAACTTCGGCGACCTTGAGGACCTGCACCAGCGGCTCCTGAACGCCTGCCTGGAGGACCTCACCGACTACTTCATCCGCTACCCCTTCGTCGGCAGCGTCACCCCCACCGTGCGGCTGGGTCCGGCCGGGCCGGAGGTGGAGCTGACGATGGACAACATCGGCACCGCCAGCCGGGACACGGTGAAGATGCTCGTCCGCCGGCTGTTCCGGTGCGGCACCGTGAACATCCAGAAGTACCCGGCCGGCCAGGGGGGCTATCCCCACTGGCACTGCGAGACCTCGCCGGATCCGACGATGGAGGCCCTGCACCGGGTGGTGCTGTGGATGTATTACCTGAACGACGTGGACGTGGGCGGGGAAACCGAGTTCTGGTTCCAGCAGCGGAAGATCCAGCCCCGGCGGGGCACCGTCGTGATCGCCCCGGCGGGCTTCACCCACACGCACCGGGGCAACATGCCGGTCTCGGGTGACAAATACATCGTCACCTCCTGGCTGCTCTACAACCGGGCCGACCGCTGAAAAAAGAGAACCCCGCCGAAGCGGGGTTCCCTGGGGTCGTCTTGGACTCTGCGGGATGGCGGACTTCAGGCCTTCTTGCGCAGGAACTTGCGGCCGGCGACACCGAGCAGGCCCGTGCCGAGCAGCCAGGCCGTGGCCGGGATCGGCACCACCGTCTGGGGACCGGCATTGAAGGTCATCAGGATGCCGCCGTTGTAGGCGCCGGCCGGCAGCGTGGCGCAGGGGCCCGTGCAGGTGCGGTTGGTGAGCTGCAGCGTGGTGCC
>CALGMY010000196.1 GCA_937958785.1 uncultured Gammaproteobacteria bacterium | reverse complement strand
CGCCGATGCCCGGGTGCTGGTGATGAATTCGCGCCCGCCCGGCATGCGGGTGTCGTCGGTGCGACCGGGGGTGGTGTCCACGATGTGATCCATCGTGCAGAAGACCTGCTCGGGGTTGCGTACCTGGCGGCCGGCGGCCTCGAGGCCCCTCAGGGCCACGCTGCCGGTCCGCTCGTGGAGGAAGACACGGTCGATGTACAGCAGGCTGTTGCCGTCGCCGAGGTCGGCAACCGTGTGCTCGTCCCAGAGCTTGTCGATGATCGTGCGGCCCATGGATGCTCCGTCTGCTCGCTGGTGGCCCGGGGCTGCGGCGTTGCCCCGCGGCGCAGCGCCACGCCCCGGCGAATCTGCTGGATTACGTGGCCCCGTACCCTGAAAATGCGGGCGCGATGATAACAGTTCAAACAGGGCCGGACGGCCCGGGACCGGCCGGGATCTCCCCTCTGCTCCGGGCCCTCGGCGTGGGCTGGGGGATCGGGGGAATTGCCGCCGTCCTCGTGTACGCGGCCACCAGCCTGGGGCGGCACACGGTGACCGCAATCGCGGCGGGCCTCGAGCCGCTGGAGTGGCTGGTGCTCGCCGTCAATGCGGCGGGAATGGCCTGGGCGGAGGGTTACCGGGGTTTCCAGCTGCGGTTTTCCCCCCGGGTGGCCGCCCGGGCGCTGGTCCTCTACGAGAATCCCACGCCGATCCGGTTGGTCCTGGCACCCCTGTTCTGCGTCGGGTACTTCGGCGCCACCCCGCGGCTGCAGCGCATGGTGTACGTCGGCACCGGGCTGATCGTGCTGGCCGTCCTTCTCTTCAACCGGCTGGACCAGCCCTGGCGCGGTATCCTCGATGCCGGGGTCATGGTCGGCCTGCTCTGGGGCACGCTGTCCCTGCTCTGGGCGGGCTGGGCCACCTTCCGCGTGCGCCGGCCACTGGTGGCCGCCGAGATGCCCGCCGCACCGGGGCTATAATCCCGCCCATGCTTTCCCACGTGGACGAGTCGAACCAGCCCACCATGGTGGACGTGAGCGGCAAGGCCGTGACCCTGCGCACCGCCCGGGCGGAGGCCCGCGTGCTGCTGCCGCCGGCAGTCCGCGCCGTGCTCTCCGATGGCGAGCTCCGAACTGCCAAGGGCCCAGTATTCCAGACCGCCATCATCGCCGGCACCATGGCGGCGAAGCGCACCCATGAGCTGATTCCCTTCTGCCACCCGATCGGCCTGGACGGCTGCCGCATCGAGATCAGCATCGATGCGTCCGGCGACGCGATCGTCACCTGCACGACCCGGGTGGAGCACCGTACGGGCGTCGAGATGGAGGCGCTCACCGGCGCGACCGTCGCCGCCCTCACGATCTACGACATGTGCAAGGCACTGTCCCACGACATCGTCGTCACCGACGTGCGGCTGCTGGCGAAGACGGGTGGCAAGTCGGATTACGCGGCCCCATCGGGCTCCCGCTGAGGTGGTAGCGGCCGGGCCCGGCGGCGTGCCGGTCCTGCGGGGCCTCGTGCTGGCGGGCGGACGCAGCGAGCGCATGGGCCAGGACAAGGCCGCGCTGGTGCTCGGTCGCCGGACGCTGCTCGAGCATGCCGTCGACCTGGTCGGGCCCTTCGTGACAGCCGTGCACGTTGCCGTCCGGCTCGACCAGGTGGACGAGCCCCTCCGGCGGCGCTTCGACCTCCTGCCCGACCCGCCGGGACTCGCCGGCCCCGGGGCCGCGCTGATGGCCGCCTGGCGCCACGCGCCGGAAGCGGCCTGGCTCGTCGTCGCCTGCGACATGCCGGGACTCACCCCCGAAGTCCTGGCCGCCCTGATTGCGGCCCGCGATCCCCGCCGGGGCGGCACGGCCTGGCGGGGACCGGACGCCGGGGCGCCCGAGCCGTTGTGCGCCATCTGGGAACCCGCTACCCTCGCTCGCCTCGCCGCGGTGCCCGGCCTGGATGCCGGCCGGGCCAGTCCCCGGGCGCTGCTTGCCGCCGCGAATCCGGTACTGCTGCAACCGGCCCGGCCCGCGGTACTGACCAGCATCAACACGCCGGCCGATCTCGACAGTTATCTGGAACAGCTGCATGGCCAAGAGCCGTAGAACACCCGTCCGCAAGCCCTCCCGGGAGTCCGCCGAGGCGGCCGTCCGCACCCTGCTCGCCTACATCGGCGAGGATCCGCAACGGGCCGGCCTGCGGCGCACACCTGCCCGGTTCCTCGGTGCCTACGAGGACTGGTTCGCGGGCTACCGGGAGGATCCGCACGAGCTGCTTGGCTCCTCCTTCCAGCAGGTTGAGCACTACGACCGCATCGTCGTGCTCGCCAACGTGCACTTCGAATCCCATTGCGAACATCACGTGGCCCCCGTCATCGGGCGTGCCCACGTGGCCTACCTGCCCGACCGGCGCCTTGCCGGCATCAGCAAGCTCGTCCGGGTCGTCGATGCCTTCACCCGGCGGTTGATCGTGCAGGAGAAGGTCACCGCCGCCATCGCCGGCTGCATCCAGCAGGTGCTGGAGCCCCGGGGCGTGGCCGTGGTGCTCGAGGCGCAGCACCACTGCCTGACCACGCGCGGCGTCCATCGGGACGACGTCTGGATGACGACCAGCGAGATGCTGGGCGCCTTCCGCGACGACGACCGGATCCGCGGTGAGTTCCTCGCGGCCATCGACCGGACCGGGCGCTGACCACGCGATGAGCAGGCTGGTGTTTTCCTCCGCCGCCGACGTCAAGGCCTACGAAGGCCGCGAGATCGGGGTGTCGGACTGGATCCTGGTGGACCAGGAGCGCATCAATCGCTTCGCCGACGCCACGGAGGACCACCAGTGGATCCACGTGGACGTGGAGCGTGCCCGGCGGGAGCTGCCGGTCGCGAGCACCATCGCCCACGGCTACCTGCTGATCTCCCTGATGCCGAAGCTGCTCGATACGTTCGTCGAGTTCCAGGGGTTGAAGCGGGTCATCAACTACGGCCTCAACGAAGTCCGCTTCAAGAACATGGTTCCTGCCGGCAGGCGGGTGCGGATGCGGGCCGAGCTCAAGTCGGCCCGCCAGAGGGCCGGTGGCCTGCAGGTGATCCTGGAGAACACGATCGAGATCGAGGGCGAGGCCAAGCCGGCCTGCACGGCCGAGACCCTCGTGCTGTACTTCTTCGAGAATTGATCACTCGCGCCTGAAGGCGCTCCTACCCCTGCAGGGTGGAGAGCAGGGCCGCGTGCAGTTCGGGTGTCGCGGCCACCAGCATGTCGGCACTGCCGGCGTGGAAGTCGTCGAATCCCGTGAACGGCCGGCCGTCGAGACCCGTGGCGACGCCGCCCGCGGTAGCCACGATGAAGGCGATCGCCCCCCAGTCCAGCAGGTCCCCCCGCCCGGAGGCGTAGGCCCCGAGACGCCCCGTAAAGAGGTCGTTGAGGTTGTCGAAACCCCGCGCCGGGTCGTAGTCGGCGACGATGTCGTAGGCTTCCCACCACCCCCGCAGCCTCGCGAGCGCCCCCGGCGCCTGGTAGGTGAGGCACACGGCACTGCCCGGCGAAGTCCGCAACGGGGCGAGGTCACCGAGGGTGCGGGCGTGCCGGTCGCCCGTGAACGCCCCCTGGCCGCGGACAGACAGGTAGAAGCGCTCGCGCACCGGCATGTAGCTGATCGCCGCCATCAGACGACCCTGCCAGGTGATTGAAAGGATGATGTCCCAGCCGGGACGCTGGTTCTTGTAGAGGAAGGTCCCGTTGACCGGGTCCAGCCAGACCTTGAGGCCGGCATCCGGGTCGAAGTAGCGGGTCAGCCGGGAGGCTTCGTGCTCCTCGCCGAAGAAGCCCGCAGCGGGAAGGCGGGCGAGGGTGGCCACCTCGATGAACGTCTGGACGCTGAAGTCCGCGTCGGTAATGGCCTGTACCCAGGGATTCTGCCCCGCCTTGGCCACCGGCCCCGCGATCCTCGGCTGGATCTCCCGGGCAAAGTCCCCGGCCGTCACCAGGACCGGCAGGTAGTACTCGACCATCCCCGTGATGTCGGGCACGGCGGTCAATTCGCGGTCCCCGATGGGTCCGCGGTCATCGCGCGAGCCGTTCCTGGACAGCCTGGACGAAGTCGCGCACACGCCGGGCGTTCACCCCGCGGTCACCGCCAGCCGAGCGTGACCGGGACCGGACATCAAGCCGGGTGAGTTCCCGGCCTGGCTGGATGCGGACGACCACGTCGGCCTCGAGGCGCAGCCAGCCGGACGTGGCCGTGGCCTCGAGGTGCCCGGCCACTTCGTCGGCGGCGACGACCTGCCAGCCTGACTCGGTGGCCACGGCACGGGCTGCGGCGAAGACCGCACTGGCGGGCGAGTTCAAGTACACCGGCTGCAGGTCCGGGTAAGCCTGCTGCTGGGCGGTCGCCGTCGCGCCGCCGGGGTATGCCGCCTCGATGGCCGCACCGAAGGCGGGCGGGTCCCGGGTGTCGGTGGAGACGTCCTGGATGGCCGGGGCCCCCCGGGCCTGGCCGAGCAGCACGGCATTGTTGGCCGTGACCGCGAGGCCTGCGACCAGTGCGAGCCAGGTGGCGGGCGCCGACGCGGTTCCCGCCCGGCCACGGCTCCTGAGGAGGCCGAGGCCGGCGGCGCCGAGGGCCACGAGCAGCAGGACACTGCCGGCGACGTAGACCGTCAGAGCGACGCCCGGCGGAAAAAGCCCGGTGCGGGGCGCCAGGCCCGACAGGGCCAGCAGCAGGAGACCGGCGAGGGCGGTGCGGATGCCGATGCGGGATGGCCGGGAGCCGATCCGTGGCGTCGCCTGGAGTGCGTCTTTCACTGGGCTCCCTCCCGGCCGGAACCTTAGCACAGCGCGGGTAGAATTCCGCCATGGCCCAGTCCCTGCGTGACCTGCTCTTTTTTCTCGATCAGCAATTCCTTGGTTTTGATATACGCCTGTTCA
>CALGMY010000195.1 GCA_937958785.1 uncultured Gammaproteobacteria bacterium | reverse complement strand
GAGGCTGTGGTCCGCTGCCAGCGCCGGCTTCAGGCGACCGCCCGTGAGTTCCTCGAAGACGCGCAGGCAGGCGATCTCGTGGGTGAGCAGTGCGGGCTGCGTGTTGCGGGTGAGGCCGATCTCGCCATGGGGGTCGTTGAACGAAAGCTCGCGAAGATCGAAGCCCAGCACCTCGTTGGCCCGGTCGTACACCTGCCGGGCAGCGGCGAAGTCCTGGTAAAGGTCGCTGCCCATGCCCCGGTACTGGGAGCCCTGGCCGGGAAAGACGAACATGACGGCGGCGTCGATCATCGGGGAGTTCCTCGGGCTGTGGCAGCCGGCTGGATCGGTGGGCGCAGAGGATACCTCAGCGCTGCCAGCGCCGGACCTCGGCGCCGATCAGCGCGAGCCCGCGCCGCACCGTCTCCTCGTCACCGGCATAGCTGATTCGCAGGCACTGGTGCCGGTGGGGCCAGTCGTCGCCATCCCCGCCGGGCAGGCCGGGGAAGAAGTGGTGGCCCGAGAGCACGAGCACTCCGCGGCCCTTCAGGCGGGCGTAGAGCTCCGCGCTGGTGATCGAGAGCTTTGGCAGCCACAGCCACAGGAAGAAGGCGCCCTCCGGCACGTGCACCCGGAATTCGCAGTCACCGAGGGCCGCGCAGAGCCATTCCAGCGCCCGGGCGGCCCGCGCCTCGTACCAGGGGCGGATGACATCCCGGGAGAGCCGGAGGAGCTCCCCGTCCTCCACGAGGCCCCGGGCCAGCACCGGGCCGACGCTGCCGGCGGCAAGGCTCGTGACGGCCTGCATGGCGCCCAGCGCGGCGACCACCTCGGGCCGGGCGACGACGATGCCGGTGCGAACGCCGGGCAGCCCGAGCTTGGACAGGCTGAGGCAGAGGATGATGTTCTCATCCCATACGGGCTCTGCCGCGGTGTAGACGATGCCGGGGAACGGCAGGCCGTAGGCCGAGTCCAGGATCAACGGCACGTCCAGCCGGCGGGCGAGCGACCGGAGCCGGTTCACCTCCTCGTCGGTGAGCACGTTGCCCGTCGGGTTGGTGGGCCGGGAGGCGCAGATGGCCGCGATGTCCCTGGCGTCCTCCAGGGCCGCGAAATCTACCCGGTACTTGAAGAGGGAATCAGGCCGGAGCTCGATGGCGGGCCGCCGGGCGACGAAGAGGTCCCCGGCGACGCCGAGCTCCGTGTAGCCGATGTACTCGGGCGCGAGCGGCAGCAGGATCCGCCGGTCCACGCCGTCCGGACCCGGCCCGGCCAGCAGGTTGAACAGCAGGAAGAAGCCCTGCTGGCTCCCCGCGGTGACCGCGATGTGCTCCGGCCCCACCTGCCAGCCGTACTCCCGGCGCAGGAGCCCCGCCAGGGCGGCCCGGAAGCCGTGCTCGCCCGCCGGCGCGGCATAGTCGGCCACCAGGCGCTGGAACTCCCGGTCCTGCCCGAGGATGGCGGCGAAGCGCGCGCGGAACACCGTCATCGCCGCCGGGATCCGGGCCGGGTTGCCCCCGCCGAGCATGAGCGGCGGCTCGTCCGCGGCCAGCGCCGTGCCGAGGTCCGTCATGAGCTCCACCGCGCCGGTGTGGCGGGTGAAGCGCTGGCCGAAGCGGGAAAACTGCATGGGGCGGGAGGGATCGCGGCTGAAGCCGCTCCTACACCCGTCGGGTGCGCTGGGCGGCGATGGAGAGCTTCGGGTACCAGGTCTGCTCGGTCGGCGCGCCCCGCCGGTCGAGCTGCATGATCATCGCATCGATCAGGTAGGGGCGACCGTCCCGCAGGGCCGCCGTGCCGCGCCGGAGCGCCTTGCGGAACTCGGCCGGCGTGCTGGCGCGCTGCCCCGCAATGCCGAAGCTGCGGGCGAGGCCCGCGAAATCGACCAGCGGGTCGCCCAGCCAGCAGGTGACGTCCTTCCAGAGGTCGCGGGTGTCCTTGTTCGACAGCAGCGGCGAGTTGTTCTGGATGCGGTTGCGCTCGTTGTCATAGCTGCGGTTGTTCATGACGACGATCAGCACCGGCACCTCGTAGCGGGCGGCGGTCCACAGCGCCTCGACCTGGCCGAACAGCAGCGCGCCGTCGCCCACCATGCACACCACCTGCTGGTCCGGCCGGGCAACCTTCACGCCGATGGCCGCGCCGATGCCCCAGCCCAGCGCGAAGCCCGTGGTCTGGCCGATCAGGCGCTTCTTCCCCTGGTCGAGGTCCAGCCACTCGAAGGGCGTGCGGTAGTCGAGCTCCGGGACGATGATCGCGTCGTCCTCGAGCGCCGCGTCGAGCTCGGCGGACACCCGTTCCCAGGACATGGGACTCGCGTTCCAGGTGGCCGCGGCGTCGTCCCGGCGCTTCGCGTCGGCCTTCGCCTGGGCCTCGCGGGGCGCCGCGAGCCGCGGCCCGGCCTAGAGCAGCCCGGCCAGTGCCGCGAGCCGGTCCCGGGTCGCGAGTCCCTGCACGGCATCCTTGAGCGCCACCAGGGTCTCCTTGAGCCCCGCGGCGATGGCGACGTCGGTCGGATAGGTGTTGGCGATCTCCTGGTACTCGATCCGGGCGTGGACCAGGCGGGCCTTCCTCGGCGGCGGGGCGGCGAAGATGGTGGGATCGGGCATCGGGCCGCCCAGGTTGACGAAGAGGTCGGTCTTCGCCAGGTCCCGGGGAATGCCGAGGCCATAGAAGCCGGCGAACAGCGGGTGCCGGAACGGGAAGTCGCTGTAGACGCTGTACCCCTGGGCCACCGGGGCCCCCGTCAATTCCGCCAGCGCGACCAGGTCACGGGTGGCCCCGGCCCGGGTGACCTCGGCGCCGGCGCAGAGCAGCGGCGCGCGGGCCTCGACCAGCCAGCGGGCCGCCTGCTCGATCAGGTCCGGGCGCGGCGGCACGTCGAGGGGAACGCCAAAACGCTCCTGGGGCCAGATGGTCTGGCGGACGTTCTTCATGCCGAGCAGGTCGAGGGACAGCCGCACGTGCACGGGGCCGCCGGGCGGGGTCGCCGCGACCTTGAGGCCCCGCCGCACCATCTCGGCGATCTGCCGCTCGTTGCGCACCTCCCAACGCCACTTGGTGAAGGTCACCATGGACTCCAGCCAGTCCTCCATCTGCTGGAAGCCATTGCGGCCTTCGAAGTAGGTGCTGGTGCTGTCCGCGAGGACCAGGATGGACGAACGGTCCTTCCAGGCGTTGTAGAGGTTGTTCATGGTGCTCGGCACCGCGACGCCGGGCACGATGAGCACCGACGGGCGGTTGGTGGCGAGCTCGTAGCCGTGGGCCATGCTGGTGGCCTGGGACTCGGCCAGGGACAGGATCATCCGGGTGTCCGGGCGCAGGGTCAGCGCGTCGAAGAAGGCCGACATGCCGGTGGCGGTCGTGCCGAAGACGTAGCGCACGCCCGCGGCCCGCAGCGTCTCCACGAGGACCTCGGCGCCGGTGCCGGTGAAGGCCACGCCCTCGGGCGCCGGCGGCAGCTGGGCCTCGGCCGCCCGGGCGAGCAGCGAATTGACCGCCGTGGCGCTGAAGCCCACGGCCGCCAGGGCCCGGCCGAAGTCCCGCCTCGAGAGTTCCCGCCCGAGGAACCGCATCATCAGGTCACGCATGGCACCCTCCCCGGCCCGGGCGCCATGATAACCGGCGCCCCGGCGCCATGCGGCAATCAGCCGCCCCGGCTGGCCGCATGGCGGCATGGTAGAGTTCGGAGAATGGCCCCTGAAGGAACACCGCCATGAGCGCCCTCAAGAACGCCTTCGCCCGCCCGCCGTTCATCGGCCTGCTGGCCTTCGTGATCGTCTTCATCGTGCAGGCCCTCGGCCACACGGTGATGATCGCCATGGAGAACATCTTCGGCGAGCAGTACGTCTACCAGTCCGCCTTCGCGCTGGGCGCCTTTGGCGCCGTCCTGCTCTACATCGGCATGAAGCATCCGGGCGAGGTGGCCGGCACCTGGTACGGCTTCTGGGCCGGCACCCTGCTGTGGACCGGCTGGGTGGAGTTCGCCTTCGTCTGGAATGCCAACTACCTGGCGGTGCCGGACCTCATGGACCCGCGCGTGGCAGGCCAGATCGCCACCAAGGCCGAGTACCTGGTGATGATGTCCTCCGTGGGCATCCTCTGCGCCACCATGGCGTACTTCGTGATGAACAAGGAGACGAAGTGCAACATGTTCGTCTGGATGCAGCGGAACCTGGGGCTGCGCACCGGCAAGCCGAGCCGGGGCTACGAGCGCAACTTCGCCGCCATCACGGCGCTCGAGACCATCTATGTCGTCTGGTTCTGCTACCTGGCCCTGCTGTTCATCTACGACGAGCAGATCCTGGGTGACCACCACCCGGCGACCTACGTTATTTTCTTCGCCAACACCGTCTGGGCCATCTACCTGTTCCAGCGCCTGGTGCAGATGTGGAAGGTCACGACGGCGATCCGCTACGGCATCCCGACGGCTATCATTGCCTGGAACAGCGTGGAAATCGCGGGCCGCTGGCACCTCTTCACGGAGTTCTGGGAGAAGCCCGAGGAATTCGGCCTGGAGATGGGCCTGGTGGCCGCGGCCATCGCGGTGGCCGCTTTCCTGGCCGTGAAGACCCCGATGCACGCGAAGGCTGGCCTGGACCGGGAAGCCAGCGCGTAGGGCCAGGACCCAGGGCTGGCACAGGGGCAACCGGGGGCCGCTGGCTGGCCTCCCCGCAAAGGTCATACTTGTATGACCTTTGCGGGGGGTGCAGAATCGAACCATAAGAACGTGCGGTTGGTGGGGCCAACGCAGGCACGCGGGGGATTGGCGGATTCCCGGGAAGTCTTCCCGGCACGAGGCCACCGCCCCCGTCCGTCCTCGGGAACCCGCTTGCCAGCCGCTGCCGCTTCGCCATAACCCGCCGGGCCTGCTGGTCGCCCGGTCCGACCGAAGGAGCACGACATGGCGCCAACCCGCAGCGGCCTGCCGCTGGCCGCAGCCCTCACCCTGGCTTTGCCGCCCCTGGCCCTGCTGGCACCCGCCACGGGCTGGACCCAGGTCGAGGAGATCATCGTCAGCGCCCGGAAGAAGGAGGAAAGCCTCCAGGACGTGCCGATCGCGGTGAACGCCATTTCGGCGGAGGAACTGGAGCGCAAGGGCCTCTCCAACATCTCCGACATCACCAAGGGCCTGTCGTCGGTGGAATTCGACGAGGGTGCGGCGAAGAGCGACACGCGCATCACCATCCGCGGCCTCTCCCCGACCCGGGGTCGCCAGAACGTGGCCGTGCTGGTGGACGGCATCGACGTGTCGACCGAGGCCATCAGCAATTCCGGCGGCGGCGTGCTGCTGAACACCCGGCTCGTGGACATCGAGCGGCTCGAGGTCGTCAAGGGCCCGCAGATGGCCCTCTACGGCCGGAGCGCCTTCGCCGGCGCCATCCAGTACATCACCAAGGACCCCTCCGACGTCTTCGAGGCGACCGTTTCCGCCGACGGGAACGTGGAGGAACAGTACAGCGCCACGCTGGGCCTCAGCGGCCCCATCTTCGGTGACAAGCTCGGCCTGCGCTTCAACGCGGCCTGGTGGGACGAGAAGGGCTTCTACGACAACGCCATCACGGGGGACAGCCTGGCGGACGACGAGGGCTTCGGTCTCGCCCTGACCGCCAAGTCCCAGGTCACGGACAACATCAGCCTCAAGTTCCGGGCCGAGTACCAGGACCAGCAGACCGGCCCGAGTGCGACGGCGTTCCTGAAGTTCAACGACGAGGTCCTGCTGCCCGAGGCCTCCCGGACGCCCTTCACCGACAGCAATGGCATCACCCACCCGGCCCAGTTCCGCTGCTTCGAGCAGCTGGCCAGCCAGACCTACAACGCCGCGCTGGCAGCGCGTAATGCCCGCCTGTACGACCCGAATTACACGCCCACGGGTCCAGGCTCGATCTACCCGAACGTCCTGTACAGCAGCCCCTATTGCGAGACCGCCGTGGCGAGCTTCACGGGAGCGGCCCGGAACTTCAACGAGAACGACATTGCCGTCAGTCCCAATCCGTTCACCGACGAGGACTACCAGGGCATCGACCGGCAGCTGCTGCGCTTCTCCCTCGTCGCTGACTGGGACCTCGGCTGGGGCACGCTGAGCTCCCACACCGGCTTCATCGAGGAGGACGCCTTCGAGGAGGCGGACAACGGCAAGTTCGCCTTCCCGACCGATCCCGCGACCATCTCGCCACTCACGGGCGCCCCCTACTCCAACGGGGCCGTGAATGCCTTCCTGCTGACGACCGACAAGACCACCAACCAGTTCAGCCAGGAGTTCATGCTGCAGACGAGCCTGGACGGCCCGCTGCAGGGAACCATCGGCGCCCTCTACTGGCGTGAGGACGTGGACAACACCAGCAACTCGCTCACCATCCAGGGCTCGGGCAGCCACTGCGCCTGGTCCAGCGCCACCGGTGACACCTTTGGCGACCTGCTCTTCGTGGACCCCCAGACCGCCTGCTACGGGTACACCGAGCGGGCCGTCGCTCCCCTGATCCGGGGCGGCTTTGCGTATGGGATCGGCGACGGCAGCATCTACGAGGGTATCGGCCAGTACAAGGACCCGAGCCCCGCGGACCGGAATACCGAGCACAAGTCCATCTTCGGCCAGGTCGAGTACGAGCTGGCCGAGGGCGTGAAGCTCACCTTCGAGGGCCGCTACAACGACGAGGACGTGGAGGCCATCGGCCCCCAGTTCCTGGATCCCATTGCCTCCGGCGGGCCCGGGAGCTGGAATCCCTGCGGCTTCTTCTTCCGGCCCTGCACCGACGCCTTCCTGTTCGGACCGGCAACGATCAACCCGGACACCGGTGATCCCTGGGACGCGGCCCATCCCTTCGGGGGACCGTTCTACAGCGAGGACGCCTTCGAGAGCTGGTATGACAGCTGGAGCCCGAATACCGACATCGACAGCGAGGCGGATACCCGCGCCATCAATGCCCAGCTCGCCGCCCAGGGCCGGGTCGTCACGCCGACCGGCAGCCTCGTGACGGACCCGGATTTCATTGCGGCGACCGGCCAGACGAACTACTCCCGGGCCCGGGACGTCAT
>CALGMY010000194.1 GCA_937958785.1 uncultured Gammaproteobacteria bacterium | reverse complement strand
TCCAGCGCCCGGATCAGCACGGCGGCGCCATGGCCCTCGGGCTCCGTGACCACGTTCAGGCAGTGGTGCAGGCCGTAGATGAGGTAGACGTAGGCGTGGCCCGGAGGGCCGAACATCACCCGGGTCCGGGGCGTCAGGCCGCGCGCGGAGTGGGCCGCCTGGTCGTGGGGGCCGAGGTAGGCCTCCACCTCGACGATGCGTCCGACCCGTTCGGTGCCCCGGTGGCGGTGGACCACGTGCATCCCAAGCAGCGCCCGGGCGACGGTGACGGTATCCCGGGCGTAGAAGCTGCGGGGCAGCCGGCGCAAGCTCAGGCCGCCTGCTTCTCCTCGGCGGGCGCCTTCGGCGCCGCGGCCGCCGCGCCGCCGAGGATCGCGGTGAGCTCGGTGAGCAGCTGGCCGAGCTCACCGGTCATCAGCGCGAAATCGATGTCGAACTGCTCGTGGGGGTTCTCGCCCTTCGCGTTGTCATCCTGGTACACGTCCAGGAACTGCACGCGCTTCACGTGCAGGTTCTGGTGCAACATGACACTGATCCGGCCATTCCAGGTGAGCCCGAGCCGCGTCGGCGCCTTGCCGGTGCCCAGGTGGTGGCGGATCTCGGCGGCGTCCAGCGGGTGGCGCACGTAGCGGATTGCGGTGCCCTTGCCATCGACGGCCGCGAGCTCCAGGTCCTCGCCGATCTCGAACCGGCCCGGCGCATCCCCGTGGGTCAGCCACGCGGCCATGCTGCCGGCAGGAGCATGCTGCGTGCTGAACGGGACGACCGGCAGCGTACCGAGCGCGTCGCGCAGCGCCTCGACCAGTTCCTCGGCTCGCCCGTTGCTCGCCGTGTTCACGACCAGCCAGCCACCGGGGAGGTCGAGCCAGGCGAAAGTGGCCCGCCGCCGGGTCAGCGCCCGGGCGCGGAGCTCGTCGCCGACGCGGGCCTTGAGTTCCCGCATCTGCCGCCGGCCCACGGGGTGGCCCTGCTGCTGCTCGAGTTCCAGCGCGCGCTCCTTCGCCACCTGGTTGATGATCGACGCCGGCAAGAGCTTCTGCTCGACGCCGAGGCACAGGAGATGCTGCTGCCCCTGTGAATAGAGCGTGCGCTGCTCGTAGCCGCAGGCCACGAAGCCGCGGCTCTGCAGGTCGAAGCTGCCGCAGGGCTTGAGGGGCCGCTGCTCCAGCGCCGCTTCGAGCTCGGCGGCCGGCGCGGTGAATCCGGCAGGCAGGCGGTAGAGGACGAGGTTCCTGAACAACACGGGATTTTTCTTGTCGGTGATGGCCGGCCGGCGGTGGCCGGTGACGGGCGGTGACGAAAAGGAGCGGCAGTATAGCCCGTCGACTCAGGCGGTCCAGAGCCGCAGCGCGCGCCGCACCTCGCGCCGCTCCGGGCAGCGGAACTCGGCGACCTGGTCGTCCTGGGGCTCCCAGTCCCAGGTGGTGAATGACGCGGGCACGGACCGGCCCCAGGCGAGTTCCACCGTGCCCGTGCCTGCCACCAGCAGGTACAGGCGCAGGTCCCGCCGCCGGATGTCCCAGTCACCTCTCAGCGCTGCCGCCACCTCCGGCGGCGCCATGGCCAGGAGTCGCCACTCGCCGGGCGCCACGGGGTCCAGCAGCCAGCACTCGCGGATGCCCGCGTGGCGCTGGCGCAGCCGGGCGAGGTAACGGTGGGCATCGGGCGTGAGCGCGGGAGCCGGCGCGGCGGGCCAGAGGTGCTCGTCGGCGTCGCGCCACCAGTGGGTGGGTGGCAGCCCCGTCAGCGCCGTGTAGCCGAAGAGCACGGCCAGGGCGAGGAACAGCAGGGCCCGGGCCGCGGCGGCCACCAGCCCAGCGCCGGCCGGCGGCTCGAGGGCCGTCTCGCGCAGGAGCAGCAGGATGGCGATGCCGGAGGCGACGGCGAGCAGGCCCGCCAGGAGGCGCAGCCAGAGCGGGATCACGCGCAAGCGACCGACCCCGCTCCCGCCCGAAACCGGAAGTGCGCCGGCCGCGAAGCCCGGATATCGGCCTCCAGATCACCGGCAACCATGCGCGCCAGCGACATTGCGACCAGCAGTCCCCGATCCACCTTCCGCCCACGGCCGGCAGTCCGGCCCCACGACAACCCGCGGGAGTTGCCCCTGGTGTTCGAGTATAGCGGGCTGTGGCCCCACCCGGTTTCCCTGCACGAGACCCTGCGGGCCGAGTACGGCCACCTCGAGTTCGCGCGGCTGCAGGGGTCCTACGGGTGGGTGGTCCGTTACGACCAGGCGCGGGACCGGGAGGCGTCCGGCGTCCGCACGCTCGGCGAATACCTGGACCGCTTCAGGTCCCCTGCGCCACCGCGCCTGCCCTACCTCATGCACCTGTCGGTGAATCGGCACCTGCTCCGCCTGAAGGACCGCTTCGTGCTGCCGCGGGAATTCCTGCCCAACTGGGCCGACCTGCCAGGACTCGACCGGATCAGCGGACCGGAACTCTTCATCGGGCAGGCAGGCACCGGCTTCGGGCCCGTCCACCTGGACCACGTTGCCGTGCATGTGGGCTTCGTCCAGCTGGAGGGCGAGAAGGAGTTTCTCCTGTTCCCGCCGGAGGACGGGCGCCACCTGTACCGCTACCCGGGCAGCCAGTACCCGTGGCAGCTGCGCAACTCCCGGGTACGGGACTTGAGCCCCGCGTCGCTCGCCCGGTTCCCGCAGCTCCGGCGGACGCGGCCACGGTCCGTGGTGCTGAAGGCCGGGCAGGCGCTGTTCCTGCCGGCGAACTGGTGGCACACGACGCTGAACCGGACCGACTCGGTGAGCTACAGCATCCGGATCGTGAACCACACCAACGTGCTGCAGACGGTCGCGGAATATGCCCGGGGCGTCCCCCGGGCGATGGCGCGCCTGCTGGGCTAGTAGTGGGGCGGGATCTCCGCCCGGGGTCCCGCAGGCTGGTCGGCGGCGGCCTCCAGCGCCTCCACCTGGCCCTGCAGCTCGAGGCTGCGCGCCAGGACCCGGTCCAGTTCGAGTTGCTGCCGGTACACCACGTCGCTCAGCTCCTGGACCGCCTTCTCCAGATGGGCACACTTGATTTCCAGGTTCTCGACCCGCGCGGTGTCCATGATTTGCTAAGGTAACACCATCACCCGCCCGGAGAAGCCCCGATGAACCGCCTGCGCAAGCTCGTGAAGTATGGCCAGAGCTACTGGATGGATGACCTGTCCAGGGACATCCTGCGAAACGGTGATCTCGGTCGGCAGATCCGGGACCGGGAGCTCAGGGGCATCACCTCGAACCCGGCCATCTTCGGCCAGGCAATTGGTGGCAGCGCGGCCTACGACGAGCAGATCGGCGCGGGGGCCCGCGCCGGACGCACGGCTGCGCAGATCTACGAGGACCTCACCTGCCAGGACATCCGCGACGCCTGCGACACGCTGTTGCCGGTCTTTAAGGCCACCGGCGGCGAGGACGGGTTCGTCAGCCTCGAGGTCTCGCCGCTGCTGGCGCGGGATACCGAGGGCTCGATCACGGAAGGCGCGCACCTGGCGAAGCTCGTGAACCGGCCCAACCTGATGATCAAGATCCCGGGCACCGTCGAGGGCGTGCCGGCCATCGAGGAACTGCTCTTCCGCGGCATCAACGTGAACGTCACGCTGCTCTTCAGCGTCGAGGCTTACCAGTCCGTGGCGGATGCGTACTGCCGTGCCCTGGAGCGGCGCCAGGCCGCGGGCCGTCCCCTCGGCGACGTCGCGTCCGTCGCCAGCTTCTTCGTCAGCCGCATCGACTCGCTGGTGGACCAGCTGCTGGCCCACCGCATCCGCCCGGACGGCAGCTCCGCGCTCGAACCCCATCCGCGGAGCCTCCAGGGCCAGGTGGCGGTGGCGAACGCGAAGGTGGCCTACGCGGCCTTCCGTCGGCTCACCGCTGGCGCGCGCTGGCTGGCCCTCTCCGCCGCCGGCGCCCGGCCCCAGCGCCTGCTGTGGGCGAGCACGGGCACGAAGAACCCCGCCTACAGCGACGTGATGTACGTGGAGCCGCTGATCGGGGCCCACACCGTCAATACCATGCCGGCCGCTACCGCCACCGCCTTCGACGACCATGGCAAGCCGGGCAAGACCCTGACCCGCGGCGTGCCCCAGGCCCGCAAGGTCCTGAAGGACCTGAAGGCCACGGGCATTGATCTCAAGCGGGTCACCTGGCAGCTGGAGAACGAGGGGATCCAGAAGTTCATCGAGCCCTTCGAGAAGCTGCTGGCCAACATCGAGGCCAAGCGCCGGTCTCTTGCGGGGCAGTAGGCCGGACGTCGTCCGGTCGGTTGACCTCGGCGGGGATATGGCATACCGTCGGAGCCGCAAATGGCGTATTTGGCCGGCCTTGGACTCACGAAGATTCCCGTTCGGGATATTCCGCGACTGATGCTTCCCAGAGATTCCATGTTGTACGGAACAGCTGTCGTTCCCCGGCAACGGTGAGCGGCAGGCGTTCCGGTATCTGCGTTCTTATCAATTGCTTAAGGAAGACTTATCTAATGGCTACCGGTACTGTTAAGTGGTTCAATGCCCAGAAGGGCTATGGGTTCATCCAGCCGTCCGACGGCTCGAAGGACGTTTTCGTGCACGTGACGGCTGTCCAGGCGGCCGGGCTCGCCACCCTCACCGAGGGTCAGAGCGTGAGCTTCGAGATCACCAACGAGCGTGGCAAGCCGGCGGCTTCCAACCTCCGCGCTGGCTGAGGTCTCGCTGCCTGAGAAAGGGCCCCGGCCAGTCCGGGGCCTTTTTTTTCGCCCCGAAAAGGTACCGGACACTTAGTTATTTAGTTGTCGAGGGATTGCTCGAAGGTGACGACGCCGTCATCGGGAGCGGCCTCGGCCGGCGCGCCCGGCCTCAGTATGCCGAGGAGTGCCGCCGCCAGCAGCGCGATCCAGATCGCCACCGTATAGGGCCGGCTGCGCAGCAGGCTGGACCGCAGGCGGTCGTCGAGTTCGGGTGAGGGTCCGGCTGACGCGAGCTCGGCGAGGCCCGCCCGCAGCGGCACCAGCCGGGCCTTGAGCAGCTGGCCAAAGATCAGGATCGCCGCGAAGAGCATCAGCTTGGCGCCCACGTAGGGTGCGAGCGCGAGCCGGCCGGTGGTGGTGGACCAGGCCACCGACAGGGGAACGGCGACGATCAGCACCCAGCGCAGGGCGTCTTCCAGGCGGCGTGCGGTGGCGCCAGCCGGGGTGCCGTCCCGGATGATGGCGAGGAGCACGAGGCCGAGCCAGACGGGACCCAGCAGCACGATCCCGGCCATCTGCCACCAGGGGTGCTCGAGGCCCACGAATTCGGACAACAGCCCGCCCGCCGTCAGCATGAGGCTGATGGCCATCCGGGGGATGTACTCCACCTTGTCCATCATCTGCCCGGCCACGACCCGCTGCTCCGGCGTGGCGGCGGTTTCGACCACCTTCCGGCCCCAGACGTACACCGCCACGTCGGGACCGAGCCAGAACACGAACAGGAAGACGTGCAGGAACTGCAGCAGTTCGTAGGCAGTGATGCCGTCGTGCATGGGAAAGAGGTTACCATGCGGCCCTGCAGGAGGACCCCCGATGGAACAGGTGGCCAGTGGCTGAACACGAGGTAATGTGGATCGGACGCCGGCCGGCCGCCCTGGCCCCGGTCGAGCAACCTGCCGCTACGGAGGACTTCGCGGCGGCCATCACGGACGCCTGCACGGCCTGCGGCGGCACCGTGGCGGACTACATCGCAGCCGCCGGCGTGTACGGCAGCTGGCTGGTGCGGTTCGACCGGGAGGGCCGGCAGCAACGCCTGGTCTGGAACGGCAAGGACGGCCAGCTGGTACTCGAGCGGTCCGGCCCCGGCAACACCTGGACGACGCTGGCCGCACGGCCCGTCGGCACCCGGGATCTGCCCCACTTCATCGCGGCCGTGCGCGAAATCCTCGGAGGTGGCGACCATGCCCCGCAAGCCTGAACCGCCCCCGGCGGCGGAGCCCCACGTGCACGGCCCGGACTGCAACCACGACCACGACCATCACCACGGCCCGGCGGTGGAAACCTACCGCCGGGAGTCGCCCAAGTCCGGCCGCAACGACCCCTGCCCCTGCGGCAGCGGCCGGAAGTTCAAGAAGTGCCACGGGGCCGCCGCCTGATCCCGTAGGAGCGCCTTGAGG
>CALGMY010000193.1 GCA_937958785.1 uncultured Gammaproteobacteria bacterium | reverse complement strand
GGCTGGTGCTCCGGATCCGGGAAGGCGAGGGAGAGACGGCAGCCGTTGGCATCCGTCACCACGCGGGCCTCCAGGGGCAGGTGGACGAGCAGGCTCGCATAACGGCTGAACCGGGCGAGCGCATCGGCGAGGCACCGGCTGCTCATCCAGGCGTAGCCGAGGGCGTGCAGGCCTTCGGGACGGATCCGGCGCCCGAAGGAAAGGCCGATGGCGGGGTCACCGGTGGCGTCGATGCACAGGGCCCAGAGCCGGCGGGTGGCGGCCTGGGAGACCCGGGCCCCGGACTCCCGGGTATGGGCGAGCGGAACGCCGGCCCTGGCAAAGAGCGGCGCCGGGTCCCGTCCGTAGTCCTGCTCCAGGCTGTCGGCCAGGTACCGCAGGGTCGAGGCGAGTGCCGTGGGTTCGAGCAGCATGCTGGGACGGCATTGGACACAGGCCGGGCGCCGGACACAAGCGCCGCCCCGCGGAACCCGTCCAAAAAAATGCCCGCCAGCTCCGGGGGGATGGAGTGGCGGGCTTCACGGGGGTTGCCCGGGCCCTCGCTGCCGGGGGGGAGTGGCAGCGCCGGGGGAAGGAACGGGCCTCGGGCAACCCGGTGACGGGGCCTCTTCCGCGTTACAGCAGGAAGAGGGGCAGCGCGACCAGCGGGATGGAGACGGCGATCACGGCCAGCAGCAGGTCGCCGAACTCGTACAGGAAGCCCTCGTTGCGGTCAGTGTTCATGCGGTCTCTCCTTCAACCGGGCCCGGCGCCTGCCGGTGCCCTTTGCGATGGTTGAGAGGTTAGGCCGTCCCCGCCAGGGGTTCCTTTCAGGGGGGTAACACTTTGTATCGGTGTGTAACGGCGCCCTGGTCAGGGCACCTGGCCGGACGGCCCCGGCGGCTTGCCGAGCAGCTGGCGGAAGAGGGCGGTGTCCTGGGCGTTGATGAAGCCGTTGCAGTTGAGGTCGGCGGCGTCAAAGGTGGGCGCCGTGGACGGTGCTCCCAATCGCGCTCTTACCACGACGGCGTCCTGTGCATTGGTGAACCCATTGCCGGTCAGGTCCCCGTCGCAGCGATTGCCGTAGCCGTCGCCGTCAGAGTCGCACTGGCTGGCGTTGGCGACCAGCGTGCAGTTGTCGAGTTCGTTGGGGATGCCGTCGCCGTCGGTGTCCGGGTTGGTCACGGAGACTGATACCAGCCCGTAGTCCACCACCAGGCCGCTTTCCAGCCAGTACTCGAAGGAGTCGGGTCCCACATAGCCCGGGCTCGGCGTGTAGGTGATGCTGATGCCAGCGGGTGCACCCGGGGCGCCGCTCACCTGGGCCGTGCCATGGCCCGGGGCGATCCACAGTCCGACGAAGACGATCGGCGCGAGGCCATTGTCGTTCTGGAGGACGTTGATCTGTACCGGCTGGTCAGAGCTGGTAGTGGCGGTATCGTCGACGGCGTACCGCTGGGTGATGCTCGTGAACGTGTCGCTGACGCCGCCGATGGTCAGGACCGTGTCCACGGCCGTATCCGGCGCGGCGGAGCTGGTGTGGCGAACGCGGACGGTGTTGCCGTTGCCGATGACTCCCGGCGCTGCGGTAAATGCGCCACCGTTGACGGAATAGCTGCTGGAGGAATCCCCGGAAACGGCAATCCCGGCGCTGGTCGTCAGTCCCTGGATCGTGACGGGTGCGGAGGTCACGGTCGTCGACAGCAGGACACCGAACTGGTCCTGGACCTGGAACGGCTCGGGGATGCTGTCCGGCTCGGCCGAGTTCATGGTGATGTAGAGAAGCGAGTTGCCGGATGTCTCGCCGATGAACTCTGCGGTGAAGGTGCTGTAGGTTGGATCGAAGTCGACGGCCAGGCGGTACCGCACCATGTCCAGCGTCAAGATGGGAATGAGCGCGCAGAGCGGGCCCGAGCAGCTGTTCGCCACGACGCTGAAGTTACTGAAGTCCACCGCGGTGGCTGGCGCCAGGTTCACGAGGAACTCGGCCCGGCCGTCCGCGTCCAGTGCCGCGAACTGGGGCGCCGAATCGAACACCAGGCCACCACCCGTGATGGTCACGTCGGTGGCGTTGGGTGTGCCGCCCTGGATGGTCATCGTGACCGGGGGAAACGTGATGGTACCGCCCGTTAGGGTGACCTGGGTTCGAGCGCTGTTGGTCGCGAGTTCCAGGTAGGACCCGGCCTCCGGTGCCGGGAAGATGCCATTGGGAACCCCAGCGGTCGTGCCGGTGGGGTCCGGAGTGATGGAGATGGCGCGGCCTGGGCCTGGCTTGCCATTGAAGAACGCGCACCAATCCGGATCCGACGGTGTGCAGGCCGACAGGGCGCCGTCGAAGGTCGCACTGAAGAGATCGGAGATGCCGTTCGAGGTGCTGACTACTGGAAAAGTGCTGCTGCTTCTGCCAGCAAGGGTCAGGAAACCGTATTGCAC
>CALGMY010000192.1 GCA_937958785.1 uncultured Gammaproteobacteria bacterium | reverse complement strand
GAAGGGTCCCCGCGCCAGGGACAGGCTGGCCAGGAGTCCGTCGGGCTCGTGGCCGAGGATGGCGCTGCCCGTGCAGCCGGGCAGGAATGCGGGATAGGACTCCACGTCGGCGATGAGCGCAAACATGGCTTCGGCCGGATACGGCACGATGGCACTGCGATGAACCTCGCGCATCCGGACCCGACTGGCTGTGACCGCCCCGCTCTGGCTGTCAGGATTGTTGCCGAATGAACACCCGAAAATCCAGCAAGCCGGCGGCGGCGCCGGCGAAGTCGACGAAAGCGAAGAAGGCCGACGCGGCGCCGAAGCTGATCGCCGAAAACCGCAAGGCGCGCTTCGATTTCTACATCGAGGACCGCCTGGAGGCAGGCCTAGCGCTGCAGGGCTGGGAAGTGAAGAGCCTGCGCAGTGCCAAGGCAAACCTGCAGGAATCCTACGCGGTCTTCCGGGACGGGGAGGCCTTTCTGCTGGGCGCCCACATCACGCCACTCACCTCCGCCTCCACCCACGTGGAGGCGAACCCGACGAGGATGCGCAAGCTCCTGCTCCACCGCCGGGAGATCGACCGCCTGCAGGGCGCCGTGGACCGGGACGGCTACACGCTGGTGCCACTGGCCATGCACTGGGTGAACGGCCGGGCCAAGGTGACCCTGGGGCTCGCGAAGGGCAAGAACACCCGCGACAAGCGCGAAACGCTCAAGGAGCGCGACTGGCAGCGGCAGAAGGGCCGGATGATGCGCCGGGGGTGAGGGCTCGCCCTCAGTCGTAGGGCTGGTCGAGCTTCTGCTCCACCACCGGCTGGAGGCTGCCGAGCCCGGTCGCAATGCCCAGATTGAGCGCGGTTTCGCGATCGGCCCCCTGAGCGCGCGCCCGCAGCGCCAGCAGCGCACCAACCCGGTTGCTGGACGCGCAGTGCAGCAGCACGGGCTTCGGCATCCCCTCGAGCAGCCGGTCGAGTGCTGCCGCGTTGGCGTAGGTGATGCCGCTGGCGCCCTCGACGGGCAGGTTGGTGTATTGCATGCCAAGTGCCTCGACGCTGGCGGGCATGTCGAAGCCGCGATCCTCACCGGCGCCGCGCAGGTCGATGACGCTCCGGTAGCCCGCCGCCGCGATGGCCGCGAGATCGTCAGCGCCCGGCTGCCCTGCCGTGGTGATTCCCTCCAGCGCGTCCCGCTGGTTCGGCAGGCCCGCGGGTCCCGCCAGCGCCACCGCCGACGCGAGGCAGGCCCACAGCACCGGGAAGGCGCGGGACCCGCGTACGGAGGAAGTTGCCGTGGCTACTTGCATGGGGTTCACCGTCGCTACGGGTTGGTTTGCCTCACGGGGGCCGCTCCCGGGCCGGCCAGCAGGTTGCCCAGCTTCACCAGCGCGAACACCAGCAACGCCATCACGCAGGCGCCCGCGAACAGCACCATCGGCAGCCGCGCGACGCCAACCAGGAACTGGGGGTACTGGGCGTAGAACACCGCCATGGCCGCCAACAGCGGCGCCGCCACCAGCAGCTTGCCCCGCCGGGTGACCCCCATGCCGTGCAGCTGGGTGATGAGGAAGATCGCGACGCCGCCGAACAGGAACATGGACCAGAACTGGGGCTGCCCCTGGTTCATCACGAGGCCGGCGACGATGGCGCCGTGCACGGCCCAGACGCCCTCGAGGAACGCCGTCCACACCCGGTTCACGTGGAAGCGCGTGAACATGAGGCTGGACTGGAGCAGCAGCAGGCTCATGTAGGCATAGCCCGCGAGGTGCCCGGGCGTGAGCTCCACCGGGTGGTACCAGAAGGTGTAGACGATGGCCCAGGAGAAGAAGTAGCCGTGGTAGCGGCGCAGTGCGTCCCCCGCCGTCTGCATGAAGGGCAGCGGCCGGCCGAACACCATCCCCCGCCGGCCGTTCTCCATCACCAGGATCAGCATCAGCATCAGCGCCACGGAGCCGAACGACGTGAACTCGGGCACGTCCTGGGCGAGGCCGTCGTAGAACAGCCGGGTCTGCACCACGTGCAGCACCATGAAGAACGCGTTGATGCCGAGCGCGAGCACGTTGAAGCGGTGCAGGCCCTTCGTGTACGCGGGCCGGATCGCGCGGGACCTCGCGATGAGGTACCAGAGGGACACCTGGTGCACCGTGTAGGGCAGCCAGGCCGAGAGCCGGGACCACACGTCGGCGTCCGCCCGCTGCCACAGGTACCACCAGTTGCCCTTGTCGGGCGGCATGGTGACGCCGGTGTCGTAGGGCCCGGCCACCAGCACCAGGGCGAAGAACGCCGCGCAGCCGGCGAGGCCCCACCAGAGGCGGAAGGGGACGATGGGGTCGGCCGGGTTGGTGGTGTTGCTCATCGGGCTTTAGCCCCGGAATTTAGCACGCCGGACCGAGGCACCCGGCGGTAGACAAGCTACCGCAGGTAAAGGTGTGAGCACGGGATAGCCGGATCCGCGTCAATCCCGCTTGGCGCCTCGGCGAATCCGGTCAATGACCTCATGGACGGGCCGGACCTTTCCCTCGGCCACCTGCGCACAGCCCGCGGCCAGCATTCTTAGCAGGGCGCGGGCCTCCGGAATAGCCTCGGCGTGCCGCCAGGCCCGAAGATCTGCCGGGATCCGGAAATCGCCAGGGTCGAGGGGCTTGGATTCCACCAAGAACAGAGGGCGTTTCATGCTTTCCAATGTCCGCTATTGGCGGCCCCTGGGCAACCGCCCCTGCTCCTCGTATGGCTGGCAATACCGCTTGTTGCGACGCATTCGACTTGTTTTCCGCCGCCCCGCCCCCAACAATGCTTCCCATGGGGGCGACCTGGTTTCGACGTGGGTTGCGAACCCCTTGGTGCATGCCGAGGTGCAGATCACCTCGTAAATCCATCTGCAAACCTTTAGTTGCCAACGACGACAACTACGCTCTCGCTGCTTAAAAACCAGTCTTGAGAGCCTTCGGACCGGCATCGAGCCTGTGCGATACGGACCCCGGAGTAACCCATTACAGGATCGCGTGCGGGCCCGTCCGGGGTCTTCACGTTAAAGCCCATCAACCGGACTGGCTGTCGGTTTTCCCTGTCCGTCGGGTAGCCGCCAGTAAGACAATTGGCGGAATACGCATGTAGAGCTGAGGGCAGAGGACTTGCGGACGCGGGTTCGATTCCCGCCGCCTCCACCAACCACACCGAAGCCCGCCTCGCGCGGGCTTTCTGCCGTCAGCTGAACCGGAACCTGCCATGGGCAACAAGAGCGCTGCCGCCTGGGCACTGAATGGCGCCCTCCTGCTGGTCTCCCTGGTGCTGGGGCTGACCGTGCTCGAGTACGCCGCCCGGTACCTGCGCATCGCCCCGGCCGTCCTCCGCATCAATCCGGACAGCGAGGACAGCGCGTTCCGCTATTCGGACAATCCGCTGCTGGGCTACGAATGGAAACCGGGCTACCGGGACGCCGACGCGGATCTGCACCAGAGCTTCCCGGAGACCAACAGCGCCGGCTTCCGGGACATTGAGCGCCGCCGGGCCAGGGAGCCCGGTACCCGGCGCATCGTGCTGCTCGGCGACTCCGTGGCCGCGGGCGTGGGCATCCGGAACATCGACGACCTCATCTCCCGGCACATGGAACGCGCCCTCGGTCCCGGCCACGAAGTGCTGAACTTCGGCACCCCGGGCTACTGCACCTTCGGCGAGGTGGAACTGCTCGCCGAGCGCGGCCTCGCCTACCGGCCGGACCACGTGGTACTCCTCTTCGTCGAGAACGACTACGTGCCGGGCAACCTGCTCTTCGCCCGCTACACCTACGAGCACCCGCCGGGCACCGAGTACCTGTTCCTCCACTCCGCCCTGTTCCGGTGGGCAAGCCTGCGCTGGGACTGGTTCGGCTTCGGTGCCGCCGCCGCGGCCAGCGCGGCGGTGAGGGAGGCGTCCGGCGACGAGCAGAACACCATGGCCCTTGCCCGCCTCGACTATGGGCGCTTCCAGGCATCGGTCGGGACCAGCCAGAGCACCGTGACCGCGGCGCTCACCCGCCTGCGGGACCTGGCCGGGCGCGAGGGGTTCGGCGTGACGGTCGCCATCTGGCCGCGCTTCGCCTCGTCGCTCGTACTGGAGGGCGACCATGAGTCCATCGGCGACGAAATCCTGGCCGTCAAGGTCGCCCGGGACCTCGGGTTCGAGGTCGTGATGCTCTCCGGGGCGTTCCGGGCCGATCTCGCGCGCGCCTTCGCCGAGGACGGCGCCAGCGTCAATGCACTGGACCTCTACACCCTTTCGCGGGACGACCCGATGCACCCCAATGAGAACGGTGCGGCGGTGGCTGGCCGCGCGCTCGCGGCCGTCGTGGCCGGGCCGACATGATCCGGCGCCCCCGCGGCCCGACCGCCTACAATGGGCCCGCCCGAATCCAGGCCCCGACGCCATGAGCACGCCCCGCTGCCCCGTCTGCCGCAAGCCCACCGTGCCGCTGGGCGCCGTGGACTTCAACCGGAACTGCGGCGTCAGCCGGGGCATCCGCCTGCCGGCGGCCGGCCGGGAGGTTGCCTACGTGATCTGCCGGGGCTGCGGCTTCGCCTTCGCGCCGGAGTTCGCCGCCTGGACCGCCGAAGACTTCGCCAGGGACATCTACAACGACGGTTACGCGACGGTGGACCCGGACCACCGGGAGGTGCGGCCCCGGGCCAACGCCGAGACCCTGCTCGGCATGTTCCCCGGGGATGCCCGCCCGGTCCGCCACCTGGACTACGGCGGCGGCGCGGGCCGGATGAGCGAGATCCTCCGGGCCGCCGGCTGGGACTCGGCGTGCCACGACCCGTTCTTCGCCGGGGGCACCTCCGAACCCGCCGGCACCTACGACCTCATCACCTGTTTCGAGGTGTTCGAGCACGTCACGGACCCCAGGGCCCTCGCCGCCCGGCTCGATGCGCTGCTCGCGCCCGACGGCCTGATGCTGGTCAGCACGCTGGTGTCCGACGGGCAGATCGCGCCCGGTAAGCCCCTGACCTGGTGGTACGCCGCGCCCCGCAACGGGCACGTGAGCCTCCATTCCCGGGAGAGCCTGGACCGGCTCGCCAGCCGCCAGGGCTGGCGCTTCGCCAGCTTCTCGCCAGAGAGCCATGTGTTCTGGCGCGGCGAGTTCCCGGCCTTCGCCCGCCACCTGCTCGCCCGCTGACGCAGGACCCGCCCGGATGGATGCGAAGACCCTGCTGAACGACGCGATCGCCCTGCACCAGGCGGGCCGTCTCGACGACGCCGAGGCCCGCTACCGGCAGGTGCTCGCCCGGGTGCCCGGCCAGCCCGACGCCCTGCACTTCCTCGGCCTCGCGGCCCACCAGCGGGGCCGGCACGAGGAAGCCGTGACGCTCATGGACCAGGCCCTGGCGCAGTCCCCGAAGTACCCGGCCTGCCTGTCCAACCGGGGCAATGCCCTGCTCGCCCTTGGCCGGGTCGAGGAGGCCCTGGCCGCGTTCCGCGCGGCGCTGAGATTGAAGCGCGACTTCCCCGATGCCCACCGGAACCTGGGCAACGCCCTGCTCCGGACCGGTGCGGTGGACGAGGCCATTGCCAGCTACCGCCGGGCGCTGCAGCTCGAGCCCAACGGCCCGGAACATCACTACAACATGGGCAGGGCCTGTACGGTGGCGGGCCGGCACGATGATGCACTCCGCAGCTACCGCCGCGCGGTGACCCTGCGGCCCGACTATGCCGACGCCCTCTTCAACCTGGGCAACGTCCAGCAGCTCGTCGGCGACGCGGCGGGAGCGCTCGACAGTTACCGGCAGGTCACGATGCTCAGGCCCGGCGACCCCGCGGCCTGGAACAACCTGGGCGCCCAGCTGGAGCTGGGCGACCGGCCTGCCGAAGCCATCGACTGCTATCGCCGCGCCCTGGCGCTTCGTCCGGGATTCGCGGAGGCGCACAACAACCTGGGCAACGCCCTGCTCATGCTCGGCCACACCCGGGAGGCCATCGCCAGCTACCGGGAAGCCATCGCGGCGAACCCCCGCTGGGCCGCCGCCCACAACAACCTGGGCAACGCCCTGCAGGCTGCGGGCCAGCCCGACGAGGCGCTCGCGGCCCACGACGCGGCCCTCTCGCTGGATCCGGACTTCGCCGATGCCCGCTGGAACAAGGCCGTCGCACTGCTGCTCAAGGGCGACTTTGCCGCCGGCTGGCCCCTCTTCGAGGCCCGCTTCGACCTGCCCCGGCGGCCCCCGGCCGCGCCTCCCGGCGCGGGTCCCGCCTGGCGGGGCGAGGAACCCGTGGCCGGCCGCACGATCCTCCTGCACCACGAGCAGGGCTTCGGCGACACGCTGCAGATGCTCCGTTATGCCCCGGTGCTTGCCGCCCGGGGGGCCCGGGTGGTGGTACTCGTTCCGCCGCCCCTGCTGCGCGTCGCGGCCACGGCGCCCGGCGTCGCGGCGGTGACCGGCCAGGGCAACGACCTGCCGGCCTTCGACCTGCACTGCCCCTTCATGTCCCTCCCTCTCGCCCTGGGCACGACCCTCGACTCGATCCCCGCCGACGTGCCGTACCTCGCGGCGCCGGCGGACGACCAGGCGGAATGGGCGGCGCGACTCGGCCCGCGGTCGCGCCCCCGGGTTGGCCTCGTCTGGTCGGGTTCCACGGTGCACCGGAATGACCGGCATCGGAGCCTGCCGCTCGCTACCCTGGCCCCCCTGCTCGCCCTGCCCGCCGAATTCCACTCCCTGCAGACGGAATACCGGGAGCGGGACCTGCCGCTGCTCGCCGGCAACGCCAGCCTGTTCGACCACGCAGGGGAACTGGGTGATTTCGCCGCGACCGCCGGCCTGGTCGGGCAACTCGATCTCGTCATCACGGTGGACACGGCCGTGGCCCACCTGGCCGGCGCGCTGGGCCGGCCCGTGTGGCTGCTGCTGCCCGAGTCCGGTGACTACCGCTGGCTGCTCGGGCGTCACGACACGCCCTGGTACCCGACCATGCGCCTCTATCGCCAGCCCGCCGCCAATGACTGGGACAGCGTCGTGGTCGAAGTCCGGGCGGCGCTCGGGGCCTGGCTCGAGGCCGCGACCGCCGACTGAAGGTGCGGCGCGCCTGCTAGCCCAGCAGCGCCATGTCCTCGACGACGAAGGACTGGCCGTGCCAGCCGAACTGCATGTAGGGCAGCAGGTTCCAGCGGGTACTCTCGCCGAATACGTCGAGCATGGCGCGGCGCTCGCCGGAGAGCTGGGTGGGCGTCCAGCAGAAGTAGTCGTCGAAGGCGACGATCATGCCGTGCTTCAGTCGCGGCAGCAGGAAGTTCAGCACCGACCGGGTGCTGGAATACATGTCGCAGTCGATGAAGGCGAGCGCGATGTTCACCGGCTTCTCGGTGGGGCCCATGCGGTCCAGGGTGTCGTGGTAGAAGCCGGGCACCACGTCGTAGTCGGCCCGGGGCACCCCGTCACGGGCACAGCCCTGGTGGAATTCCTCCAGTGACATGCTCATCCCGCCCTGATTCCAGGACGGATGCTCGTCCCTGGGTCCCTCGGCGGCCGGCAGTCCCTGGAACGAGTCGAAGGCCCAGAGCCGGGCATTGTGCCCATGCTTGCGGGCCTCCGTGTGGGCCAGCCAGAACGTGGAGCCGGACCAGCACCCGAACTCGGCGTAGTCGCCGTCGATGCGGTTGTACCAGAGGGCCCGGAACGCGTTGTAGAAGAACTGCTGCTTCCAGACCCGGTCCTGGACCGGGATGGCGAAGATGTCGTTGTTCATGGGGGATCGATCCGTGACAGTCGGGTGCGGGCTCAGGCCGCGTCGCCGGGACCCGGCCGGCAGACGAGGTTGATGCTGACGATGTTCCGACCCCAGACGTTGGCCGGGTTGCCGAAGAAATTGTGCGGATTGAACAGCGGAGGCTCGTGGGGCTCCAGCGAATAACCGAGGCCGGCGACGAAGGCCTTGAGGGCCGGCACCTTGTCGGGCCGGTCCGCCTCGAGGTACAGGATCGGGCGCAGGCGCTTGAGTGTTGCGACGCCCCCGCGCAACACCTGCTCCTCCATGCCCTCGACGTCGACCTTGACGAGGTCGAGCCTGGTGATGCCATTGCGCTCGACATAGCCGTCGAGCGTCTCGGAGCGGACGTCGTAGCCGGGACCCAGCCGCTCGGTGTCCATGCTGACGCCGCCGATGTTGTTCGTGCCGTGAAAGTCCAGCGGGGGCACGCGGACGAAGCCCGGCCGCGCCCCCAGCGCGACGTTCTCGCAGGTGACATTCGCGAGGCCATTCAGGGCCATGGTTCCTGCCAGGGCGAGAAATGCCTCGCGTTGGGGTTCGAAGGCAAATACCTGGCGGACCTTGCGCGCGAGCGGCAGCGTGAGGGCGCCGAAATTGGCCCCCACGTCCATGACCACGGCGTCCGGCGTCACCAGGGACAGCACGTACTGGACCTCGGCCTCGACGCACTCGCCATAGGCATCGAAGGAGCGGCCCACGTACTCGTCGCCGGAGTTATAGATGACGAAGCCGTGCCGGGTCTGCTTGACGCGGTTGTAGCCGCTGGCAAAGGCCACGTTGCCCTTCCTGGTGGGTTTCACGACATCAGTCCGCTACGCAGTCCAGGCGGACGCTGAGGGACGGGGCACCCGCGAGGTGATTGAACAGGCCCGGCGTGAGGAAGTAGCGGGCGGGCTGGTAGAGCTGCCGCAGGTCATCAACTAGGGGAAAGTGGTCGGAGAGCAGGTCCCTGCGCACGAAGAACGCATTCGAGCCAGTCACGTTGCAGGCCACGAGGCCGTAGCCCCGGCGCCCGAAGAGGTCGGCGAGGCTCTGGAGGGAGGCGCCGAACCAGTCGCTGCCATCCCACAGGTAGTCCGGCGAGTAGGGAATGCGCCAGCGGGCCGGGGGCGGGAACTTGGCGTTGTACTCGATGACCACCACCCGCGGATCAAGCACGCCGAGGCCCTCGAACACGTAGTAGTCGTTGCCGTCGATGTCGATGCTGAGCAGGTCGATCTCCTGGCCCGAAAGTCCCGCCCCGGCCACGATCTCGTTGATGTTCTCTGCCCGCACCAGCCGTTCCTGGAAGTTGAGGCCACCCCGCGCCATCGGGGTGGCGAAGGCCTGGCGGATGAAGCGGCCGTTGTCGGGGCTGCCCTCCACCCAGGCGCCCCGCCAGCCCTGCTTCAGCCAGAAGAGGGTGTTGTTCTGCAGGCCATTGCCCACGCCGATCTCGAGGAAGCGGGCATCACGCACCCCGATGCGCCGGAAGATCTCCTGGACGATGCCATCCTCGTCATTCTGGGAATAGCCCCGGTGCCCCCAGAGTACCGGCAGCAGGGGCGACTTGCGCCGCTCCGTCTCCTTGAACCGGTCCCACCAGGCTAGGTAGGCCGCCAGCATCTGCTGCCGGGCGAGATCGAGCGCCTCGGCACGGTATTCCGTCTCATGATTCATGGCTGGGGCTCCCGGCTGGCCGACAGTCGCTCGCGCACCCGGCCCCAGACCGCCTCGAAGCCGGGGATGCAGCGGAACTCCCCGTAAACGGGGCACTGCTGGCCGTCGCAGCAGTAGATGTCGCAGTTGCCCTTCACGATGCTGAACCGGAAGTGCGGGTCCTCGTGGCGATACATGGCGTACTTGCTCCACTCGATGGACCGGTCCAGAACGATCACCTCGGTCCCCGTGGCGCCACAGAGCACGGAAAGCCCGTTCTGGCAGGTGACGAACAGCCCAGCCCGGGCGATCGTGTAGTACGTCTGGTCCAGGCTGAGCCGGTTGGTGAGGTCGACGCAGCCGCGCAGGCCCTCGCTGGACTTGGTCATCTGCTCCCAGGGGGAGTGGACCGTCTTGCCCACCACCGCAACGGAGCGCCCCTCGGCCAGCAACGCATCCGCAAGGCGCTGCCAGTTCGCCAGGGACCAGGAGCGGCTTGGCCAGGTCATCGAGGTATTCAGCACGACGTCGTAACGGACAGCCTCGTCCGGCTCCACCGGGAAGTACTCCAGCTGCTTCTCCCGGAAGCTGAGCTGGCCGAGGCCCGCCGGGATGCTCATGAAGTCCACCGTGTCCATGAGGTGATACGGGAGACGCGTGGTATCGAACAGCGTAAGGACCTGCGAGTGGACGGCACGGGCGGCGACATCGTCGAAATGGTGGATACGGTCGACGTAGGGACAGCGTGCGAACAGGTCAGGCTGGTAGGTGAAGAGCACCAGTTCGCGCAGTCCCGGCAGTTGCCGGCGCAGCTTGCGCAGCACCGGGACGGCGTAGAGGCAGTCGCCCATGCCGGCACATTGCAGGACGACCGCCAGCACCTCGGGGACGGCACTCATCCGCGCAGTACCGGGATGGCGCCATTGGACAGCCGTGCCGCGCAATCGCGCCGGTACGGGTGCTCATCGGGGCCGGTGACCTCCGGCAATCCCCGCAGGCCCTGCCCGTGGGACTGGTGGACACAGAGCAGGTTGACCGCGAAGCCGATCGCCTCGAGATGCTCGCCACCGCGGTCGATGAAGGCCACCGGAAACGGGCGCGCCTCGTTGGCGAAGTAATTGGCAGTCTGCACGTAGGCTGGCAGGTGCCAGTAGGCGTTGTAACCCAGTTCGCGGAGCAGGAGCAGGAGTGCGGGAGAACGCTCGATGCGATCGTTCTCCACATACAGCACTGGCGTGGCCCGCGCGAGCACCTGCCGGGCCCCACGCAGCACCGCCGCTTCCATGCCCTCGACATCGATCTTGATCAGACGGGGGTTCCGGTCACCCAGGAACTCGTCGAGCACGACCTGGGGCACGGTAGCCGCCCGGGCATCCCCCGCGAGCATGGCAAGCTCGGCACCGCCGAAATTGTTCTCGACCCGGGGATCAGGATCGTGGAGGTGGAGTACGCCCGGCCGGTCGCCGATGGCTGCGTTCACGCACTGGACATGGTCGAGGCTGTTGAGGGCGACGTTGGCGCACAGGTTCTGGAATACCAGGCGCTGGGGCTCGAAGGCGACGACGCTCCCCCTCGGACCCACCAGCCGTGCCAGGGCTAGCGTATGAACCCCGATATTGGCGCCGGCGTCGACCACCAGGTCACCTGGCCGGACGAAGTGCCGGAAGGCGTCGACCTCGCCCTCGAAGTACTCGCCGTACAACTCGATCAGGCGTCCGATGACGATGTCGTTCCGGTTGTAGAGGACGTAGCCATGCCTGGCTTTCACGAGGCGCTGGTAACCCTCCTCGACCAGTACGGCGCTGGATGCCATTACCCGGTCACTGCCCGGCGGCGCGGTCAGGCCTTCGCCAGGCCCTTGACGAGTGACTCCTCGTATTCCCGCATCGCCCGGGAATAGAGGCTCTCGAAATTGACGGGCTTGAGTTGCAGGCGGGGGAAGCCGGCCCGGCTCACCAGCGAGCCCACGAGCTCCCGGGCATAGGGGTAGAGGGCCTCGCCTCCCTTGATGCGCAGCAGCCGGTCCCGCTCGTCGTCGGTGGCATAGCCGGTGATCTCGAACAGCCCCCCCTGCTCGACCTCGATGAGGAAGAGGGTCTTGCCACCGGCCTCGGCCTGGACGGTCACGCGGACGATGACGCTGTACACCTCGCCGAGCTTGGCGCTCGCCTCGGAACAGATCTCGTAGGTGTTGGTGACATCAAAGACCAGCTCGGGCTGGTCGTGACCGAACAGGATGCCCGGCACCTGGGGCGCCTCGAAGGAGGCCCCCTTCACGAATAGCTGCAGCAGATTGCACTGCCTGCCGGCGGTGTCGGTGCTGGCCGCCGGGGCGGCCTGGTCCGTCGCCATTGGAAACCCACTCCCTTGGAAACGCTGCTCTAGAATGCGGCCGGGACTGGCCCGGGCGGCCGGGATTATAGCCCCGCGGCAACGGCCCCGGGTGGGAACCCTGTCATAACCGGACCAGCGCAGGAATGGACCCGTGACCCACGACGACGCCAGGCGGCACTTCGACCGTGCGACGGCATTGCTTCACGACGGGGATGCGGCGGGGGCGGCTGCCGCCTATGCAGAGGCCAGCCGCCTACGGCCCGGATGGCTCGCGCCCGTGGCCAACCGGGGCATGGCTCTCGAGCGCGTCGGCCGGTATGCGGAGGCCGAACTCGTGCTGCGGGAGGCGCTTCGCCTGCAGCCCGACTGCGAACCGGTGCTCACGGTGCTCACGGGCGTGCTCTGCGCGCTCGGCCGCCCGGGTGAGGCCGTGACGCTCGGCGCGCGGGCCGTTGCCCTCGCGCCCGAGCAGCCGGCGGCGTGGATCAACCAGGGCCACGCCCTGCAGGCCAGCGGCGAACCCGTGGGCGCCGAGGCCGCCTGTCGCCGTGCCCTCGCCCTGGATCCCGGCTCGGGGCTGGCCGCGTACAACCTGGGCCATGCGCTCGCCGGACAGTGGCGCAGCGCGGAAGCCCTGGACTGCTTTCGCGCGGCCGTCGAGCGCGATCCCGGCTATGCGCCCGCCCGGCATACGCTGCTCATGAGCCTGCTGTACGCACCGGGCGAGACCGAGGAAAGCCTCTATCGTGCTCACCGGTCCTGGGGTGACGAGGTAACGGCCCGCCTGCCAGCCAGGCTACCACCCGCCTCGCCCCCGGCCGGCGACCGGCCGCTGCGGGTCGGCTACCTGTCACCCGACTTCCGCGCCCACTCCTGCGCGCATTTCCTCCAGCCACTCTTCGCTGCCCACGACCGGTCGGCCATCGAGGTGTTCGCCTACTCGGCGGTGGCACGACCCGATCCCGTGACGGCCTGGTTCCGGGCCAGCGCTGCCCACTGGCGCGAGGTGGCCGGACGCCCCGCGGCCGACATCGCCGCGCAGGTGCGCGCCGACCGCATCGACGTGCTGGTCGACCTGGGCGGCCACACCCGCGGGCACCCGCTGGCGACGTTTGCCTGGCAACCCGCCCGCGCCCAGGTCGCCTGGCTCGGTTACCCGGGGACCACGGGCCTCGCGGCCATCGGCCACCGGGTCACGGATGAAGTGGCCGATCCGCCGGGCGCCGCCGACCGCTGGCACACCGAGCGGCTCCTGCGCCTCCCCGGGGGATTCCTCTGCTACGGGCCGCAGGCCGACGCACCGCCCGTCGCGTCCCCACCAGTGGCCCGCACTGGCTGCATCACCTTCGGCTCGTTCAACAATCTCGCCAAACTCACGCCGGAGGCCGTGCGCAGCTACGCAGCGATCCTCGCGGCCGTGCCCCGCTCCCGGCTGCTCCTGAAGGCCCAGGCGCTCGCCAGCGACAGCGCCCGGCTGCGCGTGGCCGCCGCCTTCGGGGCCGCGGGCATTTCGCCGGACCGGCTCGCGCTGCAGGGCTGGATCCCGGGTGGCAGCCAGCCGCTCGCCGCCTACGGCAACGTGGACATTGCGCTGGACACCTTCCCGTACAACGGCACCACCACGACCTTCGAGGCCCTGTGGATGGGCGTGCCGGTGGTTTGCCTGCGGGGTGCGCGCCATGCCGCGCGCGTGGGAGCCAGCATCCTCACGGCTCTCGGCCGGCCTGGGTGGATCGCCGGTGACGAGGCCGGCTTCGTCGCCACGGCGGTGGCGCTCGCCGCCGATCCCGCCGGCCTCGGCGCCTGCCGGCGCACGCTACGGGACGAACTTGCCGCGTCGGGCCTCTGTGCGGCAACGGCCTTTGCCCGTCGACTCGAGGCGGCCTGGCGGGAGATCGCGCGCTAGCGGTTGGCCGCAGGCACGAAGCGGAGCGTCAGCGCGGTCTCGGCGAAGAGCCCGGCGGGCGCTTCCCCGCCTGGCACCAGCACCACCTCGAGCACCTCGCCATCCCAGATGACGTCGCCAGGCAGCCAGCCGGCGAGGCTGCGGGGCGCGCCCGCCGGTTCGTCGTCCACCAGGCCGCCATCGTCCAGGCCGTTGGCTCCGAAGCGGTAGTTGCCGCAGAGATTGGCGTTCAGGTACTGAGCGCCGAAAGGGCCCTCGACGCACTGGTAGGAACGCAGGGCGATCTCGCCCCCGGCCGTCAGGCGCAGGTCCTCGACCTGATGGCCAAAGCGGGTGAGCTGGTTCGGCAACACGTACTCGGCGATGAAGGTGCCCGAGCCCTCCAGCACGCCAGCAGACGGGTTGAACGCGAAGCGCGCCCGGGAGGTGACCCTGAGCGCCACGTCGCCACCGGGCGTCGCGGCGCGAACGCCCTCGAGAGCCAGCTCCACGGCGTCCGCCGGCTGGATGCCCGGCGCGAGTGCGACCAGGCCGGCCAGGACCATGCCGGCATTCACGGTGCCGCTCAGGTGAAGCTCGGCCCGTGCGCCCAGGACACGAGGGTATAGCGCGTGCCGCGGGTCACGGGTTCGACCTTGTGCAGCATGTAGGACGGGAAGATGGCCGTGGTGCCCAGTGGAGGCCGCAGCGGCTCGCCCTTGTCCATGAAGCAGAGGTTCCCGCCCTCGTAGGCCTCGGGGGGCGTCAGGAACGTGACCATGCTCAGCTTGCGGGTGGCGAATATGCCGGGACCGATGTCGACATGCCAGTCGAAGTAACCGTCCGGGTCGTAGCCGAGCACGTCGACGCTGAGCTGCCCGTCGAGCTGGAAGTGGAATGTCGCCTGGTTGACCTTCTGCACGAGGCCGGTCAGCCGCTGGAAGATCCACAGGGTATCCGGGGTGGGCGGGATGGACTTGATGCGCGTGCGGCGCACGCCGTAGTCGACCCTGCTCTCGGACTGCGAGGTCGGGGAGTCCGCGCGGAACTCCACCGCCGCCTCGGCGAAGTCCAGGGGCAGATCGATGAGCCACTGGCACTCGGCGGGCGTCAGGACGTTCGGGAACTGCCCGACGGCAGTGAGGAATTCGTTGTACATAGTCGGGAAAGGATACCTCAGCGTTCCTGTGGTACCCCTATAATCGTGTCACGCCAGCCCGGCCCAGGAACCTGCGCTCCGTCCCATGTTCGGCAATCTGCGCCTCGTACCCACCGACAAGCTCAGCGAGTACCGGGCCAATACCGACCTCTTCCTGCAGCTCGGCA
>CALGMY010000191.1 GCA_937958785.1 uncultured Gammaproteobacteria bacterium | reverse complement strand
GCACGCAGCAGTAGTCGAACTCGATGCCCTGGCCGATGCGGTTCGGTCCGCCGCCCAGGATGATGATCTTCTGGCGGTCGGTGGGGGCCGCCTCGCATTCCTCCTCGTAGGTGGAATAGAGGTAGGCCGTGGTGGTCGCGAACTCGGCGGCGCAGGTATCCACCCGCTTGAACACGGGGCGGATGCCGGCCTTGAGGCGGGTCTGGCGCACGACGTTCTCGGGGATGCCGAGGAGCGCGCCAAGGCGGCTGTCGGAAAATCCCTTGCGCTTCAGGGTGCGCATGGCCGGGCCCTGAAGGAGGGGCATACCCTCTGCCTGGACCCTGCCCTCCCATCGCACCAGGTCCTCGATCTGCGCGAGGAACCAGTGGTCGATGCCCGAGAGCTGGTTGATCTCGGCGCGGGACAGCCCGTGGCGGAAGGCATCGGCCACGTACAGCAGGCGGTCAGCCCCGGGCATGCGCAGCTCCCGGCGCAGGAGGTCGAGGTCGTCCGGGGCAGGCTCGGCGGGCAGCCGCGGAACGAGGCCATTGATGCCCGTCTCGAGGCCACGCAAGGCCTTCTGCAGCGATTCCTGGAACGTCCGTCCCATCGCCATGGTCTCGCCCACCGACTTCATCTGCGTGGTGAGCCGGTCGTTGGCGCCCGGGAACTTCTCGAAGGTGAACCGGGGCACCTTGGTGACCACGTAGTCGATGGTCGGCTCGAAGGAGGCCGGTGTGGCGCCACCGGTGATGTCATTGCGGAGCTCGTCCAGCGTATAGCCGACGGCAAGCTTCGCCGCGACCTTGGCAATCGGGAAGCCGGTGGCCTTGGATGCAAGGGCAGACGAGCGGGACACCCGCGGGTTCATCTCGATCACGATCATCCGCCCGTCCTCGGGACTGATCGCGAACTGGACGTTCGAGCCACCCGTGTCGACGCCGATCCGGCGCAGGACGGCGATCGACGCGTCCCGCATCCGCTGGTATTCCTTGTCGGTGAGGGTCTGGGCCGGGGCGACCGTTATGGAGTCGCCGGTGTGGACGCCCATGGCATCCACGTTCTCGATGGAGCAGACGATGATGCAGTTGTCCGCCTTGTCGCGGACCACCTCCATCTCGAATTCCTTCCAGCCGATGACGGACTCCTCGAGCAGGATCTCCGACGTGGGCGAGAGGTCGAGGCCGCGGGCCGCCATCGCCTCGAACTCGTCGCGGTTGTAGGCAATGCCACTGCCGCTGCCGCCGAGCGTGAAGGACGGCCGGATGATGGTCGGGAAGCCGATGCGCGCCTGGGCCTCGATCGCCTCGTCAAGGGTGTGGGCGATCTCCGCGCGGGCCACAGCAAGGCCGATCTCGCCCATGGCATCGCGGAAGCGCTCCCGGTCCTCGGCGGTATCGATGGCGTCCCGGGAGGCGCCGATCATCTCGACGTTGAATTTCGCGAGCACTCCCTCGCGCTCGAGGTCCAGCGCGCAGTTCAGTGCCGTCTGGCCGCCCATGGTGGGGAGTAGCGCGTCGGGTCGCTCCCGCTCGATGATCCGGGCGACGGTCTGCCAGTTGACCGGCTCGATGTAGATGGCGTCGGCCATCTCCGGGTCGGTCATGATGGTGGCCGGGTTGGAGTTGACGAGGATGACCCGGAACCCCTCCTGGCGCAGGGCCTTGCAGGCCTGGACGCCGGAGTAGTCGAACTCGCAGGCCTGGCCGATGACGATCGGGCCTGCGCCGATGATCAGTATGCTGTTGAGGTCTGTGCGCCGGGGCATGGACGGTTCTTCCCGCTCACTTCAGCTTGAGGGCGGCCTTGAGGCCGGCCATGCCGCCACCTTGCTGGCTGATCCGCTGGCGCATCAGCGCCGCGAACTTCGCGAACAGCGGGCGGAGGTCGTGGGGGCCGGGGCTGGCCTCGGGATGCCCCTGGAAACTAAAGGCAAGACAATCAGTTCGCTCGATTCCCTGAAGTGAATTGTCGAACAGGGACCGGTGGGTGGGCCTGAGGTTCGGGGGCAGGCTGGCCTCGTCCACGGCGAAGCCATGGTTCTGGCTGGTGATCATCACCTGGCCGCTATCGAGGTCCTGGACCGGATGGTTCGCGCCGTGGTGGCCGAACTTCATCTTCACAGTCTTCGCGCCGCTGGCGAGACCGAGCAGCTGGTGGCCGAGGCAGATACCGAACACGGGGATGCCCGCCGCGATGACCTGCCGGATGGACTCGATCGCGTAGGTGCAGGGCTCGGGGTCACCCGGTCCATTGGACAGGAACACGCCGTCCGGACGGAGCGCAAGCACCTTCTCCGCCGGCGTTTCGGCGGGTACCACGGTGACCCGGCAGTCCTGGTCCACCAGCAGCCGCAGGATGTTGCGCTTGACGCCGAAGTCGTAGGCCACCACGTCGAATACGCCGCTGCGCTTCGGCCGGACGGGCGGCGGGCCGGGCCAGGCGGCGCCCAGGTTCCACTGGTAGGCATCCTTGGTGCTGACGATCCGCGCTAGGTCCATGCCCGCAAGGCCCGGGAAGCGACGCGCGTGGTCCACCGCCGTCTTCGGATCGACCGCACCCGTCATGATGCAGCCGGACATGGCGCCCTTGTCGCGCAGGATGCGGGTGAGCTTGCGGGTATCGATCTCGGCGATGGCGACGATGCCGGCCCGGCGGAGGAACTCACCGAGCTCGACCTCGGCGCGCCAGCTGCTGTGGACGGCGGGCAGGTCCCGGATCACCAGGCCGGCCGCGTAGACCTTGTCACTCTCCTGGTCCTCGCTGTTGGTCGCGGTGTTGCCGATATGGGGATAGGTGAGGGTCACGATCTGCCGGCAGTAGGACGGATCCGTGAGGATCTCCTGGTAGCCGGTCATCGCCGTGTTGAAGACGACCTCGCCAATGGTCCGCCCCGGGGCACCCACCGAGATGCCGCGGAACACGGTGCCGTCCTGCAGTGCCAGCAACGCCTGTTCCATCACGCCCTGTCCATGCCTCCGTGAACTCGCCGCTCGGGGTTCGCGTGTGCTGCCGTCAGGCGCATCGATGCCTAGCAGGAAGCAGCCGGCGATGCGCCGAGGCCGACCCCGCTAATCAGGTCACTCCGGGAACCCGCGGCATTCTAAACGACGGCAGGGGACGTGGACACCCCCATCCGGGGAGCTTACGTCCAGTCGGGCAGCCCGAGCACCTGACGCAGGGAATAGCGGCCGGGCGGCTTGCCGGCGAGCCAGCCGGCGGCGCGCAGGGCACCCCGGGCGAACAGGGTACGGTCCGTGGCCCGGTGGGTGAGTTCGAGCTGCTCCTCGGCGCCGGCCAGCAGCACGGTGTGGTCACCGACGATGGCGCCGGCCCGCAGGGCAGCGAAGCCGATGGCGCCGGGGGGCCGGCCCGAGGGACCCAGGCCGTGGCGGCCGTACACCGCCACCTCGGCGAGCGGCCGGCCCCGGGCAGCAGCGAGGGCCTCGCCCAGCTGCAGCGCGGTGCCCGACGGGGCATCCTTCTTGTCCCGGTGGTGGGCCTCGACGATCTCCGCATCGAAGTCCGGTCCCAGCAGGGCGGCGGCCTGGTGCACGAGTTCGGTCAGCACCGTGACGCCGAGGCTCATGTTGCGGGCATAGAGCACGGGAATGCGGGCGGCCGCGGCATCGAGTGCCGCGAGGGCGCCGGCATCGAGGCCGGTCGTCCCCATCACCAGGGCCTGTCCGCCCGCGGCGCAGGCGGCCGCGTGTCCCGCCGCCGCGCCGGGCGCCGTGAAGTCGATGACCACCTCCGCGCCGGCCGGACCACGGCCGAGGGCCACGGCGAGATCTGCGCTGAGCGCGATGCCAAGGGGATCGACGCCCGCCACCGTCCCGGCATCACGGCCGAGCCGCGGATCACCGGCCTCCGTGAGGGCCCCGGCCAGACGGTGGCCGCCGTCCGCGGCGATGAGCCGTACCAGGGCGCAGCCCATCCGGCCGCCTGCACCGAGTACCGTTATCCGCGCCATGACCCACCACCCGCCGGCCTGCCGGTCATCAGGTCGACATCTTCTCAAAAAACCGGCGTACACCGTCGAGCCAGGACCGGTTGCGGGGCCGGTGCCGGTCGCCGCCGGCGACGAGGGCTTCGTTGAAGGCCTCCAGCAGCCGCTTCTGCTCGCCCGTGAGGTTCACCGGCGTCTCGACCTCGACGCGGCAGAAGAGGTCGCCGGGGCCGCTGGCCCGCACCGGGCGCACCCCCTTGCCCCGCAGCCGGAACACCCGACCGGACTGGGTCTCCGCCGGAATCTTCAGGGTCACCTCGCCGTCGAGCGTCGGTACCTGCACCGCGCCGCCCAGGGCGGCGACGGCGAAGTTCACGGGAATCACGCAGGACAGGTCGGCGCCATCACGCTCGAAGATGTCGTGGGGCTCGAGGCGGATCTCCACGTAGAGGTCGCCGGGCGGGCCGCCATTCTGCCCCGCCTCCCCTTCCCCGGTGAGGCGGATCCGGTCACCGTTGTCGACGCCCGGCGGGACCTTGACGGCCAGCGTCTTGGTCTTCTGCACCCGTCCACGGCCCTGGCAGGTACCGCAGGGCTGCTCGATCTGCTGCCCGCTGCCCCGGCAGGCCGGGCAGGCCTGCTGGATGGAGAAGAAGCCCTGGGACATGCGCACCTGCCCTGCCCCGTCACAGGTCTTGCAGGTGACCGGCTTGGTGCCGGGCTTCGCGCCCGACCCGCTGCAGGTCTCGCAGGTCACGACCCCTGGGATCGTCAGGTTGACGGTGTCGCCGAACACCGCCTGCTCGAGGGTCAGGGTGAGTTCGTAGCGCAGGTCGGCGCCGCGGAACACGGTCGAGCGTCCGCGGCGGCCGCCGCCGAAAATGTCGCCGAACACATCCCCGAAGATGTCGCCGAAGGCATCGCCCGGGTTGAAGCCCGGCCCGCCCCGGCCACCGCTGGCCGCGGCCTCGAGGCCTGCGTGGCCGTGCTGGTCATAGAGGGCGCGCTTGTCCGCGTCGGACAGCACCTCGTAGGCTTCCTTGGCCTCCTTGAACGCGGACTCGGCCGCAGCGTCACCCGGGTTGCGGTCCGGATGATGCTTCATGGCAAGCCGGCGGTAGGCCTTCTTGATGTCGGCCTCGGCCGCCTTGCGGTCGACCCCGAGGACTTCGTAGTAGTCACGCTTTGCCATGCGCCCAACCGGATGCAATGACGGCCCGGTGCGTCGCACCGGGCCGCCGGGTTACGAATGCGGACCTGCGCTCAGCCCGTGCCGGACCGACCGCCCTTGCCGTCCTTGACCTCCTCGAACTCCGCGTCCACCACGCCGTCGTCGCTGCCGGCCGGCCCACCCGCCTGGCTGCCGCCAGCGGGACCGCCGGGGCCCTGGCCCTCGCCATAGGCCTTCTGGGCCAGCGACGCCGACGCTTCGGCCAGCGCCTTGCTCTTCAGCTCGATCTTGGCCTTGTCGTCGCCCTTGATCACGTCCTTGAGGTCGGAGAGGGCTGACTCGATGCGGCCGCGCTCGGCCGGCTCGACCTTGTCGCCCAGCTCCTTCAGCGAGCGCTCGGTGGTGTGCACCAGCGCATCGGCCTGGTTGCGCACATCGGCCAGCTCGCGGAAGAGGCGGTCCTCCTCCGCATGGGCCTCGGCCTCGCCGACCATGCGCTTGATCTCGTCCTCGGACAGGCCGCTGGAGGCCTTGATGACGATCTTCTGCTCCTTGCCGGTGGCCTTGTCCTTGGCCGATACGTTCAGGATGCCGTTGGCGTCGATGTCGAAGGTGACCTCGATCTGGGGCATGCCACGCGGCGCCGGCGCGATGTCCGACAGGTCGAAGCGGCCCAGCGATTTGTTGGCCCGGGCCTGCTCCCGCTCGCCCTGCAGGACGTGGATCGTCACGGCCGTCTGGTTGTCGTCGGCCGTGGAGAACGTCTGGTTGGCCCGGGTTGGGATCGTGGTGTTCTTCTCGATGAGCTTCGTCATCACGCCGCCCAGCGTCTCGATGCCGAGGGACAGCGGCGTGACGTCGAGGAGCAGCACGTCCTTGACCTGGCCCGAGAGCACGCCTGCCTGGATGGCGGCGCCGACGGCCACGGCCTCGTCCGGGTTGACGTCCTTCTTGGGTTCCTTGCCGAAGAAGCTGCGCACGGCCTCCTGGACCTTGGGCATGCGGGTCTGGCCACCCACGAGGATGACGTCGTCCACCTCGCTGACCTTGAGGCCGGCATCATTGACGGCCGTGCGGCACGGGGCAATGGTGCGCTCGACGAGGTCCTCGACCAGCGACTCGAGCTTGGCCCGGGTGAGGCGGATGTTCAGGTGCTTGGGACCGCTGGCGTCCGCCGTGATGTAGGGCAGGTTCACCTCGGTCTGCTGCTGCGACGAGAGCTCGATCTTGGCCTTCTCGCCGGCCTCCTTCAGGCGCTGCATGGCCAGCGGGTCGCGGCGGATGTCGATGCCGCTCTCCTTCTGGAACTCGCCCGCCAGGTACTCGATGACCCGGAGGTCGAAGTCCTCGCCACCGAGGAACGTGTCGCCGTTGGTGGAGAGCACCTCGAACTGGTGCTCGCCATCGATCTCGGCGATCTCGATGATCGAGATGTCGAAGGTGCCACCGCCGAGGTCGTACACGGCGATCTTGCGGTCACCGCGCTGCTTGTCCATGCCGTAGGCCAGTGCGGCGGCCGTGGGCTCGTTGATGATGCGCTTGACGTCGAGGCCCGCGATGCGGCCGGCGTCCTTGGTGGCCTGGCGCTGGGAATCGTTGAAGTACGCCGGGACCGTGATGACGGCCTCGGTGACCGTCTCGCCGAGGTAGTCCTCGGCGGTCTTCTTCATCTTCATGAGCACCCGCGCAGAGATTTCCGGCGGGGCCATCTTCTTGCCGTTGGCCTCGACCCAGGCGTCGCCATTGTCCGCGCCCACGATCCTGTAGGGGACCATGCCGATGTCCCGCTGGACCACGTCGTCCTTGAACTTGCGGCCGATGAGGCGCTTCACCGCGAACAGGGTGTTGGCGGGATTGGTGACAGCCTGGCGCTTGGCCGACTGGCCCACCAGGGCCTCGCCGTCCTTCGTGAAGGCGACGATGGAGGGGGTCGTGCGATCACCCTCGCTGTTCTCGATGACCTTGGGCTTGCCCCCGTCCATCACGGCCACGCAGGAATTCGTGGTGCCGAGGTCGATGCCGATTACCTTGCTCATGGGTCGCTCCATCAATGTCCAGATCCGTGGCCGCGGTGGGCCTGCTGGTCCCTATGTGGGACCGCCTTCGCCGCTTTCAAGGCTGCCGGGCAGGCCGGTGGCGGTGGCGCCCGACGCCACCGGCTCGCCGGCGACGATCACCCGGGCCGGGCGCAGCAGCT
>CALGMY010000190.1 GCA_937958785.1 uncultured Gammaproteobacteria bacterium | reverse complement strand
GATGGTCTCGAAGCCGTCGCGGAACAGGAGGCCCTTCATCAGGCCGCCGCCACCGTAGGTGAACTCCATGAGCAGGACGCCGGAGAGCACGGTCACCACCGCACCCCAGCGGAACCAGAGCAGGGCCCGCGGCGCGATGTACTTGATGATGCCGGCATTGCCAGGACCGCCCTTGTCAGCCAGGCCGGCAGCGAGCCCGGGGATCTGCACGACATTGAAGTAGTACAGCAGGCCGATCCACATCACGCCCGACACGATGTGCAGCCAGCGGTCGAGGCTGCCGAGGCTGAGGGCCACGTCGCTGCTGGCCGGCAGCAGCAGGCTGAGGATGATCATCAGGATGACGCCGGTGACGAGCGCGGACGTCACGGTCTTGAGTGGATTCATGGTGTGGTCCCCTTCTGGTCCGGCAGCGCCGGAGACCCGCTGAGGATAGCCGAATCGTAGAGGGGTTTGAAACGGTTCACGATGTCGCAGAAGAGGTCGGCGGTCAGTTCGGCGTCGTAGAGCGCCGAGTGGGCGGAGGCGGAGTCCCAGGCCATGCCGGCCGCCGTGGCCGCCTGGGCGAGCACCGTCTGGCCCCAGGCAACGCCGCAGAGCGTGGCGGTGTCGAGCACGCTGAAGGGGTGGAAGGGGCTGCGCTTGATGCCCGTGCGGGCAATGGCCTCGTTGAGGAAGCCCAGGTCGAAGTGGGCGTTGTGGGCCACGAGGATCGCGCGCTTGCAGTCCGCCGCCTTGACGGCGTCGCGGATCGGCTTGAAGAGGTAGGCGAGCGCATCGCGCTCCGGCATCGCCGGGCGCAGCGGATGCCAGGGGTCGATGCCCGTCACCTGCAGCGCGGCCGGCTCGAGGTTGGCGCCCTCGAAGGGCTGCACGTGGCAGTGGATCGTCTCGCCCCGCCGCAGCCGGCCGTCGGCGTCCATTTCCAGGAGCACCGCCGCCATCTCGAGCAGGGCGTCGGTGCGGCAGTTGAAGCCGCCGGTCTCCAGGTCGATCACGACGGGCAGGAAGCCGCGGAAGCGGCGGGCCATGGCCGTGGTGGCGACCGGCGCGGTGTCGGCGGCCTCCGTGCTCATCCCGCCAGCTGCTTCAACTCGGCCGCGTGGTCGAGCAGCAGTGCCAGCGAGTACCGCACGCCGAAGCCCGTCGGGCCGGCGGGCATCTGGCCGAGGCCGTCCTTGCGGACCGCGGCGGCCAGGTCCAGGTGGATCCAGGGGGTCGCCGCCGGGACGAACCGCTGCAGGAAGCGGGCCGCGAGGATGTGGTCCGCCTCGCCGCCGGAGGCACATTGGGCCACGTCCGCGATCTTCGACTTGATGTCGTCGTCGAAATCCGGGTCGTTGGGGAAGGGCCAGACACGCTCGCCGGATGCCCGTCCGGCACGGACCAGCAGGTCGTTCAGGGCCGCCCGGTTGGTGAAGGCCCCGCTATAGCGCTCGGACAGCGCATAGACGCAGGCGCCGGTGAGCGTCGCGAAGTCGAGCATGAGCCCGGGCTTCTCCCGGGCGGCGATCGCCAGCGTGTCCGCGAGAACCATGCGGCCCTCCGCATCGGTGTGCATGACCTCGATGGTCGTGCCGTTCACGGCCGTGACCACGTCGCGCTGCTTGTAGGCGGTGGGGCCGGTGCGGTTCTCGGTGATGGCGAGCCAGCAGTCGGCGGACACGGGCGCCTTCAATGCCGTCAGCGCCCGGAGCACGGCCAGCGCAACCGCGCTGCCGGCCATGTCGGTATGCATGTCCAGCATGTGCTGGGCCTGCTTCAGGTTGGTGCCGCCCGTGTCGAAGATGATGCCCTTGCCGATCAGCGCGAGGTCGGGTGCCGCGCCCCTGGCGGCGGACTTCGGCCGGTAGCGCAGCCGGGCGATGCCGGCCTCGGGGCGGGCGTTGCCCTGGGCCACCGCGAGGAATGCCCCGGCGTTCAGCCGGCGCAGCGCCGCCTCGTCCAGCCACTCGAAATCCCAGCCGTGCCGGCGGGCGAGGCCGGCCAGGACCTCCCGGTAGGCGGTTGCCGACAGCCGGTTGGCCGGCAGGGCGGTGAGCCAGCGCACCAGGTTGGCACCCTCGATCTCCGCCAGGGTGCGGGCGAGGTCCACCGGCGCCCGGAGCCCCGGCAGGTGCACGGTGCGGAGTGCCGGCACGCGGGCCTTGCGGCGGAAGGCCGGCGGGCTGAACGCACGCGCGCCGATGGCGAGCAGCAGCGCCTGCCGGACTACGGCCTCGTCGTCGGGACCGAAGCCCTGGACCAGCAGCGCCAGGGAGCGGGGGTCGTCGGCCAGCGCGTCCGCGACGATGTCGCCGGCGAAGCGCAGCAGCCCGAAGGGCGGCGGCAGGGTCGTCGTCGCCCGGCGGTCCGGCGCCGGCAATGCGCCGAGCGTGAGCGCGACGGGACCGAGCGCGCCCCGCAGCGCGCGGCCCGGGGCCTCCTTGCCGAGGCGCCGGAACGTGGACTGCAGGTTGCCGAGCCCGGGCACGCTGCGCCAGACCGCCGCCGGCACCTCGTGCGGCGTGACGACGACCACGTGGTCGACGCGGCCCAGCGCGGCGCGCGTCACCCGCCCCGTCGCCTGGGAGATGCGCCAGGTGGTCGGCGGGGGCAGCAGCGGCGCTGGTGCCGTTGGCTTGACCCTGCTGCGTGAAACCCCGATCATTTTGCGGCCGCCACGATTCCCTTGGTGGTTTGGTTTGGGGCCCGCAGTATAGGGCAAGTCGTCCAGCATCAGCGGAGCCGACGTGGCCGAATCCGACACGCGCAGTGGACCCATCCCGCCGGGTCAGCCAGAGGCCCCTTTCGAGGATCACGATCCGGAGGAGACCCGCGAGTGGGTCGAGTCCATCGACTCGGTCCTCCGCACCAGCGGCCCCGAGCGGGCCCAGTTCCTGCTCAACCAGATGGTGGACCACGCCCGCCGCTCCGGGGCGTACCTGCCATTCCGGCCGAACACGGCCTACCTCAACACGATTCCCCTCTGGCTGCAGCCCGAGTACCCGGGTGACCGGGCCATCGAGCGCCGGCTCGAGGCCTACATCCGCTGGAACGCCATGGCCATGGTGGTCCAGGCCAACCGCCAGAGCTCCGAGTACGGCGGCCACATTGCCACCTACGCCTCGGCCGCGACCCTCTACGAGGTGGGCTTCAACCATTTCTGGCGGGCGGCCACCGGGGATTTCGGCGGCGACCTCGTCTATGTGCAGGGCCATTCCTCGCCCGGCGTCTATGCCCGGGCGTACCTGGAGGGACGGCTGACGGAGGAACACCTGGACCACTTCCGGCAGGAAGTGGCCGGCAAGGGCAAGGGCCTGTCCTCCTACCCGCACCCCTGGCTCATGCCGGACTTCTGGCAGTTCCCCACCGTGTCCATGGGTCTAGGTCCCATGATGGGCATCTACCAGGCGCGCTTCATGCGCTACCTGGAGCACCGGGGCCTCGCCGACACGGCGGGCCGCAAGGTCTGGTGCTTCCTCGGCGACGGCGAGATGGACGAGCCCGAGTCCATGGGCGCCATCACCATGCCGGTACGGGAGAAGCTCGACAACCTGATCTTCGTCATCAACTGCAACCTGCAGCGCCTGGACGGCCCGGTGCGGGGCAACGGCAAGATCATCCAGGAACTCGAGGCGGCCTTCCGGGGCGCCGGCTGGGCGGTCATCAAGGTGCTGTGGGGGTCCCGCTGGGACCCGCTGCTCGCCCAGGACACCGGCGGCCTGCTGCGCCGGCGCATGGAGGAGTGCGTCGACGGCGAGTACCAGAACTTCAAGGCCCTGGGCGGGGCCTACGTGCGCGAGCACTTCTTCGGCAAGTACCCCGAGCTGAAGGCCATGGTGGCCCACATGTCGGACGAGGAAGTCTGGCGGCTGAACCGGGGCGGCCACGACGCCATCAAGGTCTATGCGGCCTTCGACCGGGCCATGAAGCAGAACGGCCGGCCCGTCGTCATCCTGGCCAAGACCGTGAAGGGCTACGGCATGGGCGAGGCGGGGGAGGGCCAGATGGCGGCCCACCAGGCCAAGAAGCTCGACGTGGATGACCTCAAGGCGTTCCGGGACCGGTTCAACATCCCGATCTCGGACCGCGACATCGAGGGCATTCCCTACTTCCGGCCCGCCCCGGACAGCGCCGAGACGCGCTATCTCAAGGAGCGGCGTCGCCAGCTCGGCGGTTACCTGCCGGCCCGCAAGTCACAGATAGAGCCCTTGACGGTGCCCGGCCTCGACGCGTTCCGGGCCCAGCTCGAGGGCAGCGGCGACCGGGCGGCCTCGACCACCATGACCTTCGTGCGCATCCTCACCACGCTGGTGCGGGACCCGAACATCGGCAGGAACATCGTGCCGATCGTCCCCGACGAGGCCCGCACCTTCGGCATGGAGGGCATGTTCCGGCAGATCGGCATCTACTCGTCCGTCGGGCAGCTGTACACGCCCCAGGATGCCGAGCAGCTCATGTACTACCGGGAGGACAAGCAGGGCCAGATCCTGGAGGAGGGCATCAACGAGGCGGGCGCCTTCTGCTCCTGGCTGGCCGCGGCCACGTCCTACGCCAACCACGGCGTGTACATGATTCCCTTCTACATCTTCTATTCGATGTTCGGCTTCCAGCGCATCGGCGACTTCATCTGGGCCGGTGGCGACATGCAGGCCAAGGGCTTCCTGCTGGGCGCCACCGCGGGCCGGACCACGCTGGCGGGAGAGGGGCTGCAGCACCAGGACGGCCACAGCCACCTGGCCGCCTCGACGATCCCCAACTGCATCGCCTACGACCCGGCCTACGGGTACGAGCTCGCCGTGATCATCCAGGACGGCCTGCGGCGGATGTACGAGAAGCAGGAGCGGGTCTTCTACTACATCACCGTGATGAACGAGAACTACCCGCAGCCGGCCATGCCCGAGGGGGTCAAGGACGGCATCCTGCACGGCATCTACCGGCTGCAGGCCGGGGGCCGGGGCAAGGTCCGCGTCCAGCTGCTCGGCGCCGGCACGATCCTCCGGGAGGTGCAGGCCGCGGCGGCCATGCTGGAGAAGGATTTCAACGTGCCGGCCGATGTCTGGAGCGTCACCAGCTTCAGCGAATTGCGGCGGGATGGCCTGGACTGCGAGCGCTGGAACCTGCTGCACCCGGGTGAGCCGCCCCGCCAGTCCTACCTCGAGCGCACGCTGGCGGCCGTCAGCGGGCCCTTCGTGGCGGCCACCGACTACATGCGCATCGTCGCCGACCAGATCCGGCCCTGGATCCCGGGGCGCTATGCCGTGCTCGGCACCGACGGCTATGGCCGCAGCGACTCGCGGGCCGCCCTGCGGGAATTCTTCGAGGTGGACCGCAACTACATCGTCGTGGCGGCGCTGAAGGCCCTCGCCGACGACGGTGCGATCGATCCGAAGACGGTGGGCGACGCCATTGCCACCCTGAAGATCGACCCCTCCAAGCCCAACCCTGTCACGGTCTGAGAATCGCCCATGGCCCGTCGCGAGATCACCGTCCCCGACCTCGGCGACTTCAAGAACGTCGAAGTCGTCGAGCTGCTGGTCAAGGCTGGCGACCAGGTCCGCGCCGAGCAGCCGCTGCTGACCCTGGAGACCGACAAGGCCGCCATGGAGGTGCCGACGCCCGTCGCCGGCACGGTCCTGGAACTCAAGGTCGCCCAGGGCGGCCGCGTCTCGAAGGGCGACCTGATCGCCATCCTGGAAGCCGAGGAGGCCGTTGCTGCTGTTGGAGCGCCTTCAGGCGCGATTCCAGCTGACGCTGCGCCGATCGCGGCTAAAGCCGCTCCTGCTGCCGCTCCTCCGGCGCCGATCGCGGCTAAAGCCGCTCCTACGGCCGCTCCTACAACCGCACCGGCGCCACAATCCCTGCCGCCCATCAACGAGAGCAGCTTCGCCCAGGCCCACGCGAGCCCGTCCGTGCGCAAGTTCGCCCGGGAGCTGGGCGTGGACCTCGGCCGGGTGCGGGGCTCGGGCCAGAAGGGGCGGGTGGTCATCGAGGACGTGAAGGCCTTCGTGAAGTCGGTGCTCACCGGCGCCATCGCCACGGGCCCGGCCCTGCCGGCCGTGCCGGTGGTGGATTTTGCGAAGTTCGGCCCCGTCGAGGTGAAGCCGCTCTCCCGGGTGCGCAAGATCTCCGGGCCCCGGCTGCAGGCGGCCTGGCTGAACATCCCCCACGTCACCCAGCAGGACGAGGCGGACATCACCGGCCTCGAGGAGAAGCGCAAGGCGCTGAAGGCCGAGGCCGAGAAGGCGGGCGCGAAGCTCACGCCGCTCGCCTTCTTCATCCGGGCCGTGGTCCTCGCCCTCAAGGAGTTCCCCGACTTCAACAGCTCCCTGTCCCAAGACGGCGCCAGCCTGGTCCACAAGCGCTACTGGCACATCGGCTTTGCGGCGGACACTCCCCAGGGCCTCGTGGTGCCGGTGATCCGGGACGCGGACCGGAAGGACGTCATCGCCATCGCGAAGGACCTCGCGTCCCTCTCCGAGAAGGCCCGCACCGGCAAGCTGCCCGCCACGGACATGCAGGGCGGTACCTTCACCGTGTCGAGCCTCGGCGGCATCGGTGGCACGTACTTCACACCCATCGTCAACGCCCCGGAGGTCGCGATCCTCGGCGTCGGGCGCGCCCAGACGAAACCCCTCTGGACGGGCGACAAGTTCGAGCCCCGGCTGCTGGTGCCCCTGTCCCTGTCCTACGACCACCGGGTCATCGACGGCGCCACCGGCGTGCGCTTCTCCACGTTCCTGGTCGGCCTGCTCGCCGACGCGGACCGACTGCTGAAGGCCTGACCCCGTGGCCATCAAGGACGTGAAGGTCCCGAGCCTCGGCGATTTCCACGACGTGGAGATCATCGAGGTCCACGTGCAGCCCGGCGACAGCGTCGCCGCCGAGGCGCCGCTGATCACCCTGGAGACCGACAAGGCCGCCATGGAGGTCCCCGCTCCCGAAGCCGGCACCGTGCGCGAGGGGCTGGTCGCGAAGGGCG
>CALGMY010000189.1 GCA_937958785.1 uncultured Gammaproteobacteria bacterium | reverse complement strand
GCAGCAACTCCAACAGCCGCGTCTCCAGCGCGCCATAGCCGACCGGGCGGATCTCCAACGGCAAGCGGAGTTGTTCCGCCGCCCAGGCCGCCTTGGCCCGCAGGGCCGGGTCGTCGGCGGCGATCTCGGCCGCGGTGTAGGACACCGGCACGGCGGTGCCGTCCGCGCCCTTGAGGCTCGTCTCCCGGGTGCGGGCCTTGGTGTCACCGAGCACGAAGGCGGCCCGCTGCGCCTCTGCCACCAGTTCCGGCAGCGACTGGCCGCGGAGTTCCGCCGCCGACAGGCCGAGCAGCCGCTCCGCCGCCGGATTGACGCGGGTGATGGTGCCATCGAGCCGGGTCAGAAGGACCGCATCGTTGATGCTCGCGATCACCTGGTTCAGGTAGTCCCGGGAACTGGCTGTCGTCCGCAGGCTCTGCCGCAGCCGGTCCAGCGATTCCGCGAGGGCGCCGGTCTCCGGGTCCGCGCCGGCAATGGCAGCCCCGAGGTCGCCCTGGGTCAGCCGCTCGACCGCACCCGTGAGTTCGTCGATCGCCCGGCGGCTGCGCAGGAGGCGGGCGCGCAGCCTGAGCCCCGCCACCAGGAGGCCGACCAGCACCAGCACGAGGAACAGCACCAGCAGCAGCGGGGTCACATTCGCCTCCGGGGTGGCCCTAGCATGACGAGTGGCCGGGGTCCGGACAAGCGCCGACCACCCCTCCGGCGCTGCACGGTCCAATTGTGGTGAAGCGCACGCTTCGGCCCGGGCTGCGGTTTAGAATGCGGCCGTGGCCCAGCGCAGCGCCCTGATCGTCGACGATTCCCGGACCGCCCGCGAGGCCCTCCGGCGCATGCTCGCCGACCACGACCTGCGGGTGGAGACCGCCGAGTCCGCCGAGGCCGCCCTCGACTACCTGGGCGGCCACCGCCCCGACGTGATCTTCATGGATCACATGATGCCGGGCATGGACGGCTTCCAGGCCGTCAAGGCCATCAAGGAGAATCCCGCCACCGCCACCATCCCGGTGATGATGTACACCTCCCAGTCCGGGGAGCTCTACGTGGGGCAGGCCCGCGCCCTCGGGGCCGTCGGGGTGCTGCCGAAGCAGATCCGGCCGGTGGAGGTGCGGGAGGTGCTGAAGTCGCTCCACCTGCTCCCCGGGGATTCACCGCCCCAGCCCGCCCGCCGGGCCACCGACCTGCCCGGCCTCGCCGGGGTCGAGTCGGTCAACGCGCCGGCCGACTGGTCCGACCTGCACCGCTGGCTGCAGGAGATGCTGGCCGATCACAACCGGGCCCTGCGCAGCGACCTCGAGTCCACCGTGAGCCGCGTGCTCGGCGAGCGCCTGGCCCCGGCCGAGGCCGCCGCCGCCGCCCGGGCCCGGGGTGGCTTCTGGCCCCAGGGGGCCCTCGTGGCCACCCTCGCCGCGGTCGCCGCCACCTTCGCCTGGCTGCATTTCGATTCGGAAGCCAAATGGCAGGCCGTGGCCAGCCAGAACCAGGGCCTGCTGGCTGAACTGACCGCCCTCCGGGCCGGCGACCGGAACGCGGCGGGCACCGGCGCCCGGTTGCCGGTCGCGACGACCGCCGCAACCAGCCGGGTGGATGCCGCCGGCCTTGCCGCGGCCCTGGAATGGAGCGTCAACCAGGCCGCGAGCTATCCCCCGGACGCCCTGCCCTTCGACGACGCCCGGCTTGCCCGCCTGAGCGGCCTGCTCACCCGGCTGCAGCAGCTCGACTATCGCGGCGTGGTCCGGCTCGAGGGCCACGTCGGTGACTTCTGCATGCGCAGGGCCGCCGACGGTGGCTGGACCATTGCCCGGGACGAGCTCCCGCTCGCCCGCTGCGAGCGGGTGGGCCTCTCCCCGGAGGATGCACGGATGGAATCCGCGCGCCAGTCGGTGACCTTCGCGAATTTCCTCGCCGAGCTCGCCGTCGCGGGCGGGCCCATCCGCGTCGACGTGGAGGGCCTCGGCAACGCCCGCCCGCTGGTTCCCTACCCGATGGTCACCGACGGCATGACCGCCGGGGAGTGGAACGCGGTGGCCCGCCAGAACCACCGGGTCGAGGTCCGGCTCGTCGCGGGTCCGGCCGGCGAGTGACTGCCCGAAGGCTCGACGTGGATCCCGCCGGTTTCAGCCCCCCGCGCCTCCTCAGGCATGCGGACGTGCAGGCCGCCCTGGCCAACAGCGCCTGGCGCCGCCGGCGGGTGCTCGGGGACGCGGGCGAGCTGCTCGCCGCCACCCGGGACTGCATCATCGAGTGCCACGACGGCGTGCGACTCAAGGCCCAGCACACCCCGCCGCGTGGCGCGGGCGGCCGGGTGGCCATCCTCCTGCACGGCTGGGAGGGCAGCTCGAGCTCCCTGCACGTCGTGTCGAGCGCCGACCGGCTCTGGCGCGAGGGCTTTCGCATCGTCCGCATCAACATGCGGGACCACGGCGACTCCCAGCACCTGAACCGGGGCATCTTCCACTCCTGCCGGCTGGACGAGATGGTCGATGCCGTGCGCTGGGTGCGCGACCAGTTCCCGGGCGAGCGGCTCTACCTCAGCGGCTACTCGCTCGGCGGCAATTTCGCCCTGCGGATCGCGGCGGCTGCGGGGCGTGACCTGAATATCGCGAAGGTGGTGGCCGTGTGCCCGGTGCTGGACCCGGAGGAGACGATGGCGGCACTGGACCGGGGTTCGGTCATCTACCGCCGGTACTTCCTGCTCAAATGGCGCCGCTCCCTCGAGCGCAAGGCCCGGGCCTTCCCCGACGAGTATGACTTCGGATCGCTGAAGCGTTTCCGGTCCCTGCGGGAAATGACCGAGTTCTTCGTCGTCCGCTACACGGAGTTTCCCGACCTGGTGAGCTACCTCAAGGGCTATGCCATCACCGGCGACCGGCTGGCCGCGCTGGAGGTGCCCGCGGCCCTGCTGCTCGCGGAGGACGACCCGGTCATCCCGGCGGCGTCCGTGCTGCGGCTCGCCCGGACCGCCAACCTCACGATCCACCGGTCCCGCTGGGGCGGGCATTGCGGCTTCCTCAGCGATTACCGGCTGCGCACCTGGTCGGACGACTACCTGGTCCGCGAGTTCAAGTCGTAGGAGCGGCTTCAGCCGCGAGGGGAGCATTCCCTTCGCTTGCTAGATGAACACGCTCGCTGCGGGAATGCTCCCCTCGCGGCTGAAGCCGCTCCTACTCCCGGTAGCCGTAGCCCAGCTGGTCGATCCCGGCCACGAAGCCGTTCTCGAAGCGCACCCGCTGCATGAGGCGTCGCGGACCGAAGTTGTAGGTCCACTCCTCGACCAGCACCTCCACGTAGGAGCGCCGGTACTGGATGACTTCTTCCTCGTAGCGGAAGCCGCCCGGGCCCTCGACGCGGAGGCGCGGTCGCGTGAGGCCCTCCCGGTAGATGACCCGTTCCTGGATCCCGGCGGGCTCGCCGCAGATCTTCAGCACCTCGGAATAATGGTCACCTTCGCTCACCAGCCGGTTGCCGCAGCGGAAGGCGAGGGCGGGGCCAGTGGCCAGCAGCAGGGCAAGGCCGGCCGCGAGGTGGATGCCGGGGCGGTGCATGCGCCTCTTATAGCACCGGCGCCCACGAACGGATCCCTAAAATTCCCGGCCGCCGCCATACCGTGTAATCTGCCACCCCCTTTGGCGCCCGGAACCCGGATTTGGGACAGCTGCTCGAAACCCGCCTGAAGCGTCTCGCCGCCCCTGAGCTTGCCGGGCTCGTGCGCGGCGGCCTGCGGGGCGTGGAGCGCGAGTGCCTCCGGGTGACGCCGTCCGGGGAGGTGGCGCGCACGCCCCACCCCCGCACCCTGGGGTCCACGCTGACCAACGACTACATCACCACCGACTACTCCGAGGCGCTGCTCGAGTTCGTCACGCCCCCGCAGCTGACCAACTGGGAGACGGTGCAGTTCCTCTGCGACATCCACCAGTTCGTGATGGAGCGCATTGGCGACGAGTTGCTCTGGCCGCTCAGCATGCCGTGCTCCATCAGCAGCGACCAGGACGTGCCCATCGCCAACTACGGCTCGTCGAACATCGGGCGCATGAAGACCATCTACCGGGTCGGCCTGGGCCACCGGTACGGCCGGATCATGCAGGCCATCGCCGGCATCCACTACAACTACTCCCTGCCCGACGCGTTCTGGCCGCTCTACCAGGAGCTGGAAGGTGGCAGCGGGGACCTGCAGGCATTCCGTTCGGCGACCTACCTCGGCGCGGTCCGCAACGTGCGCCGGCTGGACTGGTTGCTGCTGTACCTGTTTGGCGCCTCGCCAGCGGTCTGCCGGAGCTTCGTCCGGGGACGCGGGGATGTCCGCCTCGAGGAGCTCGACCGGGGCACCCTTTACGGGCCGTTTGCCACCTCGCTGCGCATGAGTGACCTCGGCTACCGCAACAGCGCCCAGGCCAATCTCATCGTCTCGGCCAACAGCCTCGAGGAGTACGTCCGGGACCTGTACCAGGCCACCCAGGTGCCGCGTCCCGAGTTCGAGCGCATCGGCGTCAAGGTGGCGGGCGAATACCGCCAGCTCAACGCCAACCAGCTGCAGATCGAGAACGAGTTCTACAGCACCATCCGGCCGAAGCGGGTGGTCCGCCAGGGTGAGCGGCCCACGGCCGCCCTGACCCGGGGTGGCGTGCAGTACATCGAGCTCCGGGCGCTCGACATCAGTCCCTGGGACCCGGTGGGCATCAACCAGCGCCAGCTCCGGTTCCTCGAGGTGTTCCTCATCTACTGCCTGCTGCTGCCCAGCCCGCCCATCACGGTGAGCGAGCAGGAGCGGATCGACCGCAACCACGGCCTGGTGGCGCGCCGGGGCCGGGAACCGGGCCTCGGGCTGCAGCGGGGTGACGCCGCGGTGAGCCTTAGGTCCTGGGCGGCCGGGATCTGCGAGGACATGGTGCAGGTGGCCCGGCTCATCGATCCCGGGGAGCAGCACGGGCACGTGGATGCCATCCGGCACCAGCTGCTCGCCGTGGAGGACGCGGACCGCACCCCGTCCGCGGCCCTGCTGCGCGAACTCCGCAGCGAGCGGCTGAGCCTGGCGGACTACGGCCTGCAGCTCGCGGGCCGGACGCGGGACTACTTCCGCTCCCTGGCGCCGGAATTAAATCAGCATCGCCAGCTGCTCGAGGACGAGGCCGCGAGCTCCCTGGAGCGCCAGGCGATGATCGAGGCGGGCGACCGTCTCAGTTTCGACGAGTACCTCGCCCGCTATCTCGCCTAGCCGCGACCGAGCGTTTAGACTCGCGGCACAACGTGGCCAGGGATCGTGGGCCCCTACCGTGAAGCGGCTGTTCTTCATCACCTTCCTTGCCGGGATCCTGGCCGTGGCGCTCGCCGCCACCTTCTGGCCTCTGCCGCGCCACCTGCGCTTCCACGCCCTCACCACCGTGCCGCCCGACGGTGGCCGGCAGGAGGAGTTCGTCATCCACTGGCCCGAGGACCGCATCGCCCGCCCGGATGAGGCCCGCGACGGCGGCCCGCTGGCCGTGCTGGGCGCTGCGGTACTCGAGGACAGCGCCGGCCGGCGCGTGAGCGCCGAGCTGTTCCGGCTGCGCGACGCCGGGGACAACGTCGTCGGCGTGGCCGGCCGGCTGGCCGGGACCGGTGGGGCCATTGCCGACCGGGGCCGCTCCGCCACCAGCTGGCTGCTGGTGATTCCTGGCCGCGGCGCGCTCTTCCTCGGCCAGAACGATGCCTTCGACACGACGGTGCGCCAGGGCACCGGCCCGGCCGGGCCGGTGGCGCTCGCCCCGCCCCAGGCGGCCACCTTCTGGAACGACCGGCCGCGGGTACGCGTCACCGCGATGGCGCCCCGGCCCGCGGCCGGCGGCGTTGCCACGTCCGGCCGCGTCCTGCGCGGCACCAGCGAATTCGCCGGCCTCGGCGGCTCGTTCACCGAGACCTGGGACCTGCAGGAGGTCAATGCCGACGGCAGCACCCGGGGCCGCATCCTGCTCTCCACCCTGACGCTGGCAGGCACCTGATGATGCGCGTGCTGGTGGGCGTGCTCGGCTTCCTGTTCGGCGTGATCGCCGGCGTCGCGCTGCTGCTCGGCAATCCCCTGGCGTACTTCCGCGGGCTCCCCCCGCTGCCGCCTGACCTGGCGCCGGCCAAGAGCTATCGCTGGGACGACTACCGCGGCATGCGTGGCGGGGTGGCCGACCTGCTCGGCATCGCGGGCCGGGACGCGGGCGTTGCCCTCATGGACCCGGCGCTGCAGAGGGTCCGGGCCGGCATCGTCGTCCTGCCGGCCGGCGAGGGCACGCCGGCGGCACTGGCCCTCAAGGTCTCGGCCATCGCCGAGGAGAACTCCCTGTGGCGGGCCGAGCTCGGTACCCACGATTACTGGAGCATCACCTGGCCCGGCGAAGGTGGCGTCTTCGCGAACGCCTACAGCAACCAGTGGACGCTGGCCCGGGATTCCTTCTTCGCGCTGGTCCTCGGCAACGACTCACTGGCGGCGGCGTACCCGGTCACCGCGCCCCCGCCGGCGGCTGGCGTGGCTGCCGTGACCGGTGCCACCGGCCGCTATGCGGGCTTCACGGGCGAGATCCGGGAGACGCTCTACCCGGCGAAGGACGGGCGGGGCGTGGACTGGGCGGTGTCGATCAAGGTCAACCCGCCGCCCGTCGCGCCACGCTAGGCCCCGAGGGCCTCGGCGAGTTCCTTGAAGGGCACGGCCGGGTCCGCGAGCTGCGCCGGGTCCGGCCGGGCGCCGCCCGCGATCAGCTTCTTCGACAGCATGAATTCCCGCGGGCTGTTCACCGCGTAGACCGCCGTCAGCCGCCCGTCGTCCAGGTAGAAGAGGGCAAAGGAGCGCGACTCGGGCTCCCCCCGCGTGACCACCGCCGAGGACCGGCTGGAGAAGCCGACGATCTGCAGTTTCAGGTCGTACTGGTCCGACCAGAACCAGGGGATCTGGGCGTAGGCCTCGGCCCGGCCGAGGATCGTGGCGGCCGCCGTCTTCGCCTGTTCCTGGGCGTTGTGCACGGACTCCAGCCGGAGTCGCCGGCCGAGCAGCGGGTTCGGGTGGTTGGTGCAGTCGCCCACCGCGAGCACGTCCGGGTCACTGGTGCGGCAGTACTCGTCCACCAGGATGCCGTTGTCGCAGGCGATGCCCGCCGCGGCGGCCACCTCGATGTTGGGCAGGATGCCGATGCCGACGATGGCGAGGTCGGCGGGCACCTCGCTGCCATCGGTCGCCAGCACGCCCGTCAGGCGGCTCGCGCCGGCGAAGCCACGCACGCCCGTGCGGCAGCGGATCTCGACGCCCGCCTCCCGGTGCACGCGCGCCATGATCTCGGAGAGGGCCGGTGCCTCGACCCGCGGCATGACCTGGTCTGCCAGCTCGAGCACGGTCACCTTGAGGCCCTGGGTGACGGCGACCGCGGCCACCTCGAGGCCGATGTAACCCGCCCCGATGACCACCAGGGAGGCGCCGGGGCGGAAGTGGTCGCGGATGCGGTCCACGTCCTCGATGGTGCGCAGGTAGTGCACGCCGGGCAGGCGGCTGCCCGGCAGGTCGACGGTGCGCACCCGGCTGCCGGTGGCGAACACGAGCTTGTCGTAGCCGACCTGCTCGCCGCTGGACAGCCCGGCGGTCCGGGATCCCGGTGTGACGCTGGCCACCCGGGTGTTGAGCAGCACGTCCACCCCGTGTTCCGCGTAGAACTTCTCCTGGCGGACCAGCAGGCGGGACACGTCGAGTTCGCCGGCCAGGAATTTCTTCGACAGCGGGGGACGCTGGTAGGGCAGGTAGGGCTCCTCGCCCACCAGCACGATGCGCCCCTCGTAGCCGCCCTGCCGGAGCGACACGATGGTCTGGCCGGCGGCGTGGCCCGCCCCGGCGATGACGACGGTATTCTGCATGGCCGGATTATACTGGCCCCATGCCGGCACCCACGACCCACGCGATCCGCATCCACCGCTTCGGCGGCCCCGAGGTCCTGCAGTGGGAAGCCGTGCCGCTGCCGCCGCCCGCCGCCGGCGAGGTCACCCTGCGCCAGACCGCTGTCGGCCTGAATTTCATCGACACCTACCATCGCTCGGGCCTCTATCCCCTGACCCTGCCCGCCGGCCTCGGCGCCGAGGCGGCCGGGATCGTCGAGGCGCTCGGACCCGGCGCCACTGGTCTTGCGGTGGGCGACCGGGTCGCCTACGTGGGCCTGCCCCCGGGGGCCTACGCCGAGCGCCGCAACTGGCCCGTGGAGAAGCTGGTCCGGCTGCCGGCGGGCATCGGTGACGAGGTGGCGGCGGCGGTGATGCTGAAGGGCCTCACTGCCTGGTACCTGCTCCGGCGCAGCTATGCGGTGCAGGCGGGCGACAGCCTCCTGCTCTACGCGGCCGCCGGCGGTACCGGCACCCTCGTCAGCCAGTGGGCCGCGGCGCTGGGCGCCCGGGTCATCGGCGTGGTCGGCTCCGCCGCGAAGGCGGATATCGCGCGCCGCCAGGGCTGTGCCGCCACGATCCTGGCCGACGAGCCGGGATTCGTCGCGAAGGTGCGCGAGCTGTCCGGGGGCGGTGTCGCCGCCGTGTATGACTCGGTGGGTCGGGACACCTTCTTCCAGTCCCTGGATTGCCTGCGCCGGCACGGCACCCTGGTGAGCTTCGGCAATGCCTCGGGTCCCGTCGAACCCTTCGCCCCCGGCGAGCTCGCGAAGCGGGGCTCCCTGCACCTCACCCGGCCGTCGCTCTTCGACTTCATCGGCACCCGGGCAGAGCTCGAGGCCGGCACGGCCGAGCTGTTCGGCCTGATCGGCCGGGGCGCGATCCGCATCGCCATCGGCCAGCGTTATCCGCTGCGGGACGCCGCCGCCGCGCACCGGGATCTCGAGGGGCGCCGGACCACGGGCGCCACCATCCTCACCCCCTGAATCCTCGCCATGGAGGCCATCTGGCGCGTCGTGGCCACCATCCCGCCGGGCCGGGTCTGCACCTACGGCGAGGTGGCGCGGCTCGCGGGTCTGCCGCGCGGCGCCCGGCAGGTGGGGCGCGCCCTCGGCCAGGCACCGGCTGAACTGGACCTGCCCTGGCACCGGGTGATCGCCGCGGGCGGGCGCATCGCGTTGCCCGCGGGCTCCCGGGGCTTTCGCACCCAGGTCCGCAAGCTGCGCGCCGAAGGCGTGCCGGTGACCCGCGGCCGCGTGGCGCTCGCGAAATGTGGCTGGACGCCCGATCTGGATGAACTGCTCTGGGGGCCCGCATGACCACGGTATGTTTCGCCCACGGCCAGGAAAGCGGGCCCTGGGGCACCAAGATCCGGGCCCTCGCCGACATCGCCCGGGACTGCGGCCACGAGGTCGAGTCGCTGGACTACCGGGGCATGGCGGACCCGGTCGAGCGGGCCCGGAAGCTCATTGACTGGTGCCGCGGGCAGGCCCGGCCCCCGATCCTCGTGGGCAGCAGCATGGGCGGGTACGTGGCCCTCGCCGCCGCCAGCGCGGCGGGCGCTGCGGGACTCTTCCTGCTCGCGCCAGCGTTGTACGTGCCCGGTTACGAGGACGTCCCCCTGCCGCCGCCGCCCACCTGCCGGGTCACCATCGTCCACGGCTGGCAGGACGAGGTGCTGCCCTGGTCCGGCAGCACCCGCTACGGCGAACTGGCCGGCGCCCGCGTCATCCTCGTGCCCGACGACCACCGGCTGGTGGCAGACCTGCCTGCCCTCGGCCGGGTCTTCCGCCTGTTCCTCGCTGAACTGGAGGTCCCATGAAGCGCGCGCTCCTCACGACCCTCGTCCTGGCGCTTGGCGCCTGCGGCGCCCCTGACCTGCCCCCCGAGCCCGAAGCCGACCTGATCGGCGATCCCTTGCATCAGTCCCTGGACAAGGCCCGCTCCGTGGAGGACCTCAGCGGGGACAGGAAGGGCGGTCTCGACGCCGCCATCGACGAGGCGAACTAGGCGTTCAGCTCCCCGCCTCCGCGTACGCCGCGAGGCCTTTCAGCGCCGGCTGGTCGGCGGTGATCACGAAGGTCGGGATGTCCGCGAGGAAGCCGCGGTAGCGGCCCTTGTCCTCGAAGCGCTGGCGGAAGCCGGACGCCTGGAACTGGGGCAGGTAGCGCGGCGTGACGCCGCCGCCGATGTAGACGCCGCCGAAGGCCGCGAAGGTGAGGGCGAGGTTGCTCGCCACGGTCGCCAGCAGCTCGAAGAACACGTCGAGCGCGTCCAGCGCGGCGGCATCACCGGCGGCGATGCGCTCGCCCACGGCGGCGGGGGCCAGCTCGGCGTCGCCGGTGAGCGCGCTGTGGATGAAGGCGAGTCCCGCGCCGGAGATCAGCCGCTCGGCGGAGCAGTGCCCGAAACGCTCCCGGCCGAGGGCGACGAGGCGCGCCTCCCGCTCATTGCTGGGCGCCAGGGTCACGTGGCCGCCTTCACCGGTGACCGCATGCCAGCGGCCCCCGACCCAGACGAGGCCCGCGACACCGAGCCCGGTGCCGGGTCCCACCACCACCTTGGGCGCCCGGTCGATGGCCCGGCCACCGCCCACCGCGACGAGATCCCCGGGCGCCAGCACGGGCAGCGCGTAGGCCTGGGCCGCGAAGTCGTTGAGGGGCGTCACGCGGGTGAGGAACAGCCGGTCGGCGAGCTGGCGCAGCGATAGCGTCCAGTTGATGTTGACCATGCGGATCTCGTCGCCCCGGATCGGGGCGGCGATGGCGAGGATCGCCTCGGCGGGCCGGGAGTCCGGTGGCAGCCGGCCGAGGTAGGCGCCGAGCAGCTCCTCGAGGCCCGGGTAGTCCCGGTTGCGGAAGGCCTCGACCCGCTCCAGCACGCCGCCCGGCCGGGCGACGGCGCAGCGCGTGTTCGTCCCCCCGACGTCAGCGATCAGCCACCCCATCGCCGGAAGCATACACGCTGCCCGGGCCCCCAAAAAAAAACCGCCCCTGGGCAAGGGGCGGTGGGGATGGGCGCGGGATGATGGGTCGTCTTCTTTATTGTTGTTGTTGTTTTTCTTCTTCTGGGCGAGGGGCTGGCCGGTTCTTGTTGATCCTGAGATCTGGGCTTGGGGCTTGGGGC
>CALGMY010000188.1 GCA_937958785.1 uncultured Gammaproteobacteria bacterium | reverse complement strand
GTCGGCAGCGTCAGATGTGTATAAGAGACAGGCTGATGATGGCCTCGATCTCGGGCTTCGAGCCCTCAACGGCGAGCCGGCCGAAGGCGGTGCCGATCGGGTCGAAGGCCACGATCATCCAGATCACCATGAGGTTGATGGCGCCGTAGAGCGCCACCTTGAGGTGCAGCCAGGGCACGTCGGCCACGAAGGGGCCGTGGCCAAGGAAGGAGGCCAGGGCCAGGACGATCAGGGTGACCCCCACGAGCCCGGTCAGCCAGTTCGTGACCCGGGCCAGCCGGTGGCCCGCCGGCTTGTCGTACCAGTACGCCCCCGCCATGCTGACCGCCCACCAGGCGATGCTGAAGATCCACACGAGGGCCACGGTGAGGTCGCTGACGGGCAGGAACCCCATGTCCCGGGAGAGCATGACGCCGAAGGGCAGGGCGGCCTTCCACATCGTGCGCGGCAGCAACTCGATGCGCAGCGCCATGTGCAGCAGGGTGACCCGGGTGATGAAGGAGAGCTTTGGATCCGTGGACCGGCGCGCGGCCAGGAAGACGCCCATGTCGGTGCCGACCCAGAACACGAACATCATGAGGTGCAGGTACTTCCAGGCGTCGTAATCGGTCATGGCGGGCTCCCGGGGCGGTACAAGGCGGGTCACTTTAACCAAACGTCCCGCTGACCGCACGGCGGCTTGACCGCCTGTAGGTGGCCCGTTCTTTCCTTGGTATTCTCGCTGCCACCCGCGATCCAAGGAGAATGGCGTGCGACCCCACGTGGAACTGATCCAGGAAGCCGACCTGTGCTGGCACGCTGCGGAACTCCCGCGGGGCGATGGCAAGGCCCGGCAACGGAACCTGTCCTACGACGAGGAGAACGGGGCAGCTTCCACCAAGGTGGTATTCGACAGTGCATGGCACCGGCCGGCGGGTTATCACCACGCCGACACCGAGTGGTACGTGATGGCCGGCGAGATCCAGTTCGGCAGCCGCCGGCTGGGCAAGGGCGCCTACTTCCGGGCGCCGGCCGGGCTGCGGGTGCCGGCGATCAGCGCCCGGGCCGGCACCGAGGTGCTCATCTTCCGCGAGCTGAAGGACTGGGGCTTCACGGCCTCGTCCCGGGACCGGGCCGGTTTCGTGCCCCGGGGCCTCAACACGGCCTCCAGCGAGCGCGGCGAGCTGACCCTGGTCGACACCGCCCGCATGGAGTGGATGCCGAACATCTTCGAGGGCGACCAGCAGCGCTTCCTCAAGCTGAAGCTGCTCTACAACGACCCGGCGCCGCCGGATGACCCCCAGAAGGGCTTCGTCACCATGATGTGCTGGGCGCCACCCGGGTGGTCCGACGACCGCATGGTGCATCACCCGGTGTTCGAGGAGGCCTACACCATCGACGGCCACCTGGACTACAACTTCGGGCGCCTGGACGCCGGCACCTACTTCTTCCGCCCCGCGCGGGTGAAGCACGGCCACTTCACGTCGGGAGCCGAGAAGGGCTTCACGGGCATCTTTCGCATGGATGGTTCCATCATCAACTGGATCACCATCAACGAGAAAGTCACCGTCGAGGGCACGCCCCTCAACTACGACCCCCGCACCCAGGGGCCGGTGATCGCCGGACTGCCAGTGCGGTCCCGCACCACCGGCGAGTGGGACCGGGACGGCTGGTGAGGCCGGACCCGGCGCGGCAGGCGCCGGCAGCGACATGAGCGGTGCGATCGACATCGTCTGCAACCTCTTCACGCCCCTCGAGGTTGCCAACGGCCAGACGGGCCTCGACGAGGCTTTCAAGGCCCAGGTGCGGATGCCGCCCGAGATCCGGGGGGGCGTCACCATCGGGGATTACCTCGGCCGCATGGACCGGGCCGGCATCGAGCGCTCGCTGCTGATCGCGGTGCGGGCAGGCGACCTCAACGTGAAGGGCGGCTTCGAGCTGCCCTACGAGCGGGTGCGGGACGTGTGCCAGGAGCACCCGGACCGCTTCTCCGGCCTCGCCGGCATCGATCCGTTCCGCGGCATGCAGGGCCTGAAGGACCTGGAACGCGCCGTACGGGAGTACGGCTTCGTCGGTGCCCACCTGTATCCGCACTGGTGCGGGCTGGCGCCTGACCACGCCAAGTACTACCCGTACTATGCCAAGTGCTGCGAGCTCGACATTCCCATCATGATGCAGGTGGGCCACAACCTCGTGTACTCGCGGGAGCGGCGCCTGCCGTCCGTCGGCCGGCCGATCTGCCTGGACCAGGTGGCCATCGACTTTCCGGAGCTCCGGCTCATCGGTATCCACATCGGCGTCCCGTGGACCGACGAGATGATCTCCATGTGCTGGAAGCACGAGAATGTCTACATGGCCGGGGATGCCTACGCCCCCCGGCACTGGCCCCAGCCCTTCGTGCACTACGCCAACACCTACGGCCGGGAGAAGGTGCTGTTCGGCACGGACTGGCCGGTGATCGACCCGGAGCGGGCGGTGCGGGAAATCGGCGAGCTCGGCCTGCGCCCGGAATCCGCACGGCTCATGCTGCGCGAGAACGCGCTCCGCGTCTTCCGCCTGCCGGCCTGAGCGGCACCCGATGACCGGTACCGTGATGCCGCCAGCCACGTTCCGGCACCTGTCCCTCGTGGATGGCGTCCGGGCCGCCATGCACCGGGACCCGGACAAGGTCGCCTACCGCCAGGGCCGTCGCGAGCGGTCCTACCGCGACCTGCTGGAGCGGGCCGACCGGGTGACAGCCGGCCTCGCCGGCGGCCTCGGGCTCGGCCCCGGACGGCACGGAGCCATCGTGGCGAAGAATTCCATCGAGTACATGGAGATCGTGCTCGGTGCCTCCCAGGCCGGGGTTCCGCTCGCCACGGTCAACCCCCGGCTCGCCCTGCCCGAGATCCTCGCCATCTGCGCGGATGCGGAGGCCCGGGTGATCTTTGCCGATGCGGACATCGCGGGGGCGCTGCGGGATGCAGGTGCGGCCGCCACGGCGACCGTCATCGCGATCGGTCCCGAGCTGGAAGCCTGGCTGGCCCGGGCCACGCCCGTGACGCCACCGGTCGTACGGGAGTGGGATACCTTCACGATTCCCTACACCTCGGGGACCACAGGCAAGCCCAAGGGCGTCCTGGTGCCGCACCGGTCCCGGATCCTCACCCTGTTCGGCATGGCCGTGGAGTATGGCTGCTACGCGCCGGACGACCGCTTCCTCGCCGTGGCGCCCATGTGCCACGGGGCCGGCATGATTTTCTCCCTTGCCCCGGTGTTCTTCGGCGGCACCGCCGAGATCCTCGACCGTTTCGATCCTGAAGAGGTCCTCGGCCGGCTCGGCAGCGGCGAGGTGACAGGCTTCTTCGGGGTCCCGACGCATTATCACGCCCTCCTGTCGGCACCGCCCGCGCTGCTCGCGGCCGGACGCAGCCCGGCGCTGAAGGCCGTCATCTCCAACGCCGCGGCCCTGCCCCAGGCGATGAAGGAGCGACTGGTGGCGCACTTCGGGCCCGGCCTTCTGCACGAGACCTACGGCTCGACCGAGGCCGGCATCGTCTCGAACCTCCGGCCCCCGGACCAGCTGCGCAAGCTGAAGTGCGTGGGCCAGCCGTTCCCCTGCACGGAGGTCGAGCTGCGTCGACCGGACGGCAGAGTGTGCGGGCCCGACGAGGTGGGCGAGCTGTTCTCCCGCAGTCCCTACCTGTTCAACGGGTACTGGGGCCGGCCTGCAGAGACCGCGGAAGCCTTCAGGGATGGCTGGGTCACCGTTGGGGACCTCGCCCGTCGGGACGGCGAGGGCCATCTCTACATCGTGGACCGGCTGAAGGACATGGTGATTTCCGGCGGGGTGAACATCTACCCGCGGGAGATCGAGGAGGTGCTGCTCGCGCACCCGGACGTGGCCGACGCCGCGGTCGTCGGGATTCCGGACGAGAAGTGGGGCGAGGCGCTGAAGGCCTTCGTGGTCCGGCGCCCGGGTGGTGCGGCCGACGCCGACGCGCTGCTCGCCTTCACCGCGGAGCGCCTCGCCCGGATGAAGGTGCCGAAGCGGGTCGAGTTCATCGACCAGGTGCCGCGCAACGCGAACGGCAAGGTCCTGAAGACCGCGCTCCGGGAGCGCCGCTGAGCGCATGGCCCCGATGCCGACTGCAAAGCCGGTCGTCGAGTTCTACTTCGACACCTCCTGTCCCTGGAGCTACCTGGCACTGGAGCGGTTGCGTGAAGCCGCGATTCGCACCGGTGCCCGAGTGGACTTCCGGCCGGTGCTGGTCGCGGACGTGCTCGAGGTGGCCAACCCGGGTTTTCCAGCGGACCGGGCCGAGGCGGTCCCGGCCCGGGCCCGCTACCAGGCCAAGGACCTGACCGACTGGGCAAGGTACTGCGGGCTGACGTTGCGCCGGCCTGGCCACTGGCCCCTGCGGCCGGCATGGGCGCAGCGCGGCGCGGTGGTGGCCGCCACCATCGGCGGGGAACCGGCCGTGCGGGGCTACCTGGACGCCGCCTTTGCGGCGCTGTTTGCGGAGGGTCGGGACATCGGCGATCGTGCCCTCGTGGAAGCGATCCTCGTCGCCACGGG
>CALGMY010000187.1 GCA_937958785.1 uncultured Gammaproteobacteria bacterium | reverse complement strand
GACTACTCCGCCTTCTGGCGCGCCCGCGGCTGTCCCACGGACCTCGCCGGCCACCTGCTGCTTCCCCCTGAAGAGATCGCCTGCGAGTGCGGGCAGGCGGTGGCCGCGTGAATGGCCACCAAGGACCAGCACCGGTGGTGCCGCATCCACAAGTTCCTTTCGGTCTGCGAGGCCTGCGGGACTCTCCGCCACGGGTTCTACATCGAAAAGCGCCTGCAGTTCGGCTACGTCACGCCCTGCAATCACTGGCGCCCGAAGGGCTACCACGTCCGGCACAGACCGCCCTGCACAGAGCGGTGGCCGGACTACTGGGCGCAGGAACACCGCGCTGCCATTGAGGCGGCGAAGAGGAGGAAGACGCCATGAAGCGCGAGACACCGTTCATCGAAGACCAGGGCCGGCCAGTGCCGTGGATCGTCCCGCTCATCGTCGGGATGATCCTGGGTGCCTGCATCACCGGGCTCGCCTGGTCGCATGCCCGCATCGAGCAGGCCTCCGCCGAGCTCGCCATCCCGGACTTCGAGCCAGTGGCCACCGAGGCCGTCATGTGGGCGGTCGACGTGGATGGGGACTCGGCGCCGTGATCTTCGGCTTCCGGAAGCCCGTCATGACCAGAAGCCAGAGGCCACCTCGACCGCCGGAACCGAGCGAGCAGCTGCCGATGCCGGCTGGCTTGGCTTCGCCCTACTCGGCAGAGCCCGTGGGCACCCTGCTCGAGATGGGCCGTATCCCCCGCGAGGATGGGCCCGACGAACCCTTCGCGCTGCTGCTGTCGTTCAAGTCGGCCGAGGATCTCCGGGCCGCCATCGTGCAGATGCGCTGCACCTTCAAGTTCCAGGAATAGCCATGCCCACCCCGGAAGAGGACCTCACACGCCTGCAGGCATTTGTTGGTCGGCAGGCATTGAAGATCGCGGATCTTGAAAGCGAGCTTTCCAATGCCCGCGCCATCGCGGCCCGCGTCCAGCTACGCCTGATTGGCTGCGGCGGGCCCCTGAACGACAACGTGTTGGGTTACACGGAGAAGCAGCTCCGCGACTTCTTCGAGATACAGCGGTTGATCGAGCCGCTGATCCCCATCGTATAGCCCGACTATTCAGGAGGCCCCATGCCCGCGAAGAAGCCCGCGACGACCACGTGCTCGCCCGCGCAGCGGAAGCACCTGCTGGAGCGCCTGGCCCGAGCTCGCTACAGCAAAGCCAACAGCGCGCCCGACCTCAAGGAGCCGGAGAGTGTGCGCAAGGCCCGTCTGATCGTGAAACGGTGGGAATCCGCGCTCGGGAGGATCAGTTGCGGCCACCGGGACCGCCGCGATCGGCGCTACGACCAGGTGAAGTCCGCCATCCTCTTCGACTCCCCCGAGGCCGCACTCGCCGCCGTCAAGGCCTTCGAGGCCGGCAAGTAGCCATGCCCCGCCCCTACGCCGACATCAAGGTCTGGCTGGTCGACGACTGCGACTACGTCGCGGCCCGCTCGGCCGAGGACGCCATCAATCACGTGATCCGGGAGTGTTTCACAGCCCCGAACACCGGCGAAGTCCAGCTCACCCATGAGATCGAGGCCGAAGGCCCGATCGATCTCACCCGGACGATGCACACCACCGATTCCCCAGGTGCACCGGACGACGAGGTGATCACCTTCGCCGAAGCCATCTACCGCCACGGCCAGGAAGGGGGCACGTTCCCCACCATCCTGGCCTCCACCGAATACTGATAGGAGCACTGTCTATGAAACGCACCGGCGAAGTCCGCCCCTTCCTCGAAACCCTCCGTGAGCTGAACAACGGCCATACGCTCGACGAGCTCGCCTTCGCGCTGAACGAGGTCGTGACCGGCGTTCGGGACCACGGCGGGGCCGGGAAGCTGACGCTTACCCTCACGGTGAAGTCGGCATCGAAAGGGGACCGGTCCGCCCTGATCGTGACCGATGAGATCAAGACGAAGGTGCCGAAGCCGGACAACGCGGCAACGGTCTTCTTCCCCGATGCCGACAACAACCTGCTGCGGACCAATCCCAAGCAGCCGGACCTCCCCCTCACTCCCGTGAGCTCGACCGCTAGCGCGGCCGGGTCTCACTGATCCACCAACCAGGAGTTATTCGATGGAGCAACAGCACACAACCGAGGCCGACGCCGGCGCCGCCCTGGCCGCTGCAGCCTTCTCTCCGCGCATGGTCAATGGCACCCCGTACCTGATCTTGCCGGAGGGCTACGTGGCCAAGGATCTCGAGGCGACACTGCCGGCGCCGACCCGCCAAAGGAGCACACACACGGCGGCTGATCGGGACGGCTTCCTGGCGCTCTGGGACCGGTTCCACGATGAGAAGTCCGTCATTTTTGCGGACGTCGAGACCGCCACCTTCACCGCGGTCTTCGACTTCCCGTCGCTCGGTCAGCCCGCCTGGGCCGCCCACCGGGCAACGTACAAGCCCCGCCCGTCGATCGACTGGCACGCATGGAACGGCTCCAATGGCCGCAAGATGGCCCAAGTCGACTTCGCCGAGTTCGTCGAGAACAACCTGGCGGCGATCGTCCGGCCAACCCCGGCGCAGATGCTCGAGGTCAGCACCCATCTGGTGGCTCACCGAGAGGTGAAGTTCGAGTCGGCGACGCGCCTCGCCAACGGCCAGAACCAGTTCCGCTACGACGAGCAGATCCGCGGCCAGGTCGCCCACAGCTCGATCGACGTGCCAGAGCGCTTCGTCCTGGGCCTATCGCCCTTCTTCAAGGGCGAGCTTTTCGAGCTCGAGGCCCGCCTCCGCTACCGCATCAACGAGGGCAAGCTGGTCATGTGGTACGACCTGGATCGGCCGAGCGAGTTCTTCCAGAAGGCCGCCCTGAAGCTCGCCGCGGACATCGCCTCGGCCGCGGGGACCACCGTCATCTTCGGGAGCCCGTGATGGCCGCCACCGAGTACTGAGCCCGACCCACACACACCCAATCAGGAGCCACCGTGAACACGAAGAACGTGCAGGACCACCTTTCGCTGCTGGGTAAGGAAGTCGAGGACGTCGTCACCGGCATGAGTGGCATCGTTGCCTCGGTCAGCTTCGATCTTTACGGCTGCATCCAGGCCATCATCAACCCGGGCCTCGACAAGGACGGCAAGCCGAAGGAGCAGTACTGGTACGACGTCACCCGCCTGAAGGTCCTCAAGGGCAAGCCGGTCATGGAGCCGCCGGCCTACGACTTTGGCCCGGTCGCCGAAGGGCGACGCGGACCGGCCGAGAAGCCCACCAGCTGCAAGGTCTAGGAGCATTCACATGGCCGCCACCGCGTACCGCACCGTCACTCTCGACAAGCTCCACCCGGATCCCAACCAGGTCCGGAAGACCTTCAACGGCCTGAAGGAGCTGGCCGCCAGCATCAAGGCCCGCGGCGTCCTGACCCCGATCGTCGTCCGGGAGCAGGGGAAGAAGCTGATCATCATGGACGGCGAACGCCGGTACCGGGCCGCGAAGCTGGCCAAGGTCAAGACCGTCCCGGTCGTGGTCCAGCCCGACGCCGGCGACGTCCAGCGGAAGCTGGACCAGGTGGCGGTGAATTCCCTCCGGGAAGGCCTGAAGCCCCTCGAGCTCGGGCGCCTCCTGGTCGGACTCCGGAAGGACCACAAGCTCTCGGACAACGAGATCGCCGCCCACCTGGACAAGCAGGGCATCCCCGCCCTCACGAAGGCCCAGATGGCCGAGCTCATGCGGCTGGTCGACCTCCCGGACTGGGCCCAGGAGATGGTCGACGCCGGGAAGCTGGATCCCAAGGCTGCGCCGGCCATCAATGCCGCGGCCAAGGACGCGCCGCTCCTGAAGCCGCTCCGCAAGCATATCGGGCAGGAGATCCAGTGGCGCGGGCGTGTGACGGCCCGGGAGGTTGAAAGCCTGGTCGTCTCTGCCTACCGCGAAACCGGCGCGCCAGACCTCGGCCGGATCGACGACTGGATGGAGAATCCGGTGCTGTTCGACTCCTCCAAGGCCTGCAAGGGCTGCGAGCACCGCCGGGACGTGCACGGCAAGCGCTTCTGCATGAACCAGAAGCACTTCGACGAGCTCCAGGCCCAGGCGAAGGCGGCCGGGCTCGGGCCGGGCGGGAAGAAGCCCACGAAGCCCCGGGGGCCAGGGCCGAAGGAGACGGAGGTCATCGCCCAGCAGAAGGCCGAGCGGAAGGTCGAGCTGTACGGGGAGAAGCTCCGCCACCTGGTGCACGGACGCCTGCAGGAGCACCTGGTCACCGCCCACATGAACCCGTACCTGGCCAGCATCCTCATGACGTGGCTGGCGGCCAGGCAGCCGAACGGGAAGCGGTACGGCGACCAGCAGTGGTTCAGCCAGGGCGAGAACCCGTATCGCGCCGTAGAGGATGCCGTCGAGGCCTCACCGCTGAAGGACCTGCCCGGATTTCTGAATGGCAACGCCGGCGAGCTGGCCGCGCTGGATCTGGCGCTGGGCAAGGCCGCCATCCGGGGCATGTCCTGGCGCCAGGTGCAGATCCTCGCCCACCACCTCAAGGTGGACATCGCCCAGGCCTTCCGGGTGGACGAGGCCTATCTGGCCATCCAGCCCCTGTACCAGCTCAAGGAGCTCGGCCGGCTCGCGGGCATTGAGGGCACCAACACGGCGACCGGCAAGGCCCTGAAGGCCGCCATCCTCGGCGATCGGCGGTGCATCGAGAAGCTGGGCGTGCCGGCTGACGTCGGGCGGCTGTACTTGGAGGTGCCGGAGCCGGATCCCGAGGAAGACATCTCGGAAGAGGAGTACTCCGCGGCGCAAGGCGACGGCGGCGATGAGGAGCCGGTGAATCTGGACGACGAGAATCTGGAGGAGCCGGCCGCGTGAAGATGCAGCTTACCCTCACCGTGGCTCAGATTATCGACCTGGCGGAGTTCGCCGGCTTGGACATTGACCCGCGGTCCTTGCCCGATGAGGACGGCATGACGACGGAGCTCTCCATCGGCAGCTGCCCGGAGCAAGGCCTGCTCGACGACGAGGACGACACCACCGGGGACCGCTACGAGTACATCGCCTGGTTCACGGAACACCCGGAGGAAGGTGCTACGGGCCTCGGCCCGGAGCTACACCCCATCACGAGTTCCTCGGCTGGCCCGGCCGATCCGTTGGAAGGTGAAGCCGGTAGGCCGCCGGCAGGGCATGACTCTGGCGAGGACGACGAAGAGGAGCAGGCAGGGTGACGCGGGTCTATGTCGGGGATCTGGTGTCGGTGGTACTGCGCGACACCACTCCTGAAGAGCGCATGACGTGGGGCGAGTGCCCGGTCTGCCACGCGAAGCACGGGGAGGCCTGCAACGGCGCCGTGGGGATCCCCTTCGGCCGCAACGTGCATGGGCAGGTCCCGACTGAGGGTGTTCATGTGGCCCGCATCCAGAACGCCCCAAGGCGGGTCCGGATGGTGCCCGAATGACGTTCGAGCCCTCCACCACCGAGGCCCACGAGCGCCGCATCGTCGGACGCGTGGTGAAGCGCGGGGCTCCGCTACGGGATCGTCTAATGGCCAAGGTCAGGATCTCGGACGCCGGCTGCTGGGAGTGGCTCGGTCGTCGCAACTGGGCTGGCTATGGACGCCTCACGGTGACGTCGCCGACTCGCGAAGTGCAGACGCACCGGCTTGCCTACGAGCTTTTCGTCGGCCCAATTCCCGATGGGATGCAGCTCGACCACGTGTGCCGGAACCGCCTCTGCTGCAATCCGAAGCACCTGGAGCCGGTGACTGCGCGGGAGAACCAGCGCCGGGGCACCAGCCCCGTGTCGGCCAACATGGCAGCCACCCATTGCCTCCGAGGCCATCCACTGGACGACGACAACACCTATCTGCACAAGGGACGACGCCAATGCAAAGAGTGCCAACGGACGAGGACCAGAGAGTACCTGCGCAAGCGACGGGCCACCGCGTTGTCCCGTGCCGGACGTGCGGAGCTCCGATGATCTTCCTGCGCGCCACGTCTGGCAAAGCCGTTCCAGTCAACGCCGACACCGTCCTCCCCGAAGACACGGAGCTCGAGCTGCCCCGGCACGTCTCGCACTTCAGCACCTGCCCACAGGCGGGACAGCACAGGAGATCTCGATGAACGACACCCGGCATATGGACCAGGACTTCCGCTGTCGCATGAATGCCGAGTTGGCTCGTGCGAGGGCGAAGTTCCCCGGCAACAAGGTGATGCTCGCGGCCCTCACGGAGGAAGTTGGCGAGCTGGCGAAGGCGCTCCTCGATCACGCGATGGGGAAGACCGTCAGCGATGACATCGTGGACGAGGCCGTGCAGGTGGCCGTGATGGCCCAGCGGCTCGCCACCGAGGGAGACAGCAGCTTCCCATACAAGCCTGGGCATCGGTCGATCCTCCAGAGCGCTGCGCCGTTGGAAAACTTCCCAGACGACGCCCCGGTAGGCTGACGAGGTCTCACAAGGTGAACACCTCGAGCTGCGAGTGCTGGCTGGTCGTCGAGAAGGGCCAGAAGTCGTGGTCAGGCATCCGGGTCGATCGCGTGACGGTGAAGAAGCCGGCCGTCGGCCCGCGCCAGGTCGCCGTCAAGGTGGAGCTGGTGCTGCCTGACTCCCTGTTCGTCGAGCCCCAGCTCACGGCGCGGATCTCGATCGCCGGCGAGGCCGCGCCCGCGGAGATCTCCGCCGAGACCGTGGCCGGCGTCGAGGCGGCCCTGCAGGGGGCCGGGTTCGCGGTCAGGGTCACCAGCATGGGAGAGCCATAATGCCCGTCGAGTCGATCGTAAAGCCCCTTCGTCCGAGCTCTGCATGCTGGCTTCAGATCCCCCGGGGCCGGCTACATCCCGACCTGCTCGCCATGGGCTTCCCCATCGAGGCCTGGGCTCACACCTCCGGACTGGCCGTGTTCTCGGCCGTCGAGGTAGCCCGGGACAAGGACAACATCGACCGGGGACCCGAGTACCACATCAGCGTCAGCAAGAAGGCCGACGGTCGGCCGGGGCGCTGCACGAGCGAGGAGGCGACTTGGTGCCTTCAGGAGTTCGGTGGGCTCTCCGGGTGGGAAGAAGACAATCACGTCCCGCATGGGATTGTTCGCAACTTCTGGCGGCCGGTGGCGGAGCCGATGATAGGCCTAGAGTGCGCTTGCAAGGCCGAAGAGCCGGCCATCGTCGAGGACAAGGGCGACTACGTATGGCGCCCGTAATCCCACCACTCGACCCCGCCCTGGTCCAGCTCATGCGGGTGCTGGCCAGGGCCGCCATGCGCCGGAAGTTGCCGCCGCCACCGCCGGCACGGCACACTCCCCGGCCATGACTCTGGAAGAATTCGCAGCGCGACACTACATCGCCCTGAAGATGCGGGAGGCGGCCGATCTGCTCGAGGCCGGCCAGATCCAGGAGTTCAGCGTCCAGGTGGACAACGAACAGGCGCCGGTGCCCGGGGCACCGGGGATGGTCGTCGAGCGCCGCTTCACCGGCTGGAAGACTGTCACAATCGTCCTGCGGGCTCGGGAAGGCGCGCTGTTGGGCATCGAGCCGCAGGCCCCACCTCGGCTGCCACAGGTTCCGTGAAAGCCTACCCCTACGCCCGGTTCAGCACGGACCGCCAGTCCGAGACGAGCGCCGACGACCAGCTCCGGGTGTGCCGGGACTACGCCGGGGCCCAGGGGTGGCGGGTCGCCGGCGAGTACCGGGACCAGGGGATCTCCGGCGCCGCGATCGGCAACCGCCCCGCCCTGCTCCAGCTCCTCGAGCAGCTCGCCGCCGGCGACGTCGTCCTGGTCACCGACCTGTCCCGCCTCTCCCGGTCCCAGGACCTGGCCCCCATGCTCACCCGCCTCCGCCACCGCGGGATCCGGGTGATCGGGGTGCAGGATGGCTTCGACTCGGACAGCCCCCAGGCCAGGATGCAGGCCGGCCTGTCCGGGATCATGTCCGAGGAGTATCGGGCGATGATCGCCGCCCGGGTGCACTCCGCCCTGGACATGCGGGCCCGGGCCGGCCGGGCGACCGGGGGCAAGGCCTACGACAACCCGGAGATCGTCCGGGAGATCTTCGCCAGGGTGGCCGCCGGCGAGACCACGCGGTCGGTGTGCAACGATCTCAACGCCCGGGGCATCCCGTCCCCTGGTGCGTCCTGGAAGGCCCGCAGCGGCCCCAGGGGCTACTGGGCCCTCCCCACGCTGCACGAGCTCCTGAAGAACGAGCGATACGTCGGGCGGGTGATCTGGAACCGGTCCCGCTGGGTGAAGGACCCGGACACCGGGAAGCGGATCCGCCGGGAGCGGCCGCGGTCCGAATGGATCGAGACCGCCTGCCCGCCGGTCGTGGATCCCGAGACCTTCCAGCGAGTCCAGGACCGCATGGCGGCACGCCGGCACCAGGTCCGGCCCGGGCGCCAGCCCCGCTACCTGCTGTCGGGGCTGCTCGAGTGCGGTCTCTGCGGCTCGAAGCTGATCATCGTGGGCGGGAGCCAGCGCCGGTACGTCTGCAGCGCCCACCACTCCGGCGGTCCGCACGCCTGCCGCAATGCCGCCTCGATCCCCAGGGCGGTCACGGAAGCCCGGATCCTCGAGCCCGTCCTCGAGCAGCTCCTGTCCCCGGCCGCGATCGCTGAGGGGGTCCGGATGCTCCGGGAGGCACGGGCCGAGGCCCAGCCGGCACCCCCGCCCGCGGATCGCGAGCTCGCCGAGCTGGAGCGCCTGCAGCGCGACGGGCTGGTCTCGGCCGACATCCTGGCGCCGGCCATCGCGGAAGCCCGCAGGCGCGCCCAGGAGCGACGCCGGGCGGTGGCGCAGGCCGACATGCCCTGGCCCACGGAGAAGGCCTGGCGCGAAGCCGTGGCGGGTATCCGAGAGGTTCTGCAGGGGGACGACGTCACCGCGGCCCGGGAGGCCCTACGCGGCCTGCTGGGCACGATCCGGTGCACCCCGAAGGGGGATCACGTCGTGGCGGAGATCCCGACCGCCCCGGTCCTGCTGGCAACAGGGACCGGGGCGTCGGTATATAGCGGTGGTAGCGGGGGAGCGCTATTTCTTCAGATACCGAGGTCGACGCGGGGCCCGGT
>CALGMY010000186.1 GCA_937958785.1 uncultured Gammaproteobacteria bacterium | reverse complement strand
GCCGGGCAGCCTGCCGATGACCTCGGGATACCCCCCGAGGATCGCGAGCTGATGCTGCCCAGCGGGAAGTCGCCCATCTTTCGCAGCCGGGCTGGGTGGGCCCTGACCTATCTCAAGCAGGCCGGGCTGGTCGAGTCCCCTGGTCGTGGCTCCTATCGCCTGACGGAACGGGGCAGGGCCGTGCTGGCCAACCGCCCCGCCCGCGTCGACAACAGTTTCCTGGAGCAGTTCGAGGAATTCCGGGCGTTCCTCGGACGTGAGCGCGATGCCCCGGTTGCGCCGGTTACGGGCGCCGTCGGGGTCAGCCCCTCGACGGAGCTCACTCCGGAGGAAAGTCTCGCCAATGCCCACCGGGTTCTCCGCACGTCACTCGCCGGTCAGCTGCTGGACACGCTGAAAGCCATCGAACCGGCCCGCTTCGAGGAGGTCGTGGTTGATGTCCTGCAGGCCATGGGCTACGGCGGCGGTCGGGAGGATGCCGCCCGGGCCGTGGGGCGGGTCGGCGATGGGGGCATCGATGGCGTGCTCGAAGAGGATCGGCTAGGCCTCGACACCATCTATGTGCAGGCGAAGAGGTGGCAGGGCAACGTTGGCCGGCCGGAAGTCCAGGCGTTTGCCGGCGCACTCCAGGGCCAGCGGGCCACCAAGGGCGTGATGATCACCACGTCGGACTTCACTCGCGACGCCCGGGAGTATGCGCGCGGAATTCCGACCCGCATCGTGCTCATCGACGGCCAGCGGCTCGCGGAGATGATGATCGACCACGGCGTGGGGGTCAGCGTCGAGGCGACGTACACGGTGAAGCGGCTCGACAGCGACTACTTCGAGGACAGTTGATCGGCCGGCCCCCCTGCGAGGATCACATGTCTGACTTCGACCTCTGCATAGGCATCGACTACTCCGGCGCCCAGACCGCTGGTTCCCGCCTGAAAGGCCTGCAGGTCTACGCTGCGAGACCCGGGGGCATACCCGAGCAGCAGGCGGGCCCGGTCCGCCAGCAGGATGGCAGTCCGGCCAACTGGACCCGGGCGGAGGTCGCGGAGTGGCTGATCGGACGGGCCCGCGACAAGGTCTGCTTCATCGCGGGGATTGACCACGCCTTCTCGTTTCCACGGGGCTACTTCAAGCGCTACGGCCTGCACTCCTGGCCGGAATTCCTCGCCGACTTCTGCCGCCACTGGCCGACAGACCGGGAGCATGTGTACGTCTCCTTCGTGCGCGACGGGGACCTGGCGGGCAGGCCCGGGTTCGCGGACTGGCCGGGGCCGGGGCAGCGGGTGGGGAAGGCCTCGGAGCTCCGGCTCTGCGAGCGCTGGACGTCGTCGGCCAAGAGCGTGTTCCAGTTCGACGTGCAGGGCCAGGTGGCGACGTCGAGCCATGCGGGTATTCCCTGGCTGAAGAGGATCCGCGACGCCGTGGGCGACAGCGTGCATTTCTGGCCATTCGACGGCTGGGTGCCGGCGGAGGGGAAGTCGGTCATCGCGGAGGTGTATCCCTCCATCTTCCGTAAGCGCTACGACCGTGCCGGTCGCACAACGGACGAACAGGACGCCTACGCCGTCGCCCGCTGGCTGGCCGAAGCGGGCGCGCGGGGTTTCCTGGCCCGGTACTTCGAACCGCCGCTGACCCTCCCGGAGCGCGAGCGGGCGGAACGGGAGGGTTGGATTCTGGGGATGGGGTGATGGCAAAGCAACGTAAGTTCGTATTTGTGCTGGGGGCCGGAGCTTCGCTTGCCGCGGGCGCAGTGGCCCGCGTACAGGCCGGCGGCAGAATTCCGATCCCGACGCAGGCGACATTCTGGCCAACACTCTTGCGGTACTGCAGCCGCGATGACCGCCGGACAATAGAGGGGTTTCTGTTTCGTTACTTTCTTGGCTACGACCGGGTGCCCGCGCGGTTGGATCGCGCAGGCCGGGAGAAGCTCCTCGCGGCAGTCGATGTAGAGGAAGTCTTTACCTTCATCAGTGAGCGTTCCCGGGCACCATCGACAGCGCCGCAGGCACGGGCGCAAGTGGAGGCAGTGTGGGAGGTCATGGTTGCAGCGGTCAGTGATTGCTTTCGGCGCTTTCCGCCCAACGCTGCTACGCGTGCCTTGTATGACCGACTCCGTACCAATCAGATTCGAGCCCGTGATGCCGTTGTGTCTTTTAACTATGACACCGTGTTTGAGTCCTCACTCATCAAGTCGGTGCGTTGGGCCTATGCGGGCCTAGAGCCCCCTTCACGGGCTATGCCCGTAATCAAGCCTCACGGTTCGGTCAACTGGGCGCTCGGGTCAGATGACCGGATAGGCAGGCACAAACGAGCGGTCCAGAAACCAGTGATCGTTGCCCCTACGCACCTGAAGTTTGTTTCTTACGCACAGCAGGGGTCTTCGTCTGAGGGCACGACGATGAGAAATCTCGCGGGGTATCTTGACCAGTCGGACGATGTTCGCCGGATCTGGGAAGCGATGGAATATCAAATGCGCTCTGCACGCGCACTTGTATTCATCGGGTATTCCTTCCCGCCCGCGGATCTCTACTTCGCATCCGTGCTGAGGTCTGTTCTGGCGTCTCGCGGGTCAAACCCTGACGTCGTAGTTGTGAATCCCGATGCGATCGCCATCGCCGAACGGTTGCGGCAACGTTTCGCCCTAGAAAAGATCGTGAAATACTTCGATCTCCACCAATATGCACGCGCGACCAGACGCGAGGTGATTCGGCAGCTCGAGAGCTGAGGAAGCGCAGGATCTGCTTGCAGCGGAGTCACGACCCTGCTTCAACCTTGAGATCCCGCCTAGCGATATCGCCGAAACATCCCAACCACCACCCCGAAGATCTCCAGTCCGCCCCGGGGCCGGATGACCGGATAGGCCTTGTTCTCCGGACGCAGCACGGGTCGGCCCCGCTCGAAGGCGAGGCGCTTCAGAGTGAATTCGTCCTCGACGATGGCCACCACGATGTCACCCGCCCGTGCGCCGGACCGCTTCTCGACCACCACCACATCCCCCTCGTGGATTCCGGCACCCGCCATGGAGTCACCCTTCACCGTGACAAGCACGGTGCGGGAAGGGTCCCGGACCAGCGCCGCGTCGATGGAGGCGAGCTCCGGGGGCTGGTCGGCCGCCGGGCCGGGTGCGCCAGCCCGGACTGAGTCCACGATCGGGCGGTGAAAGAAGTGCGGGCCCGGCTTCAGCCGCCGGTCGCCGGTGCTTGCCAGGAAGCCGCTCCCTTTCAGCCTGTCGACAAGCCCAGCCACCGAGCTCTTCGACTTCAGGCCCACCAGCCTGCCAATGGCCGCGTAGGACGGCAGCACTCCGTGCCGAATGTAGTAACTCTGCAGGGTTTCGAGGGATTGACGGTCGTCGGCCATGGGCCTACGCTATCGAACGATCGTTCGGTAGTCAACGGAGTCACCATGCCACAGGTTCCTTCGGTGCCCGATGACTATGTCGACCGGGAACAGGCTCTCATCAAGCACGAGCTCCTCAAGGGATACCTGGAGAAGCTCTTCCTCATCATCGGCAGCGGTGGGGTGACAGACCTGTGCTATGTCGACTGCTTCGCCGGGCCTTGGGATGTTGAGGATGAAGCCTTGGGCAGTACCTCAATATCCCTGTCAATGGGCCGGCTCGCCAGATGTCGCAATGCACTTACCAAGCTTGGCAAGACCCCGCGACTCCGGGCTTTGTTCGTTGAGAGGGATGATCGGGCCTATCGACGACTGGCTGACCTCCTGGACAAGAACACCCCGCCGGGGATCGAGACCAGGGCGCTGCATGGAGACTTCCTTCACCTTCGTCAGGAAATCCTCGACTGGTGCGGGCAACGAGCATTCGCCTTCTTCTTTGTGGACCCTACCGGCTGGAGCCCGGTAACCATCGGCCATCTGGCTCCGCTGCTTGCGCGACCCAGGAGCGAGTTTCTGATCACCTTTATGTACGACTGGGTGAACCGGACGGCGTCCATGTCGGAATGGAGGGGCAGGGTAGCCGACCTGTTGGGTGAGCCCCTCGACCTGATCGGTCTCATGCCGGCCGAGCGCGAGCGGAAGATTCTTGGGGCCTACCGGAAGCACCTGTGCCAGGCGATGACCCGGCCGAACGAGCAGGGCCACTCGGCGTACGTCCGGGTACTCGATCCGCTGAAGGAGAGGCCCAAGTACCATCTTGTGTACCTAACCCGCCATCCGCGCGGCATTATTGAATTCATGGAGATATCCCAAGGCGTGGACGTCGTGCAGAGGTGGGCTCGCGCCGAAAAGCGCGATGGGCTGCGTACCTCCAGAACCGGAACGCCAGACATGTTTGGTTTTCATGAGGGTGGCAGTAACGAGACCAGCCCACACGACATTGAGGCATTTTGGCTGGAGCAGATCGGCACGGAGGGTCGCCAGATTGGCGAAAGCGAGTTCGCTGCCATGCTTGAACGGACCAACTGGTTTCCGGCGGATTTCCAGGCTGCCCTTGCGCGGCTCATTCAGCAGCGCCGTGTGATCAATCGTGGCGCAAAGAAGCTCCGGCCGAAGAAACCGCTGCATTGGAGGGGTAGGGGAGAGTTCCTCGAACCAGAGCGATCATGAGCACGAATAGCCGCATCGAATGGACCGAGCAGACCTGGAACCCGACGGTCGGGTGCACCAAGATCTCCGCCGGCTGCAAGCACTGCTACGCCGAGACCATGGCCCGGCGCCTGCAGGCCATGGGAATCCCCGGCTACGAGAACGGCTTCCGCCTCCGCCTGATCCGTGACCGCCTCAATGAGCCCCTGCAGAGGAAGAAGCCCACCATCTACTTCGTCAACTCCATGTCGGACCTCTTTCATGAGAGGGTGCCGTTCGAGTTCATCCGCCGGGTGTTTGACGTGATGGCCGTGGCGGAGCAACACACGTTCCAGGTGCTCACCAAGCGCCCAGCGCGGATGGCGAAGTTCTGCAAGGGCACCGTGGTGCCCGGCAACGTCTGGCTCGGCACCTCCGTCGAGAACCGGCGCCACGGCGTGCCACGGATAGCCCATCTCCAGGCGATCGACGCGCCCGTGCGCTTCCTCTCCGTCGAGCCGCTGCTGGAGGATCTCGGTACGCTGGACCTCGGCGGCATCAGCTGGATCATCGTCGGTGGCGAGTCCGGTCCCGGAGCCCGGCCGATGCAACCGGCGTGGGTAGACCCCATCAAGGCACAGTGCGACGCGGCCGGCGCGGCTTTCTTCTTCAAGCAGTGGGGTGCGTGGGGCCCCGACGGGGCGCGGCGGTCCAAGAAGGCCAACGGACGTACGTACCAGGGGCGGGTCTGGGACGGGATGCCGGCCTAGCGGGTTCTAAGTGCCGGCCGCGGCTGAAGCCGCTCCTACGGTATCGACCGGGCCACCCGCAGGATCGCCGCCAGGCTCCGTTCCACGTCTTCCGCCGTCGTCTCCCAGGAGGACACGCTGATGCGCATCGCCGGCCGGCCCTGCCAGACGGTGGTGCCGCACCAGCAGGTGCCGTCTGCCTGGATCGCCTCGATCACGCGGCGGTTGCGCGCCGCGTCGCCGACGCTCACCATCACCTGGTTCAGCACCACCTCAGTTCAGCACGTCATGAGCCGCTGCACGCAGCCCCGCCGCAAACCGCTGCGCGTGCCGCACGCAGCCGCCGATCGTCCCGGCCACGCCGGACCGGCCCAGGGACCGGAGCGCCGCCTACACCTCCACGCCCCGGGCGCGGCGGGCGGCGGCG
>CALGMY010000185.1 GCA_937958785.1 uncultured Gammaproteobacteria bacterium | reverse complement strand
CTCGCAGCACCGGCACCCGGCCCGATGTCCTGTCCTGGGCCCTGCTGGCGCTCCTGGCCGCAGTGGCCAACCTGCACGCCCTCTGGCCCTATGTCCCGGGCCTCGTCGCGGGCCATGACGCGCCGGCCGGCGACACCGGGACGCCACCCGTCCGGCTCATCGCCGCGAACCTCCTCTACCGGCAGGAGGACGCCGGGGCGATCCGTGCGTATCTTGACCGGCGGTCACCGGACCTCGTCGTGTTGTCCGAGTTCACGCCCCGCTGGCGGGAAAAGCTGCGGGACCTGGAACGGGCCTACCCCCACGTGGTGCTCCGCCCCCGCCTGAACGCCTGGGGTCTTGCCATCTATTCCCGGCATCCGCTGCGCGCCATCGAAGAACTCGACCTCGGCGATACCCAGAGTTCGAACCTGCGGGTCCTGGTGCAGCTGCCCTCCGGGCTCGTCGAGGTCTATGGCATCCACCTGGCATCGCCGCCCCGCCGGGGGCGCGCCGCCCAGCGCAACACGCAGCTGCGGCTGCTGGCCCGCCGGATCGCCGCCGCCGATCCGGCGCTGCCCCGGATCGTGGCGGGTGACTTCAATGCCACGCCCTGGTCGCCCCACTTCCGGGAACTGCTCCGTGATGCGCGTCTCAGGGACGCCCGGGAGCCCTTCGGCCTGCAGGCCACCTGGCCCGCACTGCCGGCGCCATTCAGCATCCCGATCGATCACTGCCTCGTCAGTGGTCCCCTGGAGGTGACGAGGGTGGCGACAGGCGACCACACCGGCTCGGACCACTGGCCCCTCGAATGCGAATTCCGGCTCTCATCCTGACTGTGCGCGGTATCGCAGCAGGCTGGCCTCCGGGAGCCGACACTCACACATTGGGCAAGGCGGGTCAGTACCCATGAGTTTCGTATCCGACGTCCTCGGCATCTTTTCCGCGGTGTTCGTCATCGCGCTGGGCCTCGCCGCCGTGGCGCTCGCCGTGATGTACGTGGTGGACATCACCCAGACGACCCACGCCATCCGGCGCAACTACCCGGTGGTTGGCCGGTTTCGCTACGCCTTCGAGACCATGGGCGAATTCTTCCGCCAGTACTTCTTCGCCATGGACCGGGAGGAGATGCCCTTCAACCGGGCCGAGCGTGCCTGGGCCTACCGCGCCGCCAAGGGTGTGGACAGCACGGTGGCCTTCGGCTCGACGCGGGACCTGCGGCCGGCCGGTACCGCGATCTTCGTCAACGACCCGTTTCCCGGTCTCGACGAGGAACACGTCGCTACCGCCCGGCTCACCGTAGGCCCCCACTGCCGCGTGCCCTACACGACCGACCGGTTCTTCCACATCTCTGCGATGAGCTTCGGGGCCATCTCCCGGCCGGCGGTCATCGCCCTGTCGCGCGGGGCGCGTGCCGCGGGATGCTGGCTCAACACGGGCGAGGGCGGGCTCGCCCCCTACCATCTGGAGGGCGGCGCCGACCTGGTGTTCCAGATCGGCACGGCAAAGTACGGCGTGCGGGACGCAGAAGGGGAGCTCGACGAGCGCCGGTTGCGGGAAGTGGCCGCCCATGACCAGGTGCGCATGTTCGAAGTGAAACTGAGCCAGGGCGCCAAGCCGGGGAAGGGCGGAATCCTCCCCGCGGCAAAGGTCACGCCCGAGATCGCCACCATCCGCGGCATTGCCCTGGGCAAGGATTCGCTCAGCCCGAACCGGCATACCGACATCCGCAATGTGGTCGAGTTGCTCGATTTCATCGACCGGGTGCGCTCGATCACTGGCAAGCCGGCGGGCTTCAAGACGGTCATCGGCTCCACCGCCTGGCTCGAGGACCTGTTCCGGGAGATCCACCGCCGCGGGCTGCAATGGGCCCCTGACTTCATCACCCTGGACTCCGGCGATGGCGGCACTGGCGCGGCGCCCATGGCCCTCATCGACAATGTGGGGCTGCCCATCCGGGAGAGCCTGCCGCTGGTGGTCGACCTGCTGTACAGCTATGGCCTCAAGCAGCGCATCCGGCTCGTGGCAAGCGGCAAGCTCACAACCCCCGCCAATGTGGCGTGGGCGCTTTGCATGGGGGCCGACTTCGTGACATCTGCCCGGGGCTTCATGTTCGCCCTCGGCTGCATCCAGTCGCTCCGCTGCAACAAGAACACCTGTCCCACCGGCATCACCACCCACGACCCCCACCTCCAGCGGGGCCTCGTGCCCGAGGACAAGGCAGGGAGGGTGATGCGCTACCAGCAGAACATGGAACGGGAAGTGAGCGTGATTGCGCACTCCTGCGGCGTGCCGGAGGCGCGGCAGCTGCGGCGCGAACACTGCCGCATCGTGCAGGGCAACGGCCGCTCGG
>CALGMY010000184.1 GCA_937958785.1 uncultured Gammaproteobacteria bacterium | reverse complement strand
TAATTTGGCGGTGCACGAGCGGCTCGTGCACCGCCAAATTAGGCATGTCCCCAATTCAGTCCGCTCCTACTCCTCGTTGAAACGGCGGGTGATGGCGTCGTAGGCGTCGATGCGCCGGTCCCGCAGGAAGGGCCAGCCGATGCGGAAGGCCTCGATGGCGGCGGTGGGCAACTCCACCTCGAGGATCGCCTCGGCGTCGGCCGGGCCGCGCACGAGGACGCTGCCGTCCGGGGCGGCGGCGAAGCTCTGGCCCCAGAACTCGATGCCGCCCTTGCCCGCGGGGTCCGGCTCGAAGCCGGTGCGGTTGATCGAGAGCACGTAGCAGCCGTTCGCCACCGCGTGGGCCCGCTGGGCCAGTTCCCAGGCCTCGTGCTGGCGCTCGCCGACGGCGGCCTTCTCCTCCGGGTGCCAGCCGATGGCCGTCGGATAGATGAGGATTTCGGCACCCTTCAGTGCCGTGAGTCGTGCCGCCTCCGGGTACCACTGGTCCCAGCACACCAGGACGCCCAGGTTGCCGGCCCCGGTGGAAAACGACTTGAAACCCAGGTCGCCCGGGGTGAAGTAGTACTTCTCGTAGTAGCGGGGATCGTCCGGGATGTGCATCTTCCGGTACTTGCCCGCGTACCCCTTGCGGCCATCGAGCACGGCGGCCGTGTTGTGGAACAGCCCCGGCGCGCGGCGCTCGAACAGGCTCACCACGATGGTGGCGTCGAACTCGGCGGCCAGGGCCGCGAAGGCCTCGGTACTCGGACCCGGCACCGGCTCGGCCAGCGCGAAATGGTTGCTGTCCTCGCTCTGGCAGAAGTAGCGGCTGCGGAACAGCTCCGGCAGGCAGATGAGCTTTGCACCCTTCACCGCAGCCTGGCGGGTGAAGCCGAGGGCCCGCTCGAGGTTCTCCGCCGGATCGGCGGAGCAACGCATCTGCACCAGCGCGGTCGGCAGCACGCGGCCGGCCATCAGGCCCGCTCCCCGCCGGAGCGGTCGCCGTTCGACCGCTCGCCCGTCGACGCCGGGCCGCTGCGGGCATCACAGTAGGTCGTGTCGTTGAAGCACGCCACGTACTGGCCAAGGATCTCCATGCCGAGCTTCGGCCGGATCACGCCCGCATCGATCTTGCGCTTCACGATGTCGCTCATGCGCCGGTTGAGGTCATTGGGAAAGTACTGCACCTGGGCGAGCATCTCGTGCACGGCGGCGCCCGGGATGACCCGCTCGATCCAGAAGTTGTCCGGCTCCTCGGCGTCGGCGTAGACGTGCACCTCGGCGACGCGGCCGAACAGGTTGTGGGTGTCGCCCATGATGTCCTGGTAGGCGCCCATCAGGAAGAAACCCAGGTAATAGGGCTGCGTCCCGTCCAGGGAGTGCACGGGCAGGAAGGTCTTGTCCTCCAGCGCCGAGATGTAGTGGCTCACCTTGCCATCGGAATCGCAGGTGAGATCCACGAGCACCGCGCGGCGGTCGGGCTTCTCGTCCAGCCGGTCGATGGGGATGATCGGGAAGGACTGGTCGATGGCCCAGTGGTCGAGGATGGACTGGAACACCGAGAAGTCGCACAGGTAGCGATCGGTGAGCTTCTCCTCGAGCTCCAGCACCTCGGCCGGGGTCGGGTCGATCTCGGCCCGGCGCAGGCGGTCGAGCAGCTGGCGGGCGATGGACCAGTAGAGGTCCTCCACCGTCGCAAGCTGGCCGAGCTCCAGGTAGCCCAGGCTGAACAGGGTCCGGGACTCGATCCGGATCTCCTCGATGTCGTGGTAGGCCTCGATCAGCTCCTCGGGCTCCCGCTCCGGGTTGCGGACGTTGTCCAGGATCTTGGCGAGTGACTCGACCGAGGCGTGGGGCTCGGCGGGCATCTCGACCCGGTCCGATCCGCCGCGCCGGTGCCCCTCGAGGACGGGAACCAGCAGCACGGAGTGGTGGGCCGTGATGGCCCGGCCGCTCTCCGAGACGATGACCGGCGTCGGGACCTCCTGCGCGTCGCACACTTCCTTGATCGCGAACACCACCGCGTTGGCGTACTCCTGCAGGCCGTAGTTCACGCCCGCCTCGCCGCGCGCATGGCCCGCCCCGTAACTAACGCCGAGGCCGCCGCCGATGTCCACGTAGCGCACGTTGACGCCCCGCTGGTGCAGGGACGCATAGATCTGGGTCATCTCCTTCAGGGCGCGCTTCAGCACCTGGATGTCGATGATCTGGCTGCCGATGTGGAAGTGGAGCAATGCCAGTGCGTCCGCCCTGCCCCGCCGCTCGAGCTCGGCGACGAGGCGCACCAGCTCGGGAATCGACAGGCCGAACTTGGAACGGGCGCCTCCGGACTCCGACCACCGGCCGGATCCCCGGGTGGCGAGCCGGACCCGCACGCCCAGCGTCGGCGTCACGCCCTGGGCGTCAGCCAGCTCCAGCAGGGCCTCGAACTCCGAGTACTTCTCCATCACGGGGATGACGTTCAGGCCGAGGCGCTGCGCCGACAGCACGAGGGACAGCATGGAGCGGTCCTTCACGCCGTTGCAGATCAGCAGCATGCCGTCCTCGGTGAGGTGCGGCAGGCAGGCGATGAGCTCGCCCTTGGAGCCGCATTCGAGGCCCATGCCGTACTTGCGCCCGGCCTCCAGCACCTCCTCGACGACCTCGTGGAGCTGGTTCACCTTGATGGGATACACGCCGTTGTAGCGGTTGCCGTAGTTCGCTTCCTCGATGGCCGCCGCGAAGGCCTCGTTCAGCATGCGCACCCGGGACTGGAGCACGTCCTGGAAGCGGATGAGCACGGGGAACGAGATGGCACGGCGCTCCAGCTCCTCCACCAGGCTGACGACGTCGATCGCGAGCCGCTCGTCGCCGAAGGGACGCACGGCCGCGTGCCCCTGCTCGTTGACGAAGAAGAAGGAGTCGCCCCAGGACTCGACCCGGTAGAGTTCCGCGGAGTCCTCGGCAGACCAGTGGGACTCCCGCGCGGCGGCGCGGGCCTCGGCGTCACGGGCCATGGAAACAGCACTTTCGGCCAACGGCGTTCCTTCGGTGTAGGTGGTGGCGGTGGTCAGGATGGACTGGCCCTGGCGCCCTACTGGCCCAGGACGCAGGCGAAGATGAGCGGGGCGACGATGGTCGCGTCGGACTCGATGATGAACTTCGGCGTTTCCGCCGCGAGCTTGCCCCAGGTGATCTTCTCGTTCGGCACGGCGCCCGAGTAGGACCCGTAGCTGGTGGTGGAGTCGCTGATCTGGCAGAAGTAGCCCCAGCGCGGGATGTCCCGGATCTGCAGGTCCTGCTCCAGCATGGGCACGACGCAGATGGGAAAGTCGCCGGCGATGCCGCCGCCGATCTGGAAGAAGCCGATGGAGTGCTGCCGGCAGGTAGCCTGGTACCAGCGCGCGAGCTCGATCATGTACTCGATGCCCGTGCGCACGGTATGCACGTTCTTCACGTCGCCAGTGATGACGTGGGAGCTGTAGATGTTGCCGAGGGTGGAGTCTTCCCAGCCCGGGACGAACACCGGCAGGTTCTTCTCGCAGGCCGCGACCAGCCAGCTGTCCTTCGGGTCGATCTGGTAGTACTGCTTGAGGACACCCGAGCGCAGGATCCGGTAGAAGAACTCGTGGGGGAAATAGCGCTCCCCCTTGCCGTCCGCCCGGGTCCACTCGTCGAGCACCGCGTGCTCGATGCGGCGGATGGCCTCCTCCTCGGGTATGCAGGTGTCCGTGACCCGGTTCAGGTGGCGGGCCAGCAGCTTTTCCTCGTCGTCGGCGGTCAGGTGCCGGTAGCCGGGGATCCGGACGTAGTGGTCGCGGGCCACCAGGTTGAAGATGTCCTCCTCCAGGTTGGCGCCCGTGCAGCAGATCGCGTGCACCTTGCCCTGCCGGATCATCTCGGCCAGCGACAGGCCGAGCTCGCCGGTGCTCATGGCCCCCGCGAGCGTCATGAACATCTGGCCACCGCCCCCGAGGTGGCGAACGTAGCCGTCCGCCGCGTCGACGAGGGCCGCGCTGTTGAAGTGACGGAAATGGTGGTGGACGAACCTGCTGATCTCAGCCATGGGATTTCACTTCGAAGGGCAGCAAAAGCTTAGGGAATCCCGGGCCGGGGGACAACCCGAATATTGACTTAGGAGCGCCGACCGGTGCGACGGCGGGAATTCCCGCAACGAGCGTGTTCATCTAGCGAGGGAAGGGAATTC
>CALGMY010000183.1 GCA_937958785.1 uncultured Gammaproteobacteria bacterium | reverse complement strand
CGTCAACGCCCTGTACTACAACATCGCCGATTTCTCCATCTGGGACTTCGTCGGCGGCATGCGCGACATCGAGGCCCGCACGATCCGCCTGATCGGCGACCCGGAGACCCGCTACCGCGAGGACCCGGTGCGGATGATCCGGGCGGTACGCCTCGCGGCCAAGCTGGGCCTTGAGATCCACCCGGAGGCCGCCGAGCCCATGGCGCGCCTGGGCCACCTCATCGACAGCGTCCCCGCAGCCCGCCTCTTCGACGAGTTCCTGAAGGTCTTCGAGACGGGCCACGCCCTCGAGGGTTACCGGCGACTCAAGGCCCACGGCCTGTTCGAGCACCTGTTTCCCGCCACGGCCGACTGGCTCGCCGCGGATCCGGCCGGATCCGGGCCGGACTCCCGACGCAACCGCTACATCGAGCGGGCACTCGCGAGCACCGACCAGCGGATCGTCGAGGGCCTGCCGGTCACACCCATGTTCCTGTTTGGCGTCTTCCTGTGGGGGCCGGTCCAGGAGCGGGCCAATGCCCTGCGCCGGGAGGGCCCGTTGTCTGAAGTGCAGGCGCTGATCGACGCCGGCATCGAGGTCACCGAGCGCCAGGTGGCGCGGATCATGCTGCCGCGACGCTTCTCCGTCCCGATGCGGGAGATGCTCCAGCTGCAGCCCCGCTTCAATCGCCGGCAGGGGCGTCGCTCGTCCGTCCTGCTCGAGCACCGCCGCTTCCGCGCCGCCTACGACCTCCTGGTGCTCCGGACCGAGCTGGGAGAGGTGCCGGTGGAACTCGCGGACTGGTGGACCCGGGTCCAGTCATTGCCGCCCGACCAGCGCTCCGGGGAATTCGGCGGCGGTCGGCGGGGCGGACGGCACGGGCAGCGACCACGGTCGGCGGAACAGGCCGTCTGAAGGCGGCGGCCATGTCCGCCCCCGGCTGGGTCCCCGCCTACGTTGGCATTGGCAGCAACCTGGACGATCCGGGGCGGCAGGTCGAGGTGGCCATCGCGGCGCTCGGCCGCGTCCCTGACACCCGGCTCGTGGTCCGGTCCGGCGCCTGGCGCAATCCCCCGGTGGGACCGCAGCCCCAGCCCGATTTCGTAAACGCGGTCGCGGCGCTGCTCACGAAGCTCGAGCCCCTGCAGCTGCTGGACGAGTTGCTGGCCATCGAACGCCGGCAGGGCAGGGACCGGAGCGCCGGAGTGCGCTGGGGACCACGGCGGATCGACCTGGACCTCCTCGTCCACGGCGAGGCCGTCCTCGACGCCGGCCGTCTCCTCCTGCCGCATCCGCGCATGGCGTCGCGAAATTTTGTATTGTTCCCGCTGCTGGAAATCGCGCCGGGCATGCACGTGCCGGGACTGGGCAGTGTGACCCGCCTGGCCGCAGCGCTTCGCCAAGAACAACAACAGGAAGAACACGACGGCCCATGGGCAGCTCCCGTTACATCGCCATCGAAGGCCCCATAGGCGTCGGGAAGACCAGCCTGGCCCGCCGGCTGGCCGACGCGCTCGACGGCGAGCTGCTGCTGGAGCAGCCGGAGGCGAACCCGTTCCTCGAGCGCTTCTACCGGGACCCGCGCGGTGCCTCCCTGCCTACCCAGCTGTTCTTCCTGTTCCAGCGGGTCCAGCAACTCGAGCAGCTCCGCCAGGCCGATTTCTTCGCCGATACCCGCGTCTCGGACTTCCTGATCAACAAGGACCGCCTGTTCGCCGAGATCAACCTCGACCGCGCGGAACTGGAGCTGTACGACAAGGTCGCCGAGTCCCTGGCGTTCGAGGCGCCGGCCCCGGACCTGGTGGTCTACCTCCAGGCGCCGGTGGACACGCTGCTGTTCCGCATTGCGCGCCGCGGGATCCCGAGCGAGCAGCGCATCGCGCGCCGGTACCTGGAGCGGCTGGCCGAGGCCTATGCCAGGTACTTCCACGACTACGACGCCGCGCCACTGCTCATCGTGAATGCAGCCGTGCTCGACCCGGTCCATAATGACGCCCACTTCGCGCTGCTCCTCGAGGAAATCGGGCGCACGCGTACCGGCAGGCATTTCTTCAACCCGATGACGTCGGCCCTCGCCTAGGCAGCATGTACAAGCAGCTCCAGCAACGTGACCTGCCGGAAGCACCGGTGAACATTTCCACGCTCCGGGCCATGAAGGCGGCCGGGGAGCCCATTGCCTGCATCACCGCCTACGACGCCAGCTTTGCCATGCTGGTGGACATGGCGGGCGCCGACCTGGTGCTGGTGGGCGACTCCGTGGGCATGGTGGTACAGGGTCACGACACCACCGTGCCGGTGACCGTCGCGGACATCATCTACCACTCCCGCAGCGTGCGACGGGGGCTGGGTCGGGCCTTCCTCGTCGCCGACATGCCCTTCATGAGCTACACGAACCCGGACCAGGCCCTCGAGAACGCCGTGAAGCTCATGCAGGAGGGCGCGGCGATGATGGTCAAGCTGGAGGGCGGGGCCAGCCAGGTGCGCATCGTCGAGCACCTCGCGGGGCACGACATCCCCGTCTGCGCACACCTTGGCCTGCGGCCCCAGTCCGTGCACAAGATCGGCGGTTTCCGGGTCCAGGGCCGCGACCAGGCCCAGGCCGAGCGCATGCTCGAGGACGCCGTCGCCCTCGAGCAGGCCGGCGCCGACATCCTGTTGCTCGAGTGCGTGCCGAACGAACTTGGCCAGGCCCTCCGGGATGCGGTCAGTGTGCCCGTGATCGGTATCGGGGCCGGCCCGGGTGTCGATGGCCAGATCCTCGTCCTGTACGACATGCTCGGCATCACCCAGGGCCGCCTGCCGCGCTTCGTGCGCAACTTCGTGCAGGGTGGAGCGTCACCGCTCGAGGCCATACAGGCCTACGTGGCCGCTGTGAAGGACCGCAGCTACCCGGCCCCCGAGCACTGCTTCAGCTAGCTTGAAGACGGTACGCACCATCGCGAGCCTCCGCGAGAACCTCGGCGGCTGGCGAGGTTTCGGCGAGACAGTCGCGCTGGTGCCCACGATGGGCAACCTCCACGCCGGTCACCGCAGCCTCGTAGAGATCGCCCGCCCGCTCGCCGACCGGGTGGTTGTCTCCATCTTCGTCAACCCGACCCAGTTCGGTCCGGGAGAGGACTTCGCTGCCTATCCCCGCACCCTCGACCAGGATCGGCGCCTGCTTACCCGGGCCAACGTCGACATCCTCTTCGCGCCTGCCATCGACGAGATCTACCCCGAACCTTCGCGACCGGGGACCCAGGTATCGGTGCCCGGCCTGTCCGCGATCCTCTGCGGCCAGTTCCGGCCAGGGCACTTCGACGGGGTGGCATCCGTGGTGACGCGGCTGTTCAACATCGTGCAGCCCGACGTGGCGGTATTCGGCCAGAAGGACTACCAGCAGCTGCTGGTGATCCGCCGCCTCCAGGCCGACCTGCACCTCCCGGTGCGGATCGTCGCGGGCCCCACCGTGCGGGAAGCCGATGGCCTCGCGCTGAGTTCGCGGAACCAGTACCTGGACGCCGCGGACCGGAGCCGCGCGCCGGGCCTCCATGCCGCACTGGTCCGCTGTGCCGACGCGCTGCGCGGTGGTGACCGGGATTTCGCCGGGCTCGAGGCCCAGGGCCTTGCCGGACTCGAGGCGGCAGGTTTCCGGCCGGACTACTTCGCGATCCGCGCCGCCGCCGACCTCGCCATGCCAGACAAGGCCATGCGCCAGCTGGTCGTGCTGGCTGCCGGCCACCTCGGCCGCGCCCGCCTCATCGACAACGTGCTCGTCGATCTCTAGCGGGGAGCCTGGTGCGCCGCGAGGGCCCAGGCCACGTGCTCGCGCACCAGTTCGTCCGGATGGCTGGCCCGCGCGGTCAGCGCTGCAACTACGGCTGCAGTGGTCGGCGCGTTGCCCAGCGCCACGGCGATGTTTCGCAGCCAGCCCGCGTAGCCTGCCCGGCGCAGGGCGCTGCCCTCGGTGCGCGCCGCCCACTCCGCCTCGGACCAGGCGAAGAGGGCTGGGAGGCTGGCGGCATCGAGTCCATGTCGCGGTGCGAAGTCCGGCTCGTCGGTGGTGCGCGCGTGGCGGTTCCAGGGACAGGCGAGCTGGCAGTCGTCGCAACCGAAGATGCGGTTGCCCATCGGGCGGCGGAGCTCCACCGGGATGGGACCGCGGCTCTCGATGGTGAAGTAGGAGATGCAGCGCCGGGCATCCACCACGTAGGGCGCGACGATCGCCCTCGTCGGGCACACGTCGAGGCACGCGCTGCAGCTCCCGCAGTGGTCGGGGACGGGCTGATCGACCGGTAGCGGCAGGTCCGTGTAGATCTCGCCGAGCAGGAACCAGGAGCCCGCCTGCCGGTTGATGAGATTGGTGTGCTTGCCCTGCCAGCCGAGTCCCGCGGCCGCCGCCAGCGGCTTCTCGAGGACGGGGGCGCTGTCGACGAAGGCCCGGTAGCCGTGGGGCGCCCCGGCGGCGATGATCCGCTCCGCGAGTTGCTTCAGCCGCTGGCGGAGGATCTTGTGGTAGTCGCGCCCGAGCGCGTAGCGGGCCACGTAGCCGAGCGACCCGTCGCCGAGCACGCGGCCCGCGGGCACGGCCCGCGCCGGGAGGTAATCCATCCGGACCGAGATCACCCGGAGCGTGCCGGGCACCAGCTCGGCAGGCCGGCTGCGCCTCGAGCCGTGGCGGGTCATGTAGGCCAGCTCGCCGTGGAACCCGCGGGCAACCCACTCCGCAAGCCGGCCTTCCGCGGCGGCGAGGTCCGTGCCGGCGATGCCGACCTGCTGGAAGCCGAGTTCGCCGCCCCAGCGCCGGAGGTCGGCGGCCAGTTGCTCGAGGTCCATGGGTGGGCGTTGCAGGGCCTTTGGTGGGCGACCAGTATAATCAGCGCCATGTCCGAAGCAGCGACTGGCATCTGGCCGCCCGGGGCGGTGCGCGCCCTCGACGCCACGGCGACCCGTGCGCTCGGTGTTCCGGGTTACGAGCTCATGCAGCGTGCCGGGCAGGCCACCTGCGCAGCCGCGCGCACGGGTTGGCCGGCGGCGCGCCACTGGCTGGTCCTCTGCGGGGCCGGCAACAACGGTGGCGATGGCTATGTCATCGGCCGCCTGGCCGCGGCTGCCGGCATCGAGGTCACCGTGTGCGCCCTGGCGCCGCCGGACCAGCTGCGGGGCGATGCCGCGACCGCTTACCGGGACTTCGTGGCGGCCGGCGGCCGCCTGGTGCCCTTCACCCCGGACCTCCTGCCCGCCGCGGACCTGGTACTCGACGCCATCCTCGGCACCGGCCTCGGGCGGCCCGTGGACGGCCCGCTGCGGGCAGCCATCGAGGCCGTGAATGCCGCGGGCCGGCCCGTGGTGGCGGTGGACATTCCTTCGGGCCTGGATGCGGCGACCGGCCTGCCCGCGGGCGCCGCGATTCGCGCCGCCCTGACCGTCACCTTCGTCGGCCGCAAGCTCGGCCTGCACCTCGGCGACGGGCCGGCCCATGCCGGCCGGGTCGAATTCGCCGATCTTGGCCTGCCCACCGACCTGCCGAGCCGGGCGGGACTGGCTGGCCAGGCGCCGCTGCGCCTGTTCAGCGCCCGGGAACTCCCGCGCCTCCTGCCCCCGCGCCGGGCCACGGCCCACAAGGGCGACTGCGGGCATGTGCTCGTCGTCGGCGGCAACCGGGGCATGGCGGGCGCGGTCCGCCTGGCCGCAGAGGCCGCGTTGCGGAGCGGGGCAGGCCTGGTCAGCGTGGCCACCCGGCCCGAGCATGCGGCGCTCATCCCGACGGTGCGCCCGGAACTCATGTGCCACGGCGTCACCACCGCCGATGACCTGGCGCCGCTCCTCGCCCGGGCGACGCTGGTGGCCATCGGCCCCGGCCTTGGTGGCGACGACTGGAGCCGGGCCTTGCTCGCCGCGGCACTCGCGACGGCGCTGCCCGTCGTCATCGACGCGGATGCGCTGAACCTGCTTGCCGAGGGCCCCTCCCGCCGGGCGGACTGGGTCCTGACGCCCCACCCGGGCGAGGCCGGCCGGTTGCTGGGCGGCATCCCCGCGGCCGACATCCAGCGGGACCGGCTGGGCGCCCTCGGCGCGCTCCGGGACCGGTGGGGGGGCGTCATCGTGCTGAAGGGCAGCAACACGCTGGTGAGTGGCGGCGCGGGGCCGGGATGGGTGATCGGCAGCGGCAATCCAGGCATGGCGAGCGCCGGCATGGGGGACGTGCTGACCGGCATCACCGCGGGCGTGCTGGCCGAGGGACGGGTCCGCTCGCCCCGCGCCGATCTCGCGGCCGCCGCGGCCTTCATCCACGGCGCGGCGGCCGACGATGCGGCCCGGGCCGGCCAGCGGGGCATCCTGGCCAGCGACGTCACGGCCCGAATCCGCCCGTGGCTGAATCCGTGACCGCCGGTCCGGACGGTGCCGACTGGTGGCTGGCGAATCCGGCGGCCACCCAGGACTTCGGGGCGGCCCTCGCCCGGGCACTGCCCGTGAGCCCGACGCCACTCGTCATCCACCTGGAAGGCGATCTCGGGGCCGGCAAGACCTCGCTGGTGCGCGGGCTGCTCGCGGGGCTCGGGCACGGTGGCCGGGTGCCGAGCCCCACCTACACCCTCGTCGAGCCCTACACCACGGGGGCGTTCCGGCTCCTGCACGTGGACCTGTACCGGCTGCGGGACCCGGCGGAGCTGGACGACCTCGGCCTCGCCGATGACCTCGCCGGCGCCGCGGGCCAGGGCCTCACGGGCGTGCTGCTCGCGGAATGGCCAGATCGGGGGGGCGACCGGTTAATGCCGGCGGACCTGGTCGTGGCCCTGGCACTGGCCGACAGCGGACGCCGCATCGCGCTCGTCCCGCGGACGACGGCCGGTGAGTCCATCGCCGCTGAGGTCCGGCGCGCGGTTCCAGGCGGTTCCTGACGTCCGGGGGAGCTAGCGCCCCTATCTGTCTATTTCCTATACCAAAACGCTTCTCGCGACGTGCCGCATTACGTATACTCGACGTCCTACAGGGAGTAGCGGGGCAAAGGGCATTGTCCGGGCAGGGTGCCTTCATCGGCGGGAGTGCTGGCCACGCTCCTCGCCGTGGCTGCCCCCGCCGCGGATCGCCTGGAAGTCACCTCCCTGGCGATCGCCGGGGAGGGGCCTGATACGCGGATCGACCTGGTCCTCGGTCGAGCCCCCGCCTTCGAACTCTTCACCCTGGCCAGCCCTGACCGGGTCGTGCTCGATCTGGCCGGCACGGCACCCGGGTCCGCGATCCCGGCGCTGCCAGCCGCCAGGGGTGCCGTACGCCAGGTCCGGGTCGCCCCGCGGCCCGGTGGCAAGCTCCGCATCGTGTTCGATCTCACGGAGCCGGTGCGGCCCAGGGCCACCGCGACCGCGTCCGGCCTCGTGCTCGAGCTGCGGCCCCTGTCGGCGCCGGTCGACGGACCGCCGCTGGCCGCCATGCCCACTTCGACGCCCACACCCACACCCACACCCACACCCGCGCCCGCGCCGACGCTGACGCCGGCGCCAACCACCACAGCCGCTCCCCCGGCCGTTGCGGCGCCCGCCGCGCCGGCCCCGCCGGTCGTGGTCGTGGTCGACGCGGGCCATGGGGGCCACGACCCCGGCGCGCTCGGGCCGTCCGGCACCCGGGAGAAGGATGTCACCCTCGCCATCAGCCGGAAGCTCGTGGCCCTTCTCGATGCGGAGCCCGGCATGCGTGGCTTCCTCACCCGCAGCGATGACCGCTTCCTCGGCCTGCGTGAACGCATGGAGAGGGCCCGCAGCGTCAACGCGAGCCTCTTCATCTCGATCCACGCGGACGCGGCCCAGAACCGCAGCGCGCGGGGTTCGACGGTGTACGTGCTGTCCGGCAAGGGCGCCAGCGACGAGGCATCCCGACGCCTGGCGGCCCGGGAGAACGCGGCACTGATCGGCGGCGTCGACCTGGGCGACAAGGACCCCGTGCTCGCCTCCGTGCTGATGGATCTGTCCCAGAATGCGTCGATCAGCTCGAGCATCGCGGTTGGCGATGCGGTCCTCGGCCAGATGCAGCGGCTCGGCAAGCTCCACCGGCCCTCCGTCCAGCAGGCGCCCTTCATGGTGCTGAAGTCGCCGGACGTGCCGTCGATACTCGTGGAGACCGCTTATATCTCGAATCCCACCGACGAACGCCGCCTGCGTTCGGCGGATCACCAGACCGCACTCGCCCGGGCGATCCTCGCCGGGATCAAGAAGTACTTCGCCGCCAATCCGCCTGCAGCGCCCGCCGGGCGCCCGGCGCCGGTCCTCACCGCCGGCAACGACTCGCCGGCGTCAGCGCCCCGGCCCCGCCAGCACGTGGTGCGGCGCGGGGACACCCTGTCCGGCGTCGCCAGCCTCTACCGGGTGAGTGTCCGCAGCCTCCGGGCGGAGAACGGCCTGCGCTCCGACACGGTGCGTGTCGGCCAGAAGCTGCGCATCCCGCGCGGGTCCAGCTGAAGCTCGCGTAGGCAAGCCACGACCCATCTGGAAGAATGGGCGAATGCCCATTCGCCAGCTGCCTCCACACCTCGTGAACCAGATCGCTGCCGGCGAGGTCGTCGAGCGGCCGGCCTCGGTAGTGAAGGAACTGCTCGAGAACAGCCTCGATGCCGGGGCCACGCGCGTGGAACTGGAACTCGAGGAGGCGGGCATCCGACTCTGCCGCATCCGGGACAATGGCACGGGCATTCCGGCGGACGAGCTTCCCGTTGCCCTTGCCCGGCATGCCACCAGCAAGATCGAGAGCCTCGGTGACCTCGAGCAGGTCGCGACGCTCGGCTTCCGCGGCGAGGCCCTGCCGAGCATTGCCTCCGTCTCCCGGCTCACCCTCACGTCCCGCTGCGGGCATGCCACCCTGGCCCACGCCGTCACTGGCGAGGACGGCGGCGCCGGTCCCGTGGTCCCGGCCGCTCACCCGCCCGGGACCACGGTGGAGGTTCGCGACCTGTTCTTCAACACGCCGGCGCGGCGGCGCTTCCTGCGCAGCGAGCGCACCGAGTTCGCCCACGTGCGGGGGACCATCGAGGCCATTGCGCTGTCGCGGGGCTCTGTCGCGCTCCGGGTCACCCACAATGGACGCATGGTGCTCGACCTGCCCGCCGCGGACACCCGCGAGGCGCTCGCCGCCCGCGTCGGCACGGTCTGCGGCGAGGAGTTCATCCGCCACGCGCTCTACCTGGAGGATTCCCGTGGCGGGTTCACGCTGCGCGGCTGGATCGTGCAGCCGACCCATGCGCGCCCCCAGCCCGACCTGCAACACCTCTTCCTGAATGGCCGCGCGATCCGGGACAAGCTGCTGACTGGCGCCGTCCGCGCGGCCTACCGGGACGTGCTCTACCGGGACCGGTGGCCGGCCTACGTGCTCTACCTGGACATGGACCCCGCCTGGGTCGACGTCAACGCGCACCCGGCGAAGCACGAGGTGCGCTTCCGGGATCCCGGCAGCGTCCGGGAATTCGTGCGCCGGGCCGTCGAGGCGGCGCTGGCCGGCACCGCAGGGTCGCGGGCCAACCGACCGGCGTCCTTACCAGTGACCGACCCGGCCACACCGGTCGCGCCGCTGCCCCTCGGCCTCCCGCCGGCCGCGGACCCCCCGCGGGCGGGGGTGGGGGAGGCGGCCGCCGGCTACCGCGTGGCGCCCGCCGCAGGCTCCGACACCGGCGGCACGCCGCCGCTGGGCTTCGCACTCGCCCAGCTGCACGGGGTGTACATCCTTGCCGAGACCGCCGACGGGCTCGTGGTGGTGGATGCCCACGCGGCCCATGAGCGGGTGACCTACGAGCGCCTGAAGGCCGCCATCCGGCAATCCGGGGTCCAGTCACAGGCACTGCTGCTGCCCGAGTCCCTGGAGGTCAGCGAGGCGGAGGCGGAGCGCGCCGCCGCCCAGGCCGGGCTTCTGGAGCGCACGGGGTTCGAGTTGCGCCGGACCGGTGCAGACCGGCTCACCCTCCACGCGGTGCCCGCCATCCTGGCCGATGGTGACGTGGCCCGCATCGCGCGCAGCCTGGTGGCGGCCCTGCATGACGACACCTCCCTGGATGAGCTCCTCGGCATGCTCGACCGTTGCCTCGCCGATGTCGCCTGCCAGGCTTCGGTGCGGGCGAATCGCCGACTCAGCATTGACGAGATGAACAGCCTGCTGCGGGCCATGGAGCTGACCCCCCGCAGCGAGCAGTGCAACCATGGGCGTCCGACCCGCGTGGCCCTCTCGCTGCCCGAGCTGGACCGCCTTTTCGCCCGCGGGCGCTGAACTTGGCACCCGGGACCGCCGCGCCGGAGGATTGGGCCGTGTGCCTGATGGGCCCGACCGCCACCGGCAAGACCGAACTTGCCCTGGCCCTGGCCGGGCGCCTGCCGGTGACGCTGATCAGCGTCGACTCCGCCATGGTCTACCGGCACATGGACATTGGCAGTGGCAAGCCGCCGCCGTCGGTACTCGCCCAGCATCCCCACCGGCTGGTCGACATCCGCGATCCCTGGGAGCAGTACTCGGCCGGTGATTTTGCCCCGGACGCGCTCCGGGAGATCCGCACGGCGCGGGCTGCGGGCCGCATCCCGCTCCTGGTCGGGGGGACTTTCCTGTACTTCCGCAGCCTGGTCCAGGGACTGTCCGCGCTGCCGCCGGCGGACGCCGCGGTCCGGGCCGAGATCGACCGGCGGGCGGCCACCGAGGGCTGGCCCGCCCTCCACGCGGAACTGGGCCGGATCGATCCGGTGGCGGCCACCCGCATCGGGGTCACCGACCGCCAGCGCATACAGCGGGCGCTCGAGGTCAGCCTGCTGACGGGCCAGCCGATCTCCGCACTCCAGGGACGGGGGGTTGGCGCACCCGGGTGCCGCTTCCTGCGCGTCGGCTTGCTGCCCGGCGACCGGGAGCTGCTTCGTGACCGGATTCGGCAGCGCCTCGGCCGGATGCTGGAGCAGGGTTTCATTGCCGAGGTCGAGCGGCTCCTGGCCATGCCTGCCATGGACAGGCAACGGCCGGCGCTCCGCGCAGTCGGCTACCGGCAGCTCGTCCGCTACGTTACCGGCGCCTGCACCCGGGCGGCGGCCGAGGCGGACGCCCTCGCGGCCACCCGCCAGCTGGCCCGTCGCCAGCTCACCTGGCTGCGCCGCGAGGCCTGTGACCTGTGGCTGGACATGGCGGGCGATGACCTGCCGGGAGCCCTCGAGCAGGCCGTGCGTGCTGCCGCCCGCGCGGATGCAATATCAGGCCCGAGCGGCTAGAATGCCGGGGCGTCCGCACAAGAAGAACAAGTTCAGGAGTCCAAGATGGCCAAAGGTCAGGTGCTGCAAGATCCCTTCCTGAATACGCTCCGGAAGGAAAAGGTGCCTGTCTCCATCTACCTCGTGAACGGCATCAAGCTCCAGGGTACCGTCGAGTCCTTCGACCAGTTCGTGGTGCTGCTGAAGAACAGTGTCAGCCAGATGGTCTACAAGCACGCCATTTCCACCGTCGTGCCCTCACGGGCGGTGCGTGTGCCGGATGGCGACGAAGAGGACGACGACTGATCATCACCCCTGAATCGCTGACCTGCCGGCGGCCGTCCGCCGGGCCAGCCGGGTCGGCTGCGGAGTCCCAGCTTGTTTGATCGCCCGAGCCACGGGGAGAGTGCCATCCTCGTGCACGTGGGCATCGGCCGTGCGCCCGGCCCCGACGACGAGACCGAATTCAGGTCCCTCGCCCTCGCCGCAGGCGCCGAGGTTGCGGGCGCCGTCACGGCGACCCTGCGCCAGGTCAATCCTCGGTACCTGATCGGCACCGGCAAGCTCGAGGAACTTCGCCAGCTGCTCGATTCGACCTGCGCGGAGATCGTCCTGGTCGACCACCGGCTGAGCCCGGCCCAGCAGCGCAATCTCGAGCAGGCCCTTGACCGGCGGGTGATCGACCGGACGGGGCTCATCCTCGACATCTTCGCCCAGCGGGCCCGGACCCACGAGGGCAAGCTGCAGGTCGAACTGGCCCAGATGGAGCACCTGGCGACGCGCCTCGTCCGCGGCTGGACCCATCTTGAGCGCCAGAAGGGCGGCATCGGTTTGCGGGGGCCGGGTGAAACCCAGCTCGAGACGGATCGCCGCCTCATTGCCGTGCGTATCCGCAGCCTCGGTGAGCGGCTGGCGCGGGTCGCCCGGCAGCGCCGGACCGCCGGGCAGAAGCGGCGCAAGGAGGAAATGCCGACGGTGTCCCTGGTCGGCTATACGAACGCGGGCAAGTCGACGCTGTTCAACCTGCTGACCCGCGCCGGCGTGCTGGTCGCCGACCAGCTGTTCGCGACCCTCGACCCTACGCTGCGCCGTGTCACGCTGCCCGACGGTACCGCGGTGATCCTGGCGGATACGGTGGGGTTCATCCGGGACCTCCCGCATGAACTCGTGGCCGCCTTCCGCTCCACCCTGGAGGAGACGCGGGAGTCCCGGCTCCTGCTTCACGTGATCGACGCCTCCGACCCGGCCCACGAGGAGCGCATCGACGACGTGGTGAAGGTCCTCGAGGAGATCGGGGCGGACCATTTGCCGCGGGTCCAGGTCTACAACAAGACTGATATACTCGGCCTTCCGCCTCGCGTGGATCGCGCGGAGACGGGCATGGCCACCCGGGTATGGCTGTCGTCGCGAACGGGAGATGGCGTAGACGCCCTGCTCGGCGTGATCGCCGAGTACCTGCACGTCGCCCTGATGAAGTGCACCGTCGAGGTGCCGGCCGCGGAAGCGCGGCTGCGCGCCCGACTGTACGCCCTGGGTGCCGTGACGGCAGAGCGGCTGCGGGACGATGGCAGCTTCGAGATCGACCTCGAGCTGGACCGCCGGGGCTTCGACGAACTCAACCGGCGGGAGCACCTGCGGATACTGCCGGGGCCCTGCGCCGAACCTGACCCACAATTTCGAGCCTGGAACTGACGGCATGGCCTGGAACGAATCTGGCGGCGGCAAGAATCCCTGGGACCGGGGGCGCAACGACGGGCCGCCCGACCTGGACAAGATCGTCCGCGACTGGCAGCAGCGCCTGAACGCGTTCCTCCGGGGTGGCCGGGGCGGCCCCCGTTCGGCCGGCCCGGGCACGGTCCAGCCGAACACGCCGCTGCTCGGCGTGGTGGCCGTGGTCGTGCTGGTGATCTGGGGCCTGACCGGCTTCTATCGTGTCGATGCTGCCGAGCGGGGCGTGGTGACCCGGTTCGGCGCCTACCTCGAGACGACCGAACCTGGCCTCCAGTGGCATCTGCCCTGGCCCATCGCGCGGGTGGAGCGGGTAAACATCAACGAGGTGGTGCCGTTCAAGCAGGAGACCCGCATGCTGACCGCGGACGAGAACATCGTCGTCGTGGATCTCGTCGTCCAGTATCGCCGGGCCGATGCCGTGAAGTACCTCTTCAACGTACGGGATCCGGAGGGCACCCTCCAGGACGTCAGCGAGAGCGCCATCCGCGAAGTCATTGGCAAGAACCAGCTCGACTTCGTCCTGCTCGAGGGGCGCACCGAGATTGCTGCGCAGACGGAAAAGCTGATCCAGCAGACCCTCGATGAGTACCAGACTGGCATGCTGGTGACCAAGGTCAACCTGCAGGACGCCAACTTCCCGAACCAGGTCGAGGCGGCGGTGCAGGACGCGATCAAGGCCCGAGAAGACCGGGAGCGCCTGGCCTTCGAGGCCCAGGCCTATGCCAACGACATCCTGCCCCGCGCCCGTGGTGAGGCCATCCGGCGCCAGCAGGACGCCGAGGCCTACCGGGCCCGGGTCGTCGCGGACGCGGAGGGCGAGGCGTCCCGCTTCAGCCAGTTGCTGGCCGAGTACAAGCAGGCCCCGGAGGTCACCCGCCGGCGCCTCTACCTGGACGCGATGGAAGACGTCTATGCCAACTCGAGCAAGGTCCTCATCGACGCCAGCGATGGCAACAACATGATCTACCTGCCGGTCGACAAGCTGATCGAGCAGCGGCGCCCGGCGACTGGCGGCGCCACGCCCGCGCCGCGGACGCCCGCTGCGGACGCGGCGGCGGCGTCCACGGCCGGCCGCGACCGGGAAGACCGTCGCCTGCGGGAGGCTCGATGAACATTCGCGCCCTCATGCCGGCGGCAATCCTGCTGGCCGCCTGGATCCTCAGCATGTCCGTCTTCACCGTCGACGAGCGGGAGCTCGCCATCAAGTTCCGGCTGGGCGAGATCATCGAGACCGACCTCGAGCCCGGGCTGCACTTCAAGATGCCGTTCATCAACAACGTGCGGAAGTTCCCCCGGCAGATCCTGACCCAGACCAATCCCCAGGAATCGTTCCTGACCTTCGAGAAGAAGAACCTGTTCGTCGACTTCTTCGTGAAGTGGCGGATCATCGACGTGGGCGCCTACTACCGGGCCACCCGCGGTGACGAAGCGCTGGCCTCCCAGCGCCTGATCGAGATCGTGAAGGATGGCGTGCGGAGCGAGTTCGCGAAGCGCACCGTGCCGCAGGTCGTGTCCGCCGAGCGGCGCGAGCTCCTCGACAACATGCTGGCCAGTGCCCGGGAGAATGCCCGGGGGCTCGGCATGGAGCTGGTCGACGTGCGGGTAAAGCGCACCGAGTTCCCGGAACAGGTCAGCGAGTCCGTGTTCGACCGGATGCGGCAGGAGCGGGCCCGGACGGCCTCAGAATTGCGCGCCCAGGGTGCGGAAAATGCCGAGCAGATCCGCGCCGAGGCGGATCGCCAACGCACCGTGACACTGGCCGAAGCTTACCGGGAAGCCGAGAAGGTCCGCGGTGCCGGAGACGCGGACGCGGCCCGGATCTATGCGGACGCCTACCGCAAGGACCCGGAATTCTTCGCCTTCTATCGCAGCATCCAGGCCTATCGCCGGTCGCTCGGCAAGGAGAACGACCTGCTCGTACTCGGCAAGGAGGGCGAGTTCTTCCGGTACATGGAGGGGTCTGGCGCCGGTCGCTAAGGGTCGCGTGGCCCACGGGGCGCGTGGCGACCGAGGGCCTGGCGGACTGGCGATGGACTGGACTGACCTCCTGACCGGCCTTGCCCTGTACCTGGTCCTGGAAGGCCTGTTGCCTTTCGCGACCCCGGAGGGTTGGCGCCGCAGTGTGACGTTGCTGGCCGCGCTGCCGGGCAGGCAGCTGCGCTTTTTCGGACTCTTCAGCATGCTGGCAGGCTTGGCGCTGCTGGCATTCGTGCGGGGCGGTACCTGACAGTGGGAAAGTGCGTAGTCGTCATCGGCACCCAGTGGGGTGACGAGGGCAAGGGCAAGATCGTGGACCTGCTGACCGAGCAGGCCCAGGCCGTGGTCCGCTTCCAGGGCGGGCACAACGCCGGCCATACCCTCCTCATCAATGGCGAGAAGACGGTCCTCCACCTGATTCCGTCGGGAATCCTGCGCCCGGGGGTCGCCTGCGTGATCGGCAACGGCGTGGTGGTGCACCTGCCATCCCTGCTCCGGGAGATCGACGGGCTCGAGTCCCGGGGCATCGGCGTCGCCGAACGCCTGCGCATCAGCGCGGCCTGCCCGCTGATCCTCCCGACGCACATCGCGCTCGACCAGGCGCGGGAGCAGGCCCGGGGCGAGCGGGCGATCGGGACGACCGGGCGCGGCATCGGGCCCGCCTACGAGGACAAGGCGGGCCGCCGTTCGCTGCGAATGGCCGATCTCTTCGACGAGCGCAATTTCGGTGAACGCCTGGCTGAAGTGATGGAACTTCACAACTTCATGCTGGAGCGCTACTACGCGGTGTCACCGGTGAGCGTCGCCGAGACGCGCGATGAATGGTTGCGGCTGGCGGCACGGATCCGCCCCATGGTCGTGGATACCGTGGCCTACCTCGATGAACTGCGCCGGGGCGGCGCCCGGCTGATGTTCGAGGGGGCCCAGGGGGCCCTCCTCGACGTCGACCACGGCACCTATCCGTTCGTCACCTCGTCGAATACGTCGGCGGGGGCAGGTTCCACCGGATCCGGCCTCGGGCCCCGCGTCTTTGACTATGTGCTCGGGGTCGTCAAGGCCTATGCCACGCGGGTCGGCGGAGGGCCATTTCCCACGGAGCTCTTCGACGAGACCGGCCAGACCCTGGCCCGGGTCGGAGTCGAGTTCGGGTCGACCACCGGCCGGCCACGACGGTGCGGGTGGTTCGACGCCGTGACCGTCCGCCGCGCCGTCATCAACAGCAGCGTGAGCGGGCTCTGCGTGACCAAGCTCGACGTCCTCGACGGACTTCCGGTCGTGAAGGTCTGCACCGGCTATCGCCTCGATGGCACGGTGACGGAGAATCCGCCGCTGCTGGTGGACCAGTACCAGCACGTCGAGCCCGTGTACGAGGAGCTCTCCGGCTGGTCGGGATCGACCGTCGGCGTGCGCCGGCTCGTTGACCTGCCCGCGGAGGCGCGCCAGTACCTGCGGCGCCTCGAGGCGATCGTCGGCGTCCCCGTGGACATGATCTCGACGGGCGCCGACCGGGATCACAACATCATCCTCCGTCATCCATTCGACTGAGCCGGACGCCCGCATGTACCCGCCGCGAGAGACCAGCACTCCGAGGGCTCCGCGGGGGCCGTGGCTGTCCTGGCGGCAGCTGCGCCTGGCCTGCGCCGGCTTCCTCGCGGTGCTGCTGCTGGGCGGCTGCGTCGTCAGGGTGGTCTACAACCAGCTGGACTGGCTGGCGCTGTGGTACGTGGAGGACTACTTCGACCTTGATGCCAGCCAGGAGCAACTGGCGCGCGACATGATCGGCCGCACCTTGAGCTGGCACCGGGAAACCCAGCTGCCGCAGTACGCAGGCCTCACCCGGTCGATGCTGGCCGGGTCCGCGCCACCGGTCGATCCGGCGTTCCTCGCGGCCCGCTATGCCGACGTCGTCACCCTGTGGGACGGGTTCCTCATCCAGGTGACGCCCGACCTGGCCGTGCTGCTGCGCTCGCTGTCGGATGAGCAGGTCGAGTCGCTGTTTGCCAACCTTGCCAGGGACAACGAGGAGCTCGCCGAGGACTTCTCCGGCGTCACGGCCGCAGAGCGCCGGGCCAAGCAGGACAAGTCCATCATCCGGGCTTTCCGGCGCTTCACCGGCCGCCTGACGTCCGCGCAGGAGGTGCTGGTCCGGACCCGCACGGCAAGGTTCCATGACCTGTCGGCCGACTGGCTGTCCCGGCGTGCCGCCTGGCAGGCGGAATTCCGGCGTCTCCTCGACGGCCGGCGTACCGATCCGGCCTTCGAGCAGCGCCTTGGCAGGCTGCTCCTGAATCCCGACCAGTTCGACGGCCCCGGCTACCGGGAGCTGGTCGAGCAGAACCGGCGCGCGTCGTTCGCGCTGGTCGCCGTCGTCCTGGACAGCCTCTCCGCGGACCAGCGTCGCCACCTTGACGGCCGGCTGACGACCTTCGCGGAGGACTTCGAGGCCCTGGTCAGATCCGGAGGAGACAAGCGCAATGATGAAGCCACTTGAAACCCTGCAGTGGGAGCGGCGACGGAAGCTGCAGGTGCGGGAAGCCTTTCGAGCCGGGCTCGACGCAGCGGTGGCCGCACCGCTGGAGTTCCACCTGGCCTGCGCGGCCTACCTGGTGCCGGCCCAGCAGCGGCTGATCGATCAGGACCTGCGCCTCGCCAACCTGCTCGCGAGCCGGGTTCCGCCGGGCCAGGCCGAGGACCACGAGAAGATCAACTCGCTGAAGTCGCGGCTCGCGGACAGCAGCGCGGCCCTGCGGGCCTTCGAGGCTGCTGCGGATGACCTTGCCGCCCGGGGCGCAGCGGCGCGGGGGGCCTTCGAGTCCGCTGCCCGGACCTACATCGATTTCGTGGTGAATGTGCTGGGCGCCCGCAGCCACTCGCTGCGGCACCTGACGACTGTGCTGTTCAGCGAGGAGGACTGGGGCTACATCACCGGAATCACGCCTGAACTCCTGGCGGAGGAGGGCGCGCTGTACGCGGCCGTGCAGAGGACGGCGCCAGCCGGCATCGACCCGGCCCGGGTCCCGACCGAGCGCCCGGCCAGGCCCTCCTGAACCGGGTCGTCATGAAGTGGTGCCGAGGAAAGGACTTGAACCTTCACGGGGTTGCCCCCGCTGGCACCTGAAGCCAGTGCGTCTACCAATTCCGCCACCTCGGCGTGGTGTGCAGCTAACTGAGCGTGCGGCAATGTAAAGGCACGCTGTATCCTTGTCAACGAAATGAGCCATTCCACTGAAGAAATCAATGAGTAAGCGGCGCACCCGCCGCACCACCGCCAGGGCTGACGGTCCCGGCGCCACCCCGTCGCGTTACCAGCACCCGATTCCCGATCCCAATGCGATCCTCGATGCCCTGAGGCAGCAGGGTGTCCCGTTGACGCTGGCGGCACTGGCCGGCTCCCTGGACCTCAAGGCGGAGCGACAGGTCGCGGAACTGCGCCGGCGACTCGAGGCACTGCGCACGGCGGGTCAGCTTCTGGTGAACCGCCGCGGGGAATACTGCCTCGCCGACAAGCTCGACGTGCTCGCGGGCACCGTGAGTGCCCACCGGGACGGCTTCGGCTTCCTGGCGCCTGACGACGGTTCCGACGACGTGTTCCTCCCCGTACCCGAGATGCGTTCCCTGCTCGATGGGGACCGGGTGGCGGTGCGTCTCGGCGGCCGCGGCCGGGGCGGGCGCCGCGCTGGTACCCTCGTCGAGATCCTCGCCCGGAGTCGCGAGAGCCTCGTCGGCCGCTATCACGAGGACCGGGACCTTGGCTGGGTCGTTGAGACCGGCCGGTCGCCCCATCGCTTCATCGTCACCAGCCGGGACCGCGGTGGCGCCCGGCACGGGCAGCTGGTCAAGCTGGAGATCCTCGAGTACCCCGGGCCGGAGCACGAGGCGCGCGGCCGGATCGTCGAAGTGCTGGGTGACCCGACCGAGCCGCGGGTGCTGACCGATGCCGCCGTCGAGATGTTCCACATTCCGTCCCGCTGGCCGGAGGAGGCGCTGAAGGCGGCCCGTCGCCTGGGCCACGAGGGGGCATCGGCTGACAAGCGCGGGCGACGGGACCTGCGGGACCTCCCCCTGGTCACCATCGATGGCGAGGATGCCCGGGACTTCGACGACGCCGTCCACGCCGAACCACGTGACGGGGGCTGGCGGCTCGTGGTCGCCATCGCCGACGTGTCCCACTACGTGCAGGCGGGCAGCCCCATCGACGCTGAAGCGAGGCGTCGCGGCACCTCCGTGTACTTCCCCGACCGGGTGGTCCCCATGCTGCCGGAGGAGCTGTCGAACGAGCTCTGTTCCCTGAAGCCTGCGGTGGACCGCCTGTGTGTCGCCTGCGACATGCAGCTGGATGAACGCGGCAACGTCTCCGGGGCCGCTTTCTACCGCGCCCTGATGCATTCCCGGGCGCGGCTCACCTACAACCAGGTCGACCGCTATCGGCGCGGGGAGGACCCGGAGGGCGTCCCTGCGGCCGTCCGGACGGTCATCGACAACCTCTACGGTGTCTATCGCAGCCTGCGTCGCGCCCGGGACCGCCGCGGCGCGCTCGACCTGGACCTGCCGGAGGTGAAGATCCGGCTCGATGCCGACACCGGCGCCATCCTCGGTGTCGGCTCCCGGATGCGCAACGACGCCCATCGCCTGATCGAGGAATGCATGATCGCCGCCAACGTGGAGGCGGCCCGCTACCTGCTCCGGCACAAGCTGACCACACTCTACCGGGTTCACGCGGGGCCGGAGGGCGACAAGCTCGAGGAGCTCCGTCACCTGTTCCAGAGCCTCGGCGTGCCCCTGGCGGAGACTGCCGGGCGCCGTCCACGGGACATCAACGAAGCCCTCCGCCAGATCAGCGACCGGCCGGACTTCCCCATGCTCGCGACGGCCGTCCTGCGCAGCATGAAGCAGGCGGTGTACCAGCCCGCGAACACCGGGCACTTCGGCCTCGCACTGGCCACCTACGCGCACTTCACGTCGCCGATCCGCCGCTACCCGGACCTGGTAGTCCACCGCGGCATCGGCCACCTGCTCGACGGCGGCAAGCCCGCGGCCTTCGCCCTCGACCTGCCCGGTGCCGAGCACCTCGGCACCGTCAACTCCATGCAGGAGCGGCGGGCGGACGAGGCCACCCGCTACGTCGAAGCTCGCTGCAAGTGCCTGTTCATGCAGGAACATGTGGGGGCCGTGCTGGAAGGCGTGGTGACCGGCGTCACCCATTTCGGTCTATTCGTGATGCTCCGCGACCTGTTCGTCGACGGCCTCGTCCACGTCACGAGCCTGCCCAGCGACTATTACCACCTGGCCCCCGGGGGGCGTGGCCTGCGCGGCGAGCGGACCGGCCGCACGTTCAACCTGGGTGATGACCTGCGGGTGCGGGTGGTACGCGTTGACCCGGACGAGGCCCGCATCGACCTCATGCTCGATGCGGCCGAAACGACCCGGACCGGGCCGCAGCGCCGGCGCAGGTCCGGCCCCGTCGTCGCCCGGCGCGGTCGATGAGGGGCGCCATGGGCACCCGGCTCCTGTATGGCATCCACCCCGTCCGGCAGTTGCTGGCCTCACGGCCGGAGGCGGTCGAGCGCGTCTATCTCCAGGAGGGCCTCGGCGCGGACCGCCGTGCCCGCCTTGCGGAAGTCCTGCTGCTGGCCGCCCGCGTCGATACGGTGCCGGCGGATGAGCTCACCCGGCTCACTGGCACCGCGAAGCACCAGGGCGTCGCGGCCCTTGCCCGGGAGACCGGGCCCCTGTCCGAGGCCGCGGCACGGGACCTGCTGGCCCGGGTCGACAAGCCGCTGGTCCTGGTCCTGGACGGCATCCAGGACCCGCGCAATTTCGGTGCCTGCCTGCGAACCGCCGACGCGGCCGGGGCCGACCTCGTGGTCGTCGCCCGGAACCGGAACGTGGCGGTCACGCCCGTGGTCAGCAAGGTGGCTGCCGGCGCCGCGGAGGCCCAGGCCATCGTCGAGGTCGGCAACCTGGTCCGCTTCCTCGAGACCATGAAGCAGGCGGGCCTGTGGATCGTCGGTACGGATGACGCGGCCGACGCCTCCCTCTACGACGTCGACCTGACCACGGGCATCGCCCTGGTGCTCGGAGCCGAGGGGGAGGGGCTGCGACGGCTGACCAGTGAGCGTTGCGACCACCGGGTCAGCCTCCCCATGCGGGGGACCGTGAGCAGCCTCAACGTGGCCGTGGCCGCGGGCATCTGCCTGTACGAGTGCCTGCGCCAGCGGGCAGTCCCGGTTCCCGGGTTGCCCGGCGGACACCGGGTCCGCTAAGATGGCGGGCCCGCGCCGGGGTACCCCGCCGCGACCCTTGCCACACCGACCGGCACCCCCGGGACGGGTGGCTGAAACCCGCAAGGAGCCAGCCTGATGCGTCACTACGAGATCGTCTTTCTCGTCCACCCGGACCAGAGCGAACAAGTGCCGGCCATGGTCGAGCGCTATCGCAGCATGATTACGACCGGCGGTGGCCACGTTCACCGGCACGAGGACTGGGGCCGGCGCCAGCTCGCCCACTCCATCAACAAGGTCCACAAGGCCCACTACGTCCTGATGAACGTGGAGTGCAACCAGCCAACCCTTGCGGAGCTGGTCGGCGCCTTCCGCTTCAGCGACGCCGTCCTCCGTCACCTGGTCATCGGCCGGGACGAGGCGGTTACCGAGGCCTCCCCGCTCGTGAAGGCTGCCGACGAGGGTGGTCGTCCGCCGCGGTCCGACGATGGTGACGGGCCGGTGAGGGGCCGGGGTGATGACGGCGATGCCCCCGATTCCGAGGGTGCGGCGGCCTGAGGCCGTCCGCAGTCGACCCATCCGGACCCCACTGAATCCAGGACAATCCCCCCATGAGCAAGTACTTCCGCCGCCGCAAGTTCTGCAAATTCACCGCCGAGGGCGTCAAGGAGATCGACTACAAGGATCTCGAAACGCTTCGCGCCTACGTCACGGAGACCGGCAAGATCGTGCCGAGCCGCATCACGGGCACCAAGGCCCGGTACCAGCGGCAGCTGTCGACGGCGATCAAGCGCGCCCGCTTCCTCGCGCTGCTGCCCTACACCGACAAGCACTGAGCCGGCAAGCACTGAGCCGGCAAACACAGAGCCGGCAAACACAGAGCCGGCACGCACTGCCCCTGCCGCTCCGCGGGCTGGAGGCCCGGGTCCGGTGATCCGCTGGCTGCTCGAGAGACGGGCCGCGCGTGTCGCGGTCATCGTCGGGCTGTTCGTGCTGCCGCTGACCAACGTCATGAGCGCCGCGCTCATCGTGCTCACGTCCCGCGTCGCCGGCTGGCGGGTGGCAGGACTCGACGTCGCGCTGGCCATCGGCATCCTGGCGGCCATCCTCGGGATAGCCGGCGGTGACGCAACAGCCGCATCGCCCCTGCCGGCGGTGCTGGTCGCGGGCGTCCTCTGGTCCGGCGCGGTGCTGGCAGGCGCCCAGCTGGCCCGGTTTGGCACGGTGGACCTGCCAGTCCAGTCCCTGGTCATCGCGGCAGCCGCTGGCGTGCTCGTGGCCACCCTGGCCGTCCCCGACGCCCGGGGGTTCTGGGAGCCGGTCCTGACCGGGCTGGTGAAGGCGGCCGGACTGCCCCAGGCGGAGGGCCTGCCAGCCGGCTGGCTGGGAACGCTCGCTGCCCTGATGCATGGCGTCCTGGCCGCCAGCCTGCTGTCGACCTGGCTCCTCGCCCTGATCCTCGGCCTCTGGCTAGGGCGGCACGCGGACGATCCCGCCCACTGGCGCCGGCAGTTCCTGATGCTGCGCCTGGGGCGGGTACTCGCGGTGGCCGCTGCCATTGCCCTGGTGTTGCTGGCGGCTGGCCTTGAAACCCTGGGGGGTGGCCTGCTGCTGGTACTTGGCACGGGCTTCGCCGCCCAGGGGCTCGCGGTCGTGCACTGGACCGCCGACGCGCGCCAGTGGCCCCGCGTCTGGCCCCTGGTCCTGTATGGCCCCCTGCTGATCGGGGCGCCCCTGGCCGGCATGGGCCTGGTGGCCCTGGCCGCCGCTGGGCTGGCGGACAATTTCGTGTCCCTGCGGCGGGGCCGGAATGTGGTTTAATACGCGGCCCTGCGGGGCGCCTGACGGCCTTTGCGACGCAACCCAAGAGAACGTAACCATGGACGTGATTCTTCTCGAGAAAGTCGAAAACCTCGGCAACATCGGTGACCGGGTCCGGGTCCGGTCCGGCTACGGGCGCAATTTCCTCCTGCCCCGGGGCAAGGCGACCTTGGCCACGCCGGCCAACGTGGCCGTGTTCGAGGCCCGCCGGGCCGAATTCGAGAAGAAGGAGGCGGATGAACTCGCCGCCGCGCGCCAGCGTGCCGAGAGCGCCGGCCAGCTCGCCATCCGGCTGACGGCCAAGGCGGGCACCGAGGGCAAGCTCTTCGGCTCGCTCGGTACCGCGGACATCGCCGAGGCCTGCACGGCCGCCGGCGTCATGATCAAGCGGAGCGAGGTCCGGCTGCCAGATGGCCCGATCCGCACGCTCGGCGAGCATGCCATCGAACTGCACCTGCACAGCGACGTGAACGCGGTCATCCGCGTCACGGTGGTCGGCGAAGACGACGGCGGCAAGTCCGCCTAGTACCGCGACCGGGATCGGGCTGCCCATGGCAAACCCCGGCGTGCGACGTGACACGGGGTCGCTGCCGGACGTGCCCGCGCCCCCGAGTTCCAACCAGGCCGAGCAGGCATTGCTGGGCGGGTTGATGCTCGACAACAGCAGCTGGGACCGCATCGCTGACCTCGTGTCCGCGCCGGACTTCTTCCGGCCTGATCATCGCCTGATCTTCAGCGCCATCGAGGGCCTGGCCGAGCGCAGCCAGCCCGCCGACCCGGTGACCCTGGCCGAGTTCCTGGCTTCCCGGGGTGAGCTCGCCGATGCGGGCGGGGCCCCGTACCTCGGGGAACTCGTCACCGACACGCCGAGCGCGGCCAACGTCACCTACTACGCGCGGATCATCCGCGAGCGCGCCCTGCTGCGCCGCCTGATCGAGGTCGGCAATGACATCGCTTCGTCGGCCTACCGGCCGGAGGGACGGCCAATCGCCGAGCTGGTGGACGAGGCGGAGCGCCGGGTCTTCGAGATCGCCGAACGGGGCCAGCGGCGGGGATCCGGCTTCGTGCGCATCAAGGAAGTCCTCAAGTCCACCATCGACCGGCTCGACGCCCTGCACCAGTCCCAGGGCGCCATCACCGGCCTGCCCACGGGGTTCGTCCGCCTCGACGAGTTCACGTCGGGCCTGCAGCCCGGCGACCTGATCATCATTGCGGGCCGTCCCTCCATGGGCAAGACGACCCTTGCCCTCAACATTGCGGAGAACGCGGCCCTCGGCGACGGCAAGGCCGCGGCGGTGTTCAGCATGGAAATGTCCGTGGAGCAGCTGGCGTTCCGCATGGTTGCCTCCCTCGGCCGCGTGGACCAGTCCCACCTGCGCAATGGCCGCTTCGGCGACGATGACTGGCCGCGCATCCACGGCGCCATCCAGCAGATGGCTGAGGCGCCGATCTACATCGACGACACGCCCGCGATGACGCCCACCGAAGTCCGAGCAAGAGCCCGGCGCCTGCAGCGCGAGCGCGGGCTCGACCTCATCGTCGTCGATTACCTCCAGCTCATGCGGGTGGCGGGCAATGCCGAGAACCGGGCCACCGAGATCTCGGAGATCTCCCGGTCCCTCAAGGCGCTCGCGCGTGAGTTACGGGTCCCCGTGATTGCACTCTCCCAGCTGAACCGCAGCGTCGAGTCGCGTACCGACAAGAAGCCGGTGATGTCGGACCTGCGCGAATCCGGTGCCATCGAGCAGGACGCGGACCTCATCCTGTTCATCTACCGGGACGAGGTCTACAACCCGGATACGCCCCGCAAAGGTATTGCCGACATCAACGTGGCCAAGCAGCGTAACGGTCCCACCGGCGAGTTCCCGCTCACCTTCCTCGGCCGCTTCACGAAGTTCGAGAACTACATGCCCGAGATCGAGGGCTTTCAGTGACCCCGGCCGCCGTCGCGGTCATCCGGCCAGCAGCGCTGAGAAGCAACCTCGCCCGGGTCCGGGAACTGGCCCCGGGTTGTCCCGTGCTCGCGGTCATCAAGGCGAACGCCTACGGCCACGGGCTGGTGCAGGTGGCCCGCCTGCTGGAGGACGCCGAAGCCTTTGCAGTGGCGCGCCTCGAGGAAGCCGCCCAGCTCCGGGAGTCGGGGATCACCCAGCGCCTGGTCGTGCTCGGTGGCTGCCTGACGCCGGCCGAGCTGGCCGCTGCAGCGTCGCTTGGCGTGGACGTGGTGGTGCACTCGGAACAGCAGGTGACCCTGTTTGCCGGGGCCCGCCCCGTCGCACCCGTTGCCTGCTGGCTCAAGGTCGACACTGGCATGGGCCGGCTCGGCGTGACTCCCGAGGCCTGTCCCGGGCTGCTGGCGCGACTCAAGGCCCTGCCCGCGGTGGGAGAAGTTACGCTGATGACCCACCTGGCCTGCGCCGACGACCACATGGACCCGGAGACGGCGGGTCAGTTGCAGGCGTTCGGCACGCTGCTGGCCGGCTGGGACGGGGACGTCAGCATTGCCAATTCGGCCGCCATCCTGCAGTGGCCCGACACCCTGCGTAGCGGAGGCGCACTCCCGATCCGGGGCCGGAACTGGGTGCGGCCAGGCATCATGCTGTTCGGGGCTTCGCCCCTGAGATCCCGCCAGGCCGCGGAACTCGGCTTGCGGCCGGCGATGTCGTTCGAGACCCGGCTCATTTCCGTGAAGCCCGTGCCGAAGGGCCAGCGGGTGGGGTATGGCGGGCACTGGATGGCACCTCGGGACAGCATCCTCGGGGTGGCCGCCGCGGGCTACGCCGATGGCTACCCCTGGCACGTGGCCGGGGGGACCCCGGTGGGCGTGCGCGACAGCCTGGCACCAGTGGTGGGGCGGGTCTCCATGGACATGCTGACGATCGACGTGACCGATGTGCCCGGGGTGCGACCGGGTGACCGGGTGGTGCTTTGGGGTGACGGACCGACGGTGGAAGAGGTTGCCGGAGCCGCCCGCACGATTCCCTGGACCCTGATGACGGGCATCAACCGCCGCGTGGCGGTCCGGCTCGACAGCCCCGCGCCGGCACCCGCGGCCGTCCCCGCCTAGGCGAGGAAGAAGCCCATCTTGATGCCGATGATCTCGACGACGTCGTTGTCGCTGAGCTTACGGGCCTGGGGTCCCAGGTCCTGACCGTTGAGGCGCGGCGGGGGATTGCCCGGCTTGTTCTCGACCTGCACCAGGTGGTAACCATCGGCCCGGCGGGTGATCGCGACCACCTGCACACCGGGGCGGCCGAGGGTCGTGAGGGCCTTGTTCAGGGCAATCTCGCGGCCCGCGAACGTGCCATTCAGCACTTGCACCTTGGCCACGGCCAGCGGGCGGACCGCCGGGTCGGGGCGGGCCGCGGCGGGTGAGGGCGCCGCCGGTGCGGGGCCTGAACCCCCATTGAGGCTGGCAGCGGACACGGCGGCGGCCTTGGCCAGGGCTTCGACACCGCCGGCCTGCCGCTCGATCACCATGGTGCTCGCGAACTCGTCTTCCTCGTCCGCCGAGCCGTCCACGAAGCGCAGCTGGTGCCGGCCGACCGTGACCACGTCGCCGTTCTGCAGGGCATGCTTCTTGATGAGCCGGCCGTTGACGTAGGTGCCGTTGGTGCTGTTCAGGTCCTCGAGGAACGAGTCATTGAGGATATTGATCACCAGGGAGTGATGGCCGCTGACGGTCGGGTTGTCGATCCGGATGTCGTTATCCGGGAGCCGGCCGACGGTATACCGCTCCTTCGACATGTTGTACTCGGCCAGAACCTGGCCGTCGAGGCTCAGAATGAGTCGTGCCATGACCGCACTGCCTGTATCTCACTGAAACATGCGTCGGAACTGGGCAAGGACCCCGGTCTTCGCCGGGAACGGCTCGACGACCTGCGAGAGGATGACCGAGACATTGTCCTTGCCCCCATGGTCGTTGCTGAGCTGGATCAGCTGTTGACCGGCCATTTGAAGATTAGCACTAAAAGTGCTGATCGTTAAGTGAATATCCTCGTCCTCCACCATGTCCGGCAGGCCGTCCGAACAGAGCAGGTAAATGTCGCCAGGCTGGACCTCGAGTTCCTGCACCTCCACCTGGACATTGGCGTCGACGCCGAGGGCCCGGGTCACGTAGTTCCGGTTGGTCGACCGGGCGGCCTCTTCCTGGGAATAGAAGCCCCGGTCGACCAGCTCCTGGAGCAGGGAATGGTCCATGGTGAGCTGCTCGAAGCGGTTCTTCCGGAAACGGTAGAGGCGGGAGTCGCCGACGTGGGCGATGGACACCCGGTTGTCGTAGAAGAGGCACGCCACGATGGTGGTGCCCATGCCTTCGCACTGGGGCTGGGTCTTCGCGGTCTGGTGGATCACCCGGTTGGCCCGGGCGATGGCATCGCGCAGGATGATCGTCTGGCGCATGAGCCCGGTCTCGGCATCCGTACCATGGCGGGTCTCCCGCTCGCACGCCGGCGGCACCAGTTCGAGGACCGTGCGCACTGCGATGCCGCTGGCCACCTCGCCGGCGTTGTAACCGCCCATGCCATCGGCGAGCACGAGGAGGCCCGTGTCGCCATTGCTGCCCACGGCATCCTCGTTGTGCTCGCGCACGCGCCCCGTGTCGGAGAGCTGGACGTTGTTGAATTTGGTGCGCAGGGTCATACGATGTCCGCCGGGAACGTACTACAACACTCCCGCAGGGCCAACGCCATGGCCTTGCCGTTCTCGTAGCGGTCGGCCGGGTTCTTGGCGAGAGCCCGGTCGAGGATCGCGTCCGCGCAGGCGGGGACGTCGTCGCGGATGTCGGCCACGGGACGGTGCTTCTGGTGGACGATCTTGTCCATCAGCTTGGGGATTGAGTCCGCCTGGAACGGCGGCGCCCCGGTGAGCAGGTGGTACATCGTCACGCCCAGCGAATAGAGGTCCGAGTGGCCCGTGACCTTGCTTGCGGACAGCTGCTCGGGGGACATGTAGGAGGGCGTCCCCAGGATGATGCCCGTGCGCGTGCGGCTCGAGTCCGTCAGCCGGGCGATGCCGAAGTCGGTGAGCTTCAGCCGGTCGGAGTCGATGTCGTACATCAGGTTGGCGGGTTTTACGTCCCTGTGGACGACGTTCTGCCCATGGGCGTAATGCAGCGCCTCGGCCGCGCGAGCCATCAGCTCGAACACGACCTTCGGAGGCAGCAGGCGGCCAAGCTGGGCATAGTGGCTGAGCGGCTTGCCCTCGAAGTACTCCATGGCGAGGTACGCAACGTGGTTGTCTTCCCCGGCGTCGTGGATGGAAATGATGTAAGGGTGGTTGAGCCGGCCCGCGGACTCAGCCTCGCGGAGGAAATGTGACCGGGCAGTGGCGAGGTCGCTGTCGGCAAATTCCTCGGCGAGCGGCAGGGTCTTGATGGCGACGCGGCGATTGATGGTCGGGTCCCGTCCCAGGTAGACGGTGGCCATGGCGCCGCGCCCGATCACGCGTTCAAGTTCGTACCGCCCAAGACTCCGGGTGGCCGGTGCGGCTGCTGGCACCACGGCGGCGGCGACGGCCGCCGATCCCTGGCCCGGGCCGGCGGCGGCAGCCCGCGGGGGCGGGCCGCCCCTGGCACCCGACAGCTTCTCGAGCTTGGCGCCCACGTCCCGATAGCCGGGGTCCCGGGCGTGCAGGTAACGGAATACCCGTTCCGCCCGGGCGTAGTCGCGCTTCTTCCCGTGCGCCATGGCGAGGTCGTAGAGCTGTGCCTTCGTGCGTTCGGTGGTGGGTTGCTGGCGTAGCACGGAGAAGCCAAGGTCGAGTTCGTCGCCCGGGCCGGGTACGCCCGGCGCAGCGCCGTCGTCCCCGCGGCTGTCCGGTCCCGTGAAGCGAGCGAGCTGAACGGCGGACTGGATCAGGGCCACGCCAGTCAGGCAGAAGAGGCCGAGACCCGCGAGGTGCAGCCAGAGGCCGGCGCCCGTGATGAGGGCGTATTCCAGGGCGAGCAGCAGGGTCATGGTACCGACGGCGGCGGCCGACGCCGCGGGCAGCGTGAGCCGGCCCGTCAGCGCGGCGGCACCCGCCAGCAGCAGTGCGAGGCCCAACTCGGCCCAGAGGGCCCAGGCAGGGGGGTCCTCGCCGCGCCGGGCAGGCCGGCGGGACTGCCGATCACCACGAAGCGGCCGTCGACGGCCGGCAGGTTGCGGCCGGCCAGCAGGTCCGTGGCGGTGACTACCGGGAAACCCGCGCCGCTCCCCGCCGCGTAGTACCGGGCGTAGGCACCCGCAGTGAGGGGCTCCTCGCCGGCCAGGCGCAGGGCGGCGAGGGCACCCGGCGGTACCAGGCCGTGTTCCGTCTGCAACTCGGGGGCGGCACGCCGGACCACGCCGTCCCGGTCGGTGAGCTGGGCCACGTGGCCGATGGCTGCCGCCGCGGCGCAGATTCCCGGCGCCGCCGGCACGAGCGCGGCTTCCGGCAGGGCCACGGGGACGGCACCGGCCGGCGCGCTGGGGGTGATCCGGGCACCGCACGGTTCGCTCGATCGCCCGGCTCCGGGGCGGTAATCCGTGGTACCGAGCCCTACCACCACGTTGCCAGCAGTCCGGATCGCATCGGCCAACTGCTGCTGCTGGCGTGCCCTTTCCTCGGCAGCCGCGAGCTGGCGCCGGATGGGACCGGGTTCGCCAACGGGCGCGTCGCCACGCTCCTCGAGGCGGAGCAGTTGCTGCAGCCGGCTCAGCTCGGCCGGGTCTGGCGCCGGGGGTGCCGGGGTCGCGGGCAGGATCACCCGGGCGCCAGCGCCGCGCAGGACGCCGATGAGGTCCCCGGCGCGGGGGTCCGACCAGAGATCACCGGAGCCTTCAGGCTGCACGATCACGACGGGAGCGGCCGACGTCGTGGCGGAAACGCGCTGGGACAGGTCATAGAAGCCGCGCTCGATACCGACGAGGCGATCCCCGCCCAGGGCGAAGAACACCGCCAGCACCGCGCACAGCCCCGCCTGGGCGGCCTCGCTCGGCAGGCCGTTGCCCTGACTGTCCCGGAACAACATTACAAAATAGTATGCGGATCAGCCGGAGCGGATTGAGAACTGGGTGGTGCTTTTGCCCCCACTGGCCGGGCTGTCCGTCGCGAAACCAGTGCGCCCGGCAGCCCGGCGGCCCGGCCGGTCCAGACACCAGGAAAATCATGGCCAGGAACGCAAAGAGCTTCGTCTGCAGCGAGTGCGGGGCAGCGGTGCCCAAGTGGCAGGGCCAGTGCCCTGCCTGTGGTGCCTGGAATGCCCTGGAGCCGGGGACCGCTGGTCCCGGCAAGGCGCCGGCGGGGGCGACAGGCCCCGTCGCGCCGGTCCGCCGGCTGGGCGAGGTGGGTACGGAGTCGGTGGCCCGTCTGTCCACCGGCATGACCGAACTCGACCGGACGCTGGGGGGCGGCCTCGTGCCCGGGTCGGTGGTGCTGCTCGGCGGGGACCCGGGTATCGGCAAGTCCACGCTGCTCCTTACCGCGGCGACGCGCCTCGGGGCGGCGGGGGGCACTCTGTACGCGAGCGGGGAGGAGTCCCTGCAGCAGGTCAGCCTGCGGGGCCAGCGACTTGGCGCCGACCTGTCCACCGTCCACGCCATCGCCACCACCCGGGTGGAAGACGTGCTGGCCGCGGTGCACGAGATCCGGCCGGCCTGCGTGATCGTCGACTCCATCCAGACCATGGCGACGGACTTGCTGCCATCGACGCCCGGCTCACCGAACCAGCTCCGCACCTGCGCCGGATACCTGGTCCGGCTCGCCAAGGAGTCCGGCATCGCGGTGATCCTCGTCGGACATGTAACCAAGGATGGCCAGATCGCGGGTCCAAGATTGCTGGAGCACATGGTCGACGTGGTGCTGTACTTCGAGAGCGAGACGGCCAGCCGCTTTCGTATCCTGCGGTCGGTGAAAAACCGCTTCGGCGCCGCCAACGAGATCGGTATCTTCGTGATGTCCGAAGGCGGCATCCGCGAGGTGCGCAACCCGTCCGCGCTGTTCGTCTCACAACGCGGAGAGCCGGTGCCGGGCAGCGTCGTCACCGCCGTGCACCAGGGCAGCCGACCCCTGCTGGTCGAGGTGCAGGCGCTTGCCGACCAGGGCGGCGCAGGGCCGCCCCGGCGCGTGGCGATCGGGCTGGAGCAGAACCGGCTGACCCTGCTGCTGGCGGCCCTGCACCGCCACGCGGGCCTGGCGACCCACTCGACCGACGTCTTCGTGAACGTGGTGGGTGGTGTCCGCATCATCGAGCCGTCGGCGGACCTTGCTGCATTGCTCGCCGTCGTCTCGAGCCTGCGGGACAAGCCCTTGCCCAAGGGGCTCGTGGTATTCGGGGAAGTCGGACTCGCTGGCGAGGTGCGCCCCGTGGCCTACGGGGAGGAGCGCCTCCGGGAGGCGGCCAAGGTGGGCTTCACCCGGGCGGTGATTCCGCGCGCCAACACGCCGCGCCAGCCGATCGATGGGCTTGCCATCACGCCGGCCGACCACCTGCGCGACATCATGCGGATGCTGCCGGCGCTGGAGGCGTGATCCGCACGCTGGTGACGGCATTGCCGCCGGTCTCGAGGATCTCCACCCGGTAGCCGTTCAGGAGCAGCGCTGTCCCGCGCTCGGGAATGGTCTCGAGTTTCTCGAGGATCAGGCCGTTCAGCGTGGTGGGTCCATCCGTGGGCAGCTGCCAGCGCATCATGCGGTTCAGGGCCCGCACATTGATGCCGGCATTCACCAGCCAGGCATCTCCCGACGGGTCCCGGCTGACGTCCGCCTCGCCTCCTTCCTGGCTGGTCGAGAACTCGCCGAGGATTTCCTCGAGGATGTCCTCCACCGTGACCATGCCCTGAAGGTCGCCGTACTCATCGACGACGAAGCCCGTGCGCTGGCCGGAGCGGTGGAACTGGGCCAGGAGGCTGTGCAGGGAGGTGCCTTCCGGCACGAAGAACGGCTCGGTCATCAGCCTCTCGACCGCCGCCCTGTCGAGGGCGCCGGTGAGGGTGCCCACCAGGGACCGCACCTCGAGCAGGCCGAGGAGGTTCTCGATGTTGCCCCGGTAGACCGGCAGGCGGCTGTGCCTCGAGCCCGTGAGCGTCGAGGCGATCTCATCCCAGTCGTCGTCCAGGTCGATACCCACCAGTTCGTTGTCGGGCACCATGATCTCATCGACCGTCATGTCCTCGAGTTCCAGTATCGACATGAGCATGCGCTGCCGGCGGCGGGGCAGGAGGGCCCCGGCATCAGTGACGATCGTGCGGAGTTCGTCCAGCGTGAGGTGCTGCTGCGCCGCCTGGTCGGGGCGGACGCCAAACAGTCGGAGCAGGGCATTGGAGATCGCGGTCACCAGCCAGACCACCGGCAGGGTGACCTTGAGCAGCACGAAGTACACGAGCGCGGCCGGCGGCCCGAGCTGCTCGGAGCGGATGGCGCCGACCGTCTTCGGCATGACGTCCGTGAAGATCATGATCACGAACGCGAGCCCGACGCTGGCCACGGCCACGCCGCCGGGTCCGCCGATGCGCAGCGCCACGAGGGTCACCAGGGACGTGGCCAGGGTGTTGGCGACATTGCTGCCGATCAGGATCAGGGAGATCAGGCGGTCGGGCCGTGCGAGCAGCCGCTCGGCGACCCGGGCGCCCAGGTGCCCCTGGCGGGCGCGATGACGCAAACGGTAGCGGTTCAGGGTGAGCAGGGCGGTTTCCGAACCGGAGAAGAACGCCGAGATCAGCAGCAGCAGAACGAGGAGCCAGACCAGGACTCCTGCGGAGACATCTTCGCCCAAGTTCGACGGACCCCGGTTGCGGGCTGTGACGGGCTCATGGTCTCGAAGCCGCGGCGCCACTGTCAAGGAAGGACCGGGGCAGGGCTCCCGGATTAGAATGGCCTGGCGGCGCTTGCCGGTGAAGCACGGGACTATCCGCCATGTTCAATACCCTGAGTGACCGCCTGCGCGGCGTCCTGGACCAGGTCCGGGGCCGGGGACGCCTCACCGAGGAGAACATCCAGGACGCCGTGCGGGACGTGCGCCGTGCCCTCATCGAGGCCGACGTCGCCCTGCCGGTCGTCAGGGACTTCGTCGAACTCGTCCGCCAGCGGGCGCTCGGCACCGACGTCCTGCGCAGCCTGACGCCGGGCCAGGTGTTCGTCCGCATCATCCACGAGGAACTCACCCGCACCCTCGGCGAGGGCCTCGCGGAGCTGAACCTGCGCCACCAGCCACCGGCGGTCATCCTCCTTGCCGGCCTCCAGGGTGCGGGCAAGACCACCACAGCCGCGAAGCTCGCCCTCTACGTTCGTGACCGGCTCGGCAAGCGCGTGGCGCTCGTCAGTACGGACACCCAGCGGCCGGCCGCAATCCTGCAGCTCGAGCGCCTCGCGGCCAGCATCGACGTGCCATTCCTGACCGGTGACACCGCCCCCGGCCCCGTGGGCATTGCCAGCCAGGCACTGGCCCGTGCCCGGCGGGAGCAGTGCGAGGTGCTGATCGTCGACACCGCCGGCCGCAGCCGGCTCGACGTGGAACTGCTCGACGAGCTTCGGGCCATGCGTACCGGCATCGATCCTGTCGAGACGCTGTTCGTCGTCGACAGCATGGCCGGCCAGGACGCGGTCAATGCAGCCCGCGCGTTTGCCGAGGCCCTGCCGCTCACGGGTGTGATCCTGACCAAGGCCGATGGTGACGCCCGCGGGGGTGCCGCGTTGTCGGTGAAGGCCGTCACCGGCCAGCCGATCAAGTTCCTGGGCAGTGGCGAGGCGGTGACCGAGCTCGAGGCCTTCCACCCGGATCGCATGGCTTCGCGCATCCTCGGCATGGGCGACGTTCTCTCCCTGGTGGAGGAAGTCCAGCGCAAGGCCGACCAGGCGTCGGCCACCCGGCTCGCGGAGAAAGTCGCCAGCGGCAAGCAGTTCGACCTCAACGACCTCAAGGCCCAGCTGCAGCAGATCGCAGGCCTCGGCGGCGTGGAAAGCCTGCTCGGCAAGCTGCCCCTCCCGGCGGGCATGTCCCCGGACAAGCTCGCCGGGCAGATCGATGCCCGCATGCTGCGTCGCCAAATCGCCATCATCGATTCCATGACCCCGCGGGAACGGCGTCGCCCGGCGATCGTGGACGGGTCCCGGCGGCGGCGCATTGCCGGTGGTGCAGGCCTGCCCGTCCAGGAGGTCAACCGGCTGCTGAAGCAGCATGCCCAGATGCAGAAAATGATGAAGAAGATGGGGCAGGGGGGCTTTCGCAAGCTGCTCCGGGGGCTGCCCGGGTTGCCCCGCTAGCCGGGGGATGGCCCCGGAAACGGTGCCAACCGGCCGCTTTTCGCGTACTATTCCGCGGTTACTCGGGTCCCACCGGCCCGGGACTGGCATTCTCAAGGAAAATCAACAGCGATGGTCACTATCCGTCTGTCCCGCGGAGGCGCCAAGGGGCGGCCTTTCTATCACCTGGCCGTGAGCGACTCGCGGCGGGCCCGCAACGGTCGTTACATCGAGCGCATCGGCTTTTTCAGTCCGTTCGCCACCGCCAACGAGGAGCGGCTGCGGATCGACCTGGGCCGCTACGAGTACTGGCTCGGCGTGGGCGCCCAGGCGTCGGAGCGGGTGGCGGCGCTGGTGAAGGAATTCCGGCAGCAGGCGCCCGCGAAGGCGGCCTGAGGCCTGCGCCTTGGCGGGCGCCGGTGACGGCGCGTCCGGGCGGGTCGGCATCGGCCGGATCTCGGGCGTATTCGGGGTCCGGGGCTGGGTCAAGGTGTACTCCTACACCTCGCCCCGGGCCAACGTCCTCCGCTACGGCCCCTGGCACCTGCGGCGGGACGGGACCAGGACGGTAGTCACGGTGCGGGACGGCCAGGTCCAGGGCAACGGCGTGGTGGCATCCCTGGCGGGCATCGACGACCGGGACGCGGCGGCGGCCCTGGTCGGGGCAGAGATCGAGGTGGATCGCCGCGCGCTGGGCCCGGAAACCCCGGGCAACCCGGCCGCAGCGGGCGAGTATTTCTGGGTCGATCTCCAGGGCATGGAGGTGCGGACCCGGGCAGGTGAGAGCCTCGGCGTCGTGGATCACCTGTTCGAAACCGGCGCCAACGACGTGATGGTGGTCGTGGGTGCCCGGCGGTACCTGATCCCGTTCCTCTACGGCAGCGTGGTGCGGACGGTGGATGGCGACAGCCGGGTGATTACCGTGGAGTGGGACCCGGAATTCTGATTCCGGCGCCACGGCCAGGCGACGGAGTCGAGGAGCCGGACGTGGACGTGGCGGTCGTGACGCTGTTCCCCGACATGCTGGCACCGGTGGTGCAGTTCGGGGTCGTGGGCCGCGCCATCCGCCGGGAACTTGCCCGGGTGACGGCCATCGATCCGCGGGACTACGCGACGGACCCGCACGGCACGGTGGACGACCGTCCCTATGGGGGCGGTCCGGGCATGGTGATCCGGGTGGAGCCGTTCGCGACGGCCATCGCGGCCGCCCGGCGCGTGGTGCCGGAGGGCAGCCCGGTGGTCTTCCTGAGTCCGCAGGGGCGACCCTTCGACCAGGCGACCGCCAGGGACTTTGCCGCGCTGCCGGGCCTGGTCCTGGTGGCCGGGAGGTACGAGGGTTTTGACGAGCGACTAATCGAGATCGCCGGCGGCGAGGAGATCTCGGTCGGGGATTTCGTGCTGAGTGGCGGAGAGATCGCGGCCATGGCCGTGCTCGACGCGACCTTGAGACTGTGCCCCGGGGTGCTGGGGGACGAGCAGTCGGCAGAGCAGGAGTCATTTGCCGACGGGTTGCTCGATCATCCGCACTACACGCGGCCGGAGATTGCCCACGGCAGGCCCGTACCCCGGGTGCTGACCGAAGGCAATCACGAGGCGATTCGCCGCTGGCGGCGCAAGCAGGCACTGGGCCGGACCAGCCTCCGGCGACCCGACCTGCTGCGTGGCCGGCAACTGAGTGACGAGGACCAGAAGCTGCTCGGGGAATTTCGCGCCGAGCAGGCGGCCCTCCGGACGACTGAACCGACGGACAACTGAACCGGAACTACTGGAACTGCAGCAATGGCAAACATCATCGAGAAGCTCGAAGCCGAGGCCCTCAAGAGCGACATCCCCGACTTCGCGCCGGGGGACACGGTCATCGTCCAGGTCCGGGTCAAGGAGGGCAACCGCGAGCGGCTCCAGGCCTACGAAGGCGTGGTGGTGGCTCGCCGCAACCGGGGCCTCAATTCGTCCTTCACCGTGCGCAAGATTTCCCATGGCGAGGGCGTGGAGCGGGTATTCCCGCTGCACAGTCCGACCGTCGCCGAGATCAAGGTCAAGCGCCGGGGCGACGTCCGCCGCGCCAAGCTGTACTTCCTGCGCGAGCGCAGCGGCAAGTCGGCCCGGATCCGCGAGAAGGTCTGAGCCACCCCGCCCGCCGGCGGTCCGCGTGCAACGCACCAGGGATTCGATGCGGCACCTCGGGCTGGCAGCCCTGCTGGCCCTCGGGGTCAGCGTGGGTGGCTGCGCGAGCCTGGCGAGTTCCGCGGCCGGGGATCTCGCCGATAACCTCGGCGCGGCCATCCTGAACCAGGACGATCCGGAACTGGTCCGGCAAAGCCTGCCGGCCTACCTGGTGCTGCTCGATTCCCTGGCGACCGGCCCCGACGCCTCACCGGCGGTGCTCGGCGCCGCTGCGCGCCTCTACGCGGCCTATGCGGTGGTATTCGTCGATGACCCCGCCCGCGCCGCGAGCCTCGCCACCCGCGCCCGGGACTACGGCGCCCGGGCTGCCTGCACTGCCAGCAGCGCCGCCTGCGGACTCGCCGACCTGCCCTTTCCCGACCTCGAGTCCCGCCTTGCCCAGGTGCGGCCGGCCGCAGCGAGCCCCCTGTTCGGTGCGGCGGTAGGATCGCTGGCCTACGTTCGGACCCACAGCGACGATTGGCAGGCCCTGGCCGGCCTGCCACGCATCGAGGCGGCCCTGAAGCGCCTTCTGGTCATTGGTGCACCCGCCGACGCGGGGACGGTGAATGCCTACCTGGGAATCCTGAACACGCTCCGGCCGCCGGCCCTGGGCGGCAAGCCGGAGGAGGGCCGCGCCTACTTCGAGAAGGCAGTGGAACTGACCGGGGGCCGCGATCTCGGCGTGCTGGTGGAGTACGCCCGCAGCTACGCCCGGCTCGTGTACGACCGGGAACTGCATGACGACCTCCTCAACCAGGTCCTCGCCACCGACCCGCGCCAGGAGGGCTACACGCTGCTGAACACGCTGGCCCGGAAGCAGGCGACGGAACTGCTCGCTTCCGCGGACGACTACTTCTAGGACCCCGTAACCAACAGAGGAAGAGCCGGTGAAGCTGCGGACATGGATCGTAAGACTGGCGGCAGCCCTGGTGGCGGCCTGGCTCCCCTCAGCCGGGCTGGCCGTTGATCTGAAGCTCGCCACCGTGGCCCCGGAAGGCTCGTCCTGGATGAAGGACCTGCGCACCGCGGGGACGCAGATCCGGGATCGCACGGGCGGGCGGGTGAACATCAAGTTCTACGGTGGCGGCATCCAGGGTACCGACAAGAAGGTTCTCCGGAAGATCCGCATCGGGCAGCTCCAGGGTGGGGTATTCACTTCCAACAGCCTCGAGGAACGCTACCCGGAGATCTCCATCTACGGCCTGCCCATGCTGTTCAACTCCCAGGAGGAGGTGGACTACGTCCGCCAGCGGATGGATGCCGGCCTCACAGCCGGCCTCGAGAAGGATGGCTTCGTCACCTATGGCTTTGCGGGTGGCGGATTCGCCTACTTCCTCACCAGCAAGCCCGTCGCCAGCCTGGCCGACCTGCGCGGCCAGAAGATCTGGGTGCCGGAGGGTGACCGCACCAGCTACGTGGCCATGGAGGCGCTCAAGCTCTCGCCCGTCGTGCTGCCGGTCACCGACGTGCTCACCGGCCTCGAGACCGGCCTCCTCGACATCGTCGCGACCCCGCCGGTCGGGGCGGTGATCCTGCAGTGGTACACCAAGACCCGGTACCTGACCAACCTGCCGCTCGCCTATACCCTCGGTTTCCTCGCCATCGACAAGGGTGCGCTGAAGAACGTGAGTGCCGACGACCAGGCCGTGATCCGCGAGGTCATGACGGCCCTCTACCAGCGGCTCGATGCCCAGAACCGCCAGGACAACGCCAAGGCGATTGAAGCGCTCAAGGCGAATGGCCTCAAGTTCGTCGAACCCAATGCGGCCGACGTGCCCGCGTGGCGCGCCACCGTGTCCGCCGCCATGGACGGGATGGCCGCTGACGGCGTCTTTTCGCCGGCGTTGCTCGCCGAGGTGCGCCAGCACCTGGAGGACTACCGCAAGGGCGGTGCGCGCGGCCCGGCAGCTGGCAAGCGGCCGTGAGCGGACCCGCCGTGCCGGCGGAGGATCGCCCGGGTCCCGCCGAGCGCTTCGGCCGCCTGGTCGAGAACCTGCTGCTCGGGACGGCGCTGTTCCTGATAATCGGTCTTGCGGCGTCCCAGGTGATCCTGCGTAGCGCGTTCGGCAGCGGCCTCGCCTGGGCCGACGAGGCGCTGCGCCTCCTGGTCCTCTGGGCTGCCATGCTGGGAGCCATAGCCGCCAGCCGGGACAACGTCCACCTGCGCATCGACCTCCTGTCCCGCTTCCTGCCCCCTGCCGGCCGGCGCTGGGCCGCCGTGCTGGTCGACCTGTTCGCGGCCGGGGTGTCCGGAGTCCTCGCCTGGCAGTCCTGGCGGTTTGTCGCCGAGTCCCGGGAGTTTGGCGACCAGCTGCTGGGCGACCTGCCGGCATGGGCCTTCCAGCTCATCCTGCCCACGGCCTTCGTCCTCATTGCCTACCGCTATCTGGCGGGCCTGCCGCGGCACTTCCGCCCGCGCCGGCAGCCGGCCGGCTCCGGTCACGCATGATCCTCACCAGCCTCGTGCTGCTCCTGCTGGCGATGCTGGGCGCACCGCTCTTCGCGATCATCGGTGCGGGCGCGCTGCTCGGGTATTCGCGCGCGGAGGTCGACCTCACGGCCGTTCCCATCGAGATCTTCGGGATTGCGGAAACGCCGATCCTGCTGGCGATTCCCCTGTTCACCTTCGCCGGGTATGTGCTGAGCGAGAGCCAGGCCGCTGCCCGGCTGGTCCGCCTGAGTTCGGCGCTGCTGGGCTGGCTGCCGGGGGGGCTCGCGATGGTGGCCGTGGCGACCTGCTCGCTGTTCACGGCCTTCACCGGCGGCTCGGGCGTGACCATCATCGCGATCGGCGCGCTGCTCTTCCCCGCGCTGATCCAGGCCGGGTACGGCGAACGCTTCACCCTGGGACTCGTGACATCGTCGGGCAGCCTCGGCCTGCTGTTCGCCCCGTCCCTGCCCCTCATCATCTACGGCATCATTGCCGAGGTTTCCGTCGATTCGCTGTTCGTGGCCGGTATCGTGCCGGGCGTCCTCATGATGCTGGCCCTCGCGGCCTTCTGCCTCTGGCACAACCGGCGGAACCGGCGACCGCTCGCGGAGTTCTCCTGGGCGGAGGTCCGGGGCGCGATAAGGGCTGCTGCCTGGGAGCTGCCGCTGCCGCTCGTCGTGCTGGGGGGCATCTACAGTGGGTACTTCGCAGTCTCCGAGGCCGCTGCCGTCACCGTGGTGTACGTTCTGGTGGTCGAACTCTTCATCTATCGCGAGGTGCCGTTCCACCGGCTCGCGGCGATCGTGCGGGACTCCATGGTGCTGGTCGGCGGGATCCTGCTCATCCTGGGGATCTCGCTGGCGTCGACGAACTACATGATCGATGCGGGTGTTCCCCAGCAGCTCATCGAACTGGTCACCCGGTACGTCAGCAGCCAGACGAGCTTCCTCCTGCTGCTGATCGTCTTCCTCATGCTCATCGGCTGCATCCTGCACATCTTCTCGGCGCTGGTACTGGTAGTGCCCCTCATGCTGCCCGTTGCGGCGCAGTACGGCATCGACCCCATCCACCTCGGCATCATCTTCGTGGCCACCATGGAACTCGGCTACCTGCTGCCACCCATCGGCCTGAACCTGTACATTGCGAGCTACCGGTTCGGCCGGCCCGTGCTGGACGTGTGCCTCGCCACCGTGCCGTTCATTCTGATCCTGCTCGGGGCGGTGCTGCTGATCACGTTCCTGCCGTCCCTGTCGCTCTGGCTGGTCGAGCGCTGAACTCCGGGCCGGGAGGTCCTTGCCGATGAACCGACTGCTGACTGTCCTCGCGCTGGTATTCCTGACCGCTGGCTGCGCCACGGGAGGGCAGTCCGTCCAGCCAGTGCCGCCCGGCAAGCCGGCCCCTTTTCTCCGGCTGCCTCCCGGATTCCGCGCCGACATCCTGATCGAGAACGTGCCGAACGCCCGTTCCATGGCGCTCGGCCCCGGCGGCACGCTGTTCGTGGGTACCCGCTCCGGGGGCAAGGTCTACGCCGTGAGGGACGCCCTGCGCGGCGCGCCCACCGTCGAGACCTTCGCGAGTGGCCTCAGCATGCCGAACGGCGTCGCGCTGCATGATGGGGCCCTCTACGTGGCCGAGCAGAAGCGCATCCTCCGCTATCCCGGCGCCGAGGCGCGGGGCACGGCGCCACCGGCCCCCGAAGTGGTCGACGGTGCCCTGCCGTACAAGGGGCCGCTGCACGCGTGGAAGTACCTGGCCTTTGGCCCAGACGGCAAGCTCTACGTGCCCGTCGGCGCCCCGTGCAATGTGTGCCTGGAGCCCGGTTTCGGGGTCATCCTGCGCATGAACCCAGACGGCAGCGGGCGGGAAGTCGTTGCCACGGGGGTGCGAAATTCGGTCGGCTTCGACTGGCATCCCCGCACCGGGGAACTCTGGTTCACCGACAACGGCCGGGACATGCTGGGTGACGAGGTCCCGCCCTGCGAACTCAACCGGATCGGCCGGCCGGGCCTGGACTTCGGCTTTCCCTATTGCCATGGGGGTAGCATCCCCGACCCGGAGTTTGGCACCGCCGGCACCTGCAGCGCAGCCGAACCCCCGGTGCAGCTCCTCGGCCCCCACGTTGCGCCCCTGGCCGTGACGTTCTACACGGGCCGGATGTTCCCGCCGGAGTATCGCGGCCAGGTCCTGATCGCCGAGCACGGATCCTGGAACCGCAGCAAGTCAGCGGGCAAGACGGGTTACCGCATCACGCTGGTGCGGCTGAAGGGCAACGAGGCGGTCGCCTATGAGCCGTTCATCGAGGGCTGGCTCGCGGGCGACGAGGTCCTCGGCCGGCCCGTGGACCTGCTCGTGGCGCCCGACGGCTCGCTGCTGGTGAGCGACGACCAGCGCGGCGTGATCTACCGCATCAGTTACCAGGGCTAGGCCGGGGGCTTCCATGTTCATCTTCCGCTTCATTGGCAACCTCTTCCGGGCGATCTGGCTCGGCCTGAATACCCTCCGCCGGATCCTGCATCTCATCCTGCTGCTGGTGATCTTCGGCATGCTGCTCGCCGGTGCCGTCGGACAGCCGCCAATGACCGTCCCCGCTTCGGCAGCGCTGGTGGTGAACCCGACCGGCGTGCTGGTGGAGCAGCTCGAAGGTAGCCCGCTCGACCGCGCGCTCGCGGACCTCAACAACCAGGCGCCACCCCAGACCCTGCTCCGGGACGTCACCGACAGCCTCGACCGGGCTGCCGGCGATGACCGCATCCAGGCGGTGGTACTCGATCTGGACGGACTGCAGGGCGGTGGGCTGGCCAAGCTGCAGGCCATCGGCGAAAAGGTGCGGGCCGTGCGGGCCGCAGGCAAGAAGGTGATCGCCGTTGGCAGCAGCTTCACCCGGGACCAGTACTACCTCGCCTCCCAGGCTGACGAGGTGATCATGGATGAGCTCGGCGTCGTCTACCTGGACGGGTACGAGTACTACCGTACGTTCTTTCGCAGCGCGCTCGACAAGCTCTCGGTGGACCTCAACGTGTTCCGGGTGGGAGAGTTCAAGTCCTTCGTCGAGCCCTTCACCCGGGATGACATGTCCGAGGAGGACCGGGAGGCCAGCCGCGTGTGGCTGGCTGCCCTCTGGGCTGCCTGGGAGCGTGACGTCCGGGAGGCCCGCGAGTTGCCGGCCGGCGCGCTGCAGTCCTACGCGGATGACCTCGCGGCGAAGCTCGAGGCCGAACAGGGCAATGCAGCGGCGGCGGCGCTGAAGGCCGGCCTCGTGGATACCCTGATGAGCCGGCCCGAAATCGAGCAATACCTCATCGGGCTCGTGGGCGAAAGCCAGGCGGAGGAGGGCACGTTCAGCGCCGTGGACTTCCGGGCTTATGCCCTCGCCACGGGCATCGAGCGCCGGCTCCAGGACGGCAAGGAACGCAACGTGGGTGTCGTCGTGGCGTCGGGCCAGATCGTGGATGGCGAGGCTGCGCCAGGCGTGGTCGGTGGCGATACCCTGGCGGCCGAGCTCCGCCAGGCGCGGCTCGACGACGCGGTGGATGCCGTGGTGCTGCGGATCGACAGCCCCGGCGGCAGCATGTTCGCCTCCGAGGTCATCTTCGACGAAATCACCGCCCTCAAGGCCGCTGGCAAGCCGGTCGTGGCCTCCATGAGCAGCGTCGCCGCGTCCGGTGGCTACTACATCGCGATGCAGGCGGACGAGATCTGGGCGAGGGATACGACCATCACCGGCTCGATCGGCGTCGGCGCCCTGGTCCCGACGATCCCCCGCACGCTGGATCGACTGGGAGTCCATGTGGACGGCTTCGGCACGACGCGACTGGCCGGCCAGCTCCGGGCTGATCGCCCCCTGGGCGAGGATGCGCGGCGGATCCTGGCCCTCGGCATCGAGGACGCCTACCGCATCTTCGTCGGCAAGGTGGCCGAGGCCCGCGAACTCTCCTTCGAGCAGGCGGATGCCATTGCCCGGGGCCGTGTCTGGATCGGCGCCGACGCCCGCGAGCGCGGCCTGGTGGACCGGGCCGGTGACCTGGACGAGGCGGTCGCCTCCGCCGCACGGCTTGCCGGGCTGGAGGAGGGCGACTATGGCCGCCGCTACCTGCAGCCGGAACTCCCGTTCTGGCAGCGCCTGCTGGTGGAGGTCGGGGCCAGCGCCATCCGCGCCGCCGACCGGATCGGGCTCGGCGGGCTGGTGGCGGCACTCCGCGGCCCGGACGGGGGCCTCGTGACGGGACTTGTTGCCCGGCTGGAGGACGAGCTCCGCGTACTCTCGCGATTCAACGACCCGCGGGGCATCTACGCCCACTGTTTCTGCACTGTCGACGCGGTGCCCTGAAGGGACGGCACCGCAGCCGGCTCAGGCGTTGCGCTTCGGGTAGTCGAACAGTTTCAGGTCGCCCCGGGCACCGTCGAGTCCTGCCCAGCTGTCGATGTCGAGGCTGATCACGACCACGCCGGTCGTCGGAACGTTGTCGATGCCCGCGCCGGTCAACCGGTTGGCGAGTTCGGTGAGGCCCGGGTTGTGGCCACACACGATCACGTCCCGGAAGCTGCTGTCCTGGCGGGCGATGACCGCGACAATCTCGTCCGGTGAGGCCAGGTAGAGCTCGTCTTCGCGCTGGAGGAATTCCTGTGGATAGCCGATCTCCCGGGCGATGATCTGGGCCGTTCGTCGCGCCCGGACGGCCGGGCTGGTCAGTATCAGGGTCGGGCGGGCACCCCGGGCGGCCAGGCGGCGGCCCATGGCCGGCGCGTCGCGCTCGCCCCGCTCGTTCAGGGGACGGTCCCGGTCCTTCGTGCGCGCGTCATCCCAGGTCGACTTCGCGTGCCTGATCAGGGTCAGCTGGCGCGTGCGGGACATGGGCGGCTACATCAGGCCGGCTTCGAGGCGTGCGGCCTCGGACATCATGTCCTGGCTCCAGGGCGGGTCGAACACCAGTTCGACGTCCACCGCCTCCACCGTCGGAATGATGCTGATCTTCTGCCGTGCCTCCTCCACGAGGATCTCGCCCATGCCGCAGCCGGGCGCCGTGACGGTCATCCGGACGCTCACCCCCCGTCTGCCGGACGCGAGTCGTCGAATGGTGCACTCATACACCAGGCCGAGCTCGACGATGTTGATCGGGATCTCGGGATCGAAGATGGTCTTCAGCTGCTCCCACACCAGCGCCTCGAACTGCTCGTCCGTGGCGTCATCCGGCAGGGCGGGGGGCGCCACCGGCGCCTTGCCGAGCGCGTCAGCGTCGGCGCCCGGGACCCGGACCAGGTTGCCCTCGAAATACACCGTGAAACTGCCACCCATCGCCTGGGTGATGTAGACGAGGGAGTCCATGGGGATCGTGACCGGGATCCCGGAGGGGACCATCAGGCCGGTCACATCGCGCCTCACCACGACCGGTTCGTTGTCGGCAGTGCTCATCGGTCTCCGTCCGTCCCTTCGGTGGTCACGATGTCGGTGCTGGCGTCCAGCGCGGCGACGAGGGTGCGCCAGGGCAGGGTCGCGCAGCGGATCCGGGCCGGGTAGCGGCTGACCCCGGAGAGGGCGGCGAGGTCGCCCGGCAGGGAACCACCGCCAGCTGCCAGGGCGGCCTCGAACTGGCCGGCCAGGGCCCGGGCCGCCGGCGCGGGCCTGCCCCGTGCGGCTTCGCTCATGAGGGAGGCCGAGGCGGTGCAGATTGCGCAGCCCGACGCCTCGTAGGCAACGTCCTCCAGGTTGTCGCCCCGGACGCGCACGTAGACCCGGACCTTGTCCCCGCACAACGGGTTGTGGCCCTCCGCCTCCCGGGCGCCAGCAATGCGCCGCTGGTTGCGCGGACTGCGGCTGTGCTCGAGCACGATCTGCCGGTAGAGATCCTTGAGGTCCGGGGCCGGTGACGTCATCAGGCGAACATCCGCTGGGCCACGCGGACGGCGGCGACCAGCCGGTCGATTTCCGCGATGGTGTTGTAGAAGGCAAACGAAGCCCGGGCCGTGCCCGGCAGCCCGAAGCGCTCCATCACCGGCATCGCGCAGTGATGACCCGCCCGGATGGCGATGCCCTGCTGGTCGAGCACGGTGCCGAGATCATGGGGATGGATGCCGGCCACATTGAAGGACACCAGCCCCGCCTTCTCCCGGGCGGTGCCGACGACGGTGAGTCCGGGAATGGCGGTGAGTGCGGCCGTGGCGTGCCGGAGCAGTTTTTCCTCCCAGGCGGCAATGGCCTCCATGCCGATGCCGGTGAGGTAGCGGATGGCCGCCGCGAGGCCAATGGCTCCCGCGATGTGTGGCGTCCCGGCCTCGAGCCGGTAGGGGAGGTCGTTCCAGGTGCTGCCACTGAAGCTGACCGTGAGGATCATGTCGCCACCGCCCTGCCACGGTGGCAATCCGGTGAGCAGGGACTCCCGGCCGTAGAGCACCCCGATTCCCGTCGGGCCGCACATCTTGTGCCCCGAGAAGGCGTAGAAGTCGCAGTCGAGCGCCCTGACGTCGACCGGCGAATGGGCAATCGCCTGGGCGCCATCCAGGAGCACCGGAATGCCACGGGCATGGGCCGCGGCGATGATCTCCCTGACGGGGTTCACCGTCCCCAGCGCGTTCGAGACGTGGGCGACGGAGATGAGTCGAGTCCGTGGACCGAGCAGGTCCACCAGCGACGGCAGCACCAGTTCCCCGGAGTCGGTGATGGGTGCGACCCGCAGCACCGCCCCGGTTCGCGCGCAGAGCATCTGCCAGGGCACGATGTTGGAGTGATGCTCCATGGTGGTCACCAGCACTTCGTCGCCCGGGCCCAGCCGCTGGCCGAAGCTGTTGGCGACCAGGTTGATGGCTTCCGTCGTGCCGCGCGTGAAGACGATCTCCCGCACGGAGGCGGCATTGATGAACCCGCGCACGGTCTCCCGGGCACCTTCGTAGAGATCGGTAGCCCGGTGGCTCAGCGTGTGCACGCCCCGGTGGATGTTGGCGTGATCGTGGGTGTAGTAGTGCCGGATGGCCTCCAGCACCTGGACCGGCCGCTGGGATGATGCCGCATTGTCGAGGTAGGCCAGCGGATGCCCGTTGACCTCCTGTGTCAGGATCGGGAAGTCCGCGCGGATGGCCTCGACGTCGATCATGGCGGGCCGCTTCTGCCCAGGCGCACCTCGAGCTGCGCCTCCAGGCGGGTGCGCAAGGCCGGATTGCGGATGCCCGCCAGGGTCCGGCCGAGGAAGGCACGGGTGAGCGCCAGGCGTGCCGCTCCGGGCTCCAGGCCCCGGGAGCGGAGGTAGAACAGGGCCTGGGGGTCCAGCTGCCCGGTGGTCGCGCCGTGGCTGCAGCGCACGTCGTCCACGTAGATCTCGAGCTCAGGCTTGGTGTCGATCTCGGCGGTTGCGGCCAGCAGCAGGTTGCGATTCGTGAGTTCCGCGCTGCTGCCAGCGGCGCCCGGCAGCACAATGATCCGGCCATTGAACACGCCGTGGCCGTGCCCGTCGGCGAGCCCGCGGAAATCCTCCCGGCTCGTGGTGGCGGCCGCCCTGTGTTCGATCCGTGTGCGGCTGTCGAGGTGGCGGTTGCCGTCCGCGAGGAAGAGACCGTCGACACGGGCCGAGGCACCGGCACCTGCCAGCACCAGCGCGAGGGACTGGCGTGCGAGCAGTCCGCCCAGGTCCACACTTGTCACCGTCGCCGAGGCCCCGGCGGCGAGTTCGATCCGTCCCGTGTCCATGAGCATGCCGTCATCGGGCAGGCACTGGGCGCGCACCAATTCCAGGTGGCCACCCGGTCCCACCCAGGCCTGGGTCACGGCATTGACCAGGGCCGCCGGACCACCGGTGTGCTCCACGGTGAGGGCGAGCCGGCTGCCTGCCCCCAGGTCGACCAGGAGGCGGGGCTGGGCGAGTAGCGGGGCACCCGTGCCGATGAGCCGCACGTGCACGGGTGCGTCGTCGAGCGCGACGCCCGGGGCCAGGGTGATCACGACCACGCCCGTGGCGAGCGCGGTGTTGAGGTCGACCAGCGGCTCGGATTCCACCGCGTCCGCCCGCGCGAGCAGGTCCGGCCCCGCCGGCCGGACGCTGATCGAGAGTCCCCCAGGCAGCGCCCCGGCGGGCGCCACCGGCTGGCCATCCCGGATGTCGACGCGCAGGGCACCGGTTGCGGGCAGCTCCGGGGCCGCCTCTGGGCCCCCAGAACCTGGGCCCCCAGAACCTGGGGCCACGCTGGCGTCGAGATAGCGGTTCCAGCGCTCCAGGAAGGGCGCGAGGTCGGTGTAGCGCCAATCCTCGGTCCGCCGGTCCGGGAGGCCACCGGCCTCGAGGCGGGCGATGGCGGCGGCCTGGCCTTTGGCAGGCCAGGCGGTCGTCGCCCGGGTGGCTGCCCGGCGCCAGGGTGTTGCAGTTCCCATCGACACGACCTCAGCCCGCGGCGGCGGCAAGCACCCGGTCATAGCCGCCGGCCTCGAGTTCGAGGGCGAGCGTGCGATCACCCGTGCGGACGATGCGGCCGCCGGCCAGCACGTGCACGAAGTCCGGCTGGATGTGGTCCAGCAGGCGCTGGTAATGGGTGACGAGGATGAAGCCGCGCTCCGGGCTCCGCAGGCTGTTGACCCCGCTCGCCACGACCTTCAGCGCATCGATATCGAGGCCCGAGTCGGTCTCGTCGAGCACCGCGAGGACGGGCTCGAGCACGGCCATCTGGAAGATCTCGTTGCGCTTCTTCTCGCCGCCGGAGAAGCCCTCGTTCACGCCCCGCTGGAGGAAACTCTCGTCCATCTGCATCAGCCGGGCCTTCTCCTTTACGAGCTTGAGGAAGCGGGCCGCATCGATCTCCGGGTCGCCCCGGGCCGCGCGGCGCGCATTCAGCGCCGAGCGCAGCAGGTAGACGTTGCTGACACCGGGGATCTCGATGGGGTACTGGAAGCCGAGGAAGACGCCAGCGCGCGCCCGCTCCTCCGGCGCCATGGCCAGGAGGTCCTGGCCCCGGTAGCGCACCGAGCCGCCGGTGACCTCGTAGCCTTCCCGCCCCGACAGCACGTGGGCGAGGGTGCTCTTGCCGGAGCCGTTCGGCCCCATGATCGCGTGGACCTCGCCGGCCCGGACCTGTCTCTTATACACATCTCCGAGCCCACGAGACAGGCAGAAATCTC
>CALGMY010000182.1 GCA_937958785.1 uncultured Gammaproteobacteria bacterium | reverse complement strand
TCGAGGAGATCGTCGGCGAGATCGACGACGAGCACGACTCTGCGGAAGCCGGGCCGATCCAGGAGCAGGAGGCCGGCCGGTTCCTCGTCCGGGGCCTCACGCGTATCGACGAGTTCAACGAATACTTCGGCACCCGTCTCGACGACGAGAATTACGACACCATCGGTGGCCTCGTCATGCACGAGCTCGGGCACCTGCCCCGCAAGGGCGAGGTCCTGGAGTTTGGCGGTTTCCGGTTCCGCGTCCAGCATGCCGATCGCCGGCGCATCCACACGCTGGAAGTCGTCCGCGGCGCCGCGGCCGGCGGCGACGACGTCGCGGCTGCATGACCGGGCCGGTCGTCGCGCCCAGCGCCGGCCGGTAGGCATCGCTTGGTCGTCCGCCTGCTTTCGGCCCGCGGGCGACCGGTGGCCGCGGTCGCCGGCGCCGCGCTGACCCTCGCCTTCGCGCCCTTCGGGTACTGGTGGCTCGCGCCGCTGCTGCTCGCGCTGCTGTTCCTGCTGGTGGACGGGGCGTCCGCCCGGGAGCGCGCCTTGCGGGGTTTCTGGTTCGGGGCCGGCAGCTTCGCGACCGGCACCTACTGGCTCTACAACAGCATCCACGACGTGGGCGGCGTCGCACCCCCCATCGCGATCGCGCTCTGTGCCGCGCTGATCCTCATCATGGCGCTTTACCTCGCCGCATGGGGCGCCCTGACCACGCTGGTCGCCGTACCCCATCGGGGGTGGCAACTGCTGGCGGTCCTGCCCGCCACCTTCGTGGGGGTCGAGTGGGCCAGGGGCTTCCTGCTCAGCGGCTTTCCCTGGCTCAGCCTCGGTTACGGCCAGATCGACGGTCCCCTGGGTGCCTTCGCCCCGCTGGCCGGCGTGCACGGCGTGTCCCTGGTGGTGGCGCTGGTCGCGGGGGCAGTAGCGCTGCTGGTGAGCGGCCAGGGCCGCCTGCGCCTCGGAGGCCTCGCCGTCCTCGGTGCGGCCGGCCTCGGCGCCGCCCTGGTCGGCGGCCGCGACTGGACGGTACCGGAGGGCGAGCCCGTGCCGGTCGCCCTGGTCCAGGGTGGCATCGCCCAGGACCGCAAGTGGCTCCTGGAGGAGCTCGAGACGACCAAGGCGTTGTTCCAGGACCTCACGGTAGGCCTCACGGAACCCCGCCTCATCGTCTGGCCCGAGGCGGCGATCCCGGCGCTGGCCCACGAGGAGGAGGATTACCTGCGGGCGCTCGCCGAACTCATGCAGGCCCGGGATCAGGCGCTGATCCTCGGCATCCTCACGTTCGACTTCGGCACCGGGGAGTTCCGCAACTCGCTGCTCACCTTCGGCGACGGCACTGGCGTGTACCACAAGCGGCACCTGGTGCCCTTCGGCGAGTATTTTCCGGTGCCGGATTTCGTCCGCAACGTGCTCCGCCTGATGAACCTGCCCTACACGGACATCACCCCCGGCCTGGATGGCCAGCGCCCCCTCCTGGCCGGCGGAGTGCCGCTGGCACCGAGCATCTGTTACGAGGACGTGTTCGGGGAGGAGCTGCGGGATTTCCTCCCGGAGTCCGGGTTGCTGGTCAACGTCAGCAACGACGGCTGGTTCGGTGACTCCATCGCCCCCCACCAGCACCTGCAGATGGCCCGCTTCCGGGCGCTGGAGGCGGGACGATACATGCTGCGGAGTACGAACACCGGGATCACGGCCGTGATCGACGACCGGGGCCGGATCGTGGCCCGGGGCGAGCAGTTCCAGGCCGTGGTCGTGTCGGCTGCCGCGCAGCCCAGGCGGGGTGCCACGCCGTGGGTGCGGTTCGGCAACTGGCCCGTGCTCGCCGTGTGCGCGCTGCTGCTGGCCGGCGCTGCCGTTGTATCCTTGCGCCCCTCTGCCCACAGCCCGCCGCCGGCGACCCTGTAAGTGAACGACCAGATCCACAACCTTCCCGACTACGATCCCCAGTCCGTCGAGGCCGAGGCCCAGCAGTGGTGGGCCGACCACGGGACCTTCCGGGCCCGCGAGGATTCTTCCCGGGAGAAGTTCTACTGCCTGTCCATGTTCCCGTACCCGAGCGGGCGGCTGCACATGGGCCACGTGCGCAACTACACCATCGGCGACGTGATCGCCCGCCACCAGCGGATGCTGGGCCGTAACGTGCTGCAGCCGATGGGCTGGGACGCCTTCGGCCTGCCCGCGGAGAACGCCGCCATGGCGAAGGGCGTCGCGCCCGCCGCCTGGACCTGGGACAACATCGCCTACATGCGCCGGCAGCTCCAGTCCCTCGGCTTCGGCATCGACTGGAGCCGGGAACTTGCCACCTGCCAGCCGGAGTACTACCGGTGGAACCAGTGGCTCTTCCTCCGGCTGCTCGAAAAGGGCCTCGTATACCAGACCACCGGCACGGTGAACTGGGATCCCGTCGACCAGACCGTGCTCGCCAACGAGCAGGTCATTGACGGCCGGGGCTGGCGCACCGGTGCCGTGGTCGAGAAGCGCGAGATCCCCATGTACTACATGCGGATCACGGCCTATGCCGACCAGCTGCTCGAGGCCCTCGACACCCTCGGTGAGTGGCCGGAGCGGGTACGCCTCATGCAGGCCAACTGGATCGGCAGGAGCGAGGGCGTCGAGATCTCGTTCCCTTATGCCGCTTCGGCGCAGGCTTCGACCGGAGCCGACGGCGCGCTCAAGGTGTTCACCACGCGCGCTGATACCCTGCTCGGCGCCACGTATTGCGCAGTCGCCGCCGAGCACCCGCTGGCCGCGGCGGCCGCCCGGGACAACCGGGCCCTTGCTGCCTTCGTGGAGGAGTGCCAGCAGGGCAGCGTGATGGAGGCCGACGTCGCCACCGCGGAGAAGCGCGGCATGCCGACTGGACTCACGGTGCTCCACCCCCTGACTGGCGCGGAACTTCCCGTATGGGTCGCCAACTACGTGCTGATGGGCTACGGCGAGGGCGCGGTGATGGCCGTGCCGGCCCACGACGAGCGGGATTTCGAGTTCGCGGGCAAGTACCACCTGCCCGTCCGCTGCGTCATTCGCTCGGACACGGGTGCCTACGAGGACACCGTCGCGCCCTGGCAGCCCGCCTATGCCGAGTACGGCACCACGGTGAACTCCGGCGAGTTCAATGGACTTGGCTTTCAGGCTGCGGTGGACGCCATCGCCGGTGCACTCGCGAAGAAGGGCCTCGGCCGCAAGCGCGTGCAGTTCCGCCTTCGGGACTGGGGTATTTCCAGGCAGCGCTACTGGGGCACGCCGATCCCGATCATCCACTGCGCCGCCTGCGGTGCCGTGCCGGTGCCGGACGACCAGCTGCCCGTGGTGCTGCCTGAGGACTGCGTGCCCGACGGCAGCGGCAACCCGCTGCGCAAGCGCGAGGACTTCCTCGCCTGCACGTGCCCGAAGTGCGGCCAGCCCGCCCGCCGCGAGACGGACACCATGGACACCTTCGTGGATTCGTCCTGGTACTTCCTGCGCTACGCCTGCGCCGATAACGCGCGCGCCATGGTGGACGAGCGGGTGAAATACTGGCTGCCCGTCGACCAGTACATCGGCGGCATCGAGCACGCCATCCTTCACCTCCTGTACTCGCGCTTCTGGACGCGGGTGATGCGGGACCTCGGCCTCGTGGCGCTCGACGAGCCCTTCGCCCGCCTGCTCACCCAGGGCATGGTGCTGAACGGCATCTACTTCCGGAAGACCGCGGCGGGCCGCATCGCCTACTTCAACCCGACCGAGGTGGCAGAGCGGGACGATGGCGCCGGTGGCCGGGTGACAGTGCTCGTCGCCGACGGGCAGCCGGTCGAGTCGGGTGGCATGGGCACCATGTCCAAGTCCAAGAACAATGGCGTGGACCCCCAGCTGCTGGTCGATACCCTCGGCGCCGACACGGCGCGGCTCTTTACCATGTTCACGGCCCCGCCGGAGCAGACACTCGAGTGGTCCGACGAGGGTGTGCAGGGTGCATCCCGGTTCCTCAAGCGGGTCTGGCGGGCGGTGCACGTGCATGTCGCCGGCGGACCGGCGCCGCCGGTCACCGGGGTTGAGCTGACCGGTGCCCGCAAGGACCTGCGCCGGCAGGTGCACCAGACCCTCGCCAAGGTCGGGGACGACATCGGCCGGCGCCGCACGTTCAACACTGCGATCGCCGCCGTCATGGAGTTGCTGAACGCCGTCAACCGGGCCGAAGTCTCCACCCCGGCGGACCGGGCGGTGATCCAGGAGGCCCTGGACCTGATGGTGCTGATGCTCTCGCCCATCGTGCCGCACATCTGCCACCGGTTGTGGAACGTGCTGGGCCATGCGGGGGCGGTGATCGACCAGCCCTGGCCTGCACCGGACCCGGCTGCCCTGGAGGCCGACACCCGCGAGATCGTGGTACAGGTGAACGGCAAGGTGCGAGGACGGGTGACCGTCGCCGCCACGGCGTCCGAGTCCGACGTCCGGGCTGCTGCGCTGGCCGACGACAACGTGCAGCGCTTCGTGGCCGGCCAGAGCGTGCGCAAGGTGATCGTCGTGCCGGGGAAGCTCGTGAATGTCGTGGTCTGAGGGCCGCGCCTGGCGGGCCGCCCGGCCCGGGCCGCTGCTCGCAGTGCTCGCACTGCTCGGGGGTTGCGGCTTCCAGTTCCGGGGTGCCCCCGCCTTCCCGCCCCAGATGGCCGTCACCCACGTTGCCGCCGAAGACCGCTACAGCCCGTTCTACCGGGAGCTGGTCGCGGTCCTGCGCCGGAGCGACATCCAGCTGACCGACGACCCGTCGGCGGCCCGCACCGTCATCCGCATCCTCGATGATGACCCGGGGCGCCGCCTGCTCTCGGTCACGGCGCGCAACGTCCCGGCCGAATACGAGGTGTACTACCGGGTCCGCTTCGCGGTGGACGTGGATGGCGAGCGGGTCCTCCCGCCCGAGCAGCTGGCCCTCACCCGGGACTTTGCGTTCGACGAGACCCGGGTCCTCGGCAAGGCGGAGGAGGAGGACGTGATCCGCGAGGCCATCGCCCGGGACCTGGTGGGACTCATCACGCGCCGGCTCTCGGCCGTGCATTGAACCGGCGGCGGGCGGTGGTGGCTGGGACCCGGCGCACGCCCCTCCGGCGCCTCGGACGGCTCGCCCTGCTGGCGATGGCCGGCTGGGTGGCGCTCACCGTCCTGCTCGTGCTCCCGTTGCGCTGGCTGCCACCACTGACCTCGAGTTTCATGGTGCAGAACTGGCTGGCGCAGCGGTCCCTGGCTGCGGAGGTCCACTACGACTGGGTGCCCCGGACGGCGATCAGCCGGCATGCGGCCCTGTCCGTCCTCGCGGCGGAGGACCAGAAGTTCTTCGCTCACCGGGGCTTCGACCTCGAGTCGATCCGCAAGGTCTGGCAGCGGAATGCGCCGGGCCGGCCGGTCCGGGGGGCGTCCACCATCAGCCAGCAGGTGGCAAAGAACCTGTGGCTCTGGCCCGCGCGCAGCTGGCTCCGCAAGGGCCTCGAGGCCTGGTTCACGATCTGGCTGGAGCTGCTCTGGCCCAAGGAGCGGATCCTCGAGATCTACCTGAACATCGCCCAGTTCGGTCCGGATGTGTTCGGCGTCGAGGCAGCCGGGCAGCGCTTCTTCCGCAAGCCGGCGGCGGCCCTCAACGACTACGAGGCGGCCCGGCTGGCTGCGGTGCTGCCGAATCCCCGGCTGTTCGATGCCGGCAATCCCTCCCGTTATACGGTCCGGCGCCAGGACTGGATCCGGCGGCAGGCCCGGAACCTGCGCGACGAGGTGGCAGCGGCGGGGAGGTGGTAGGGGCGTCCGCCGGTCGCCGGTCGCGGCTGAAGCCGCTCCTACAGCTTGGTGGGGTTGGGCTGGCCGGCGTAGACGATCTCGGGGTCGAAGACCTTCGCGGTCTCCGTGAACGTGAGGGGCAGCGGGGCGTCCGCGCCGCCCGCGGCGCTGCCCACGGGCACCTCCCGGTAGAAGCAGCTGCGATAGCCCACGTGGCAGCTGGCGCCGCCCGTGATCTCGACCCGCAGCCAGACGCAGTCCTGGTCGTCGTCGATGAGCAGCTGGCGGACCTTCTGCACCAGGCCGCTGGTCGCCCCCTTGTGCCACAGGGCCTGCCGGCTGCGGCTGAAATAGTGCGCCTCGCCGGTCTCGATCGTGCGGGCCAGGGCCTCGGCGTTCATGTAGCCGACCATCAGCAGTTCACCGCTGGCATGGTCGGTCGTGACGGCGGCGATCAGGCCCTGCCCATCGAACTTGGGGGCGAGCTCGCGGCCTTCCTCCACCTGCTCGATGGTGCGGCGCGGGGCGAATATGCGGTTGGGGTCCATGGGGGCGGTATTATAGCGTTCCGCACTATCCCCGCTCGCCCATGTCCCTGACGCTCTACAACACCCGAACCCGCCGGAAGGAGCCCTTCGTTCCGCTCGAGGAGGGCCGGGTGACCCTGTACGTCTGCGGGCCCACGGTCTACAGCTTTCCCCACATCGGCAACGCCCGGCCGGCCGTCGTCTTCGACGTGCTGGCCCGCCTGCTGCGGACCCGCTACCGGCTGACCTACGCCCGCAACATCACCGACATCGACGACAAGATCAACCGGGCCGCCGCCGAGCAGGGGGTGCCCATCGGCGACATCACCCGGCGCTTCGAGGGCGTGTACCTCGAGGACATGGCCGCGCTCGGCGTGGCCCCCCCCGACCTGGCGCCCCATGCCACGGACCACGTCCCCGGGATCATCGCCATGGTCGAGCGGCTCGTCGCCGGCGGGCACGCCTACGCCGCGGAAGGCCACGTGCTCTTCCGGGTGAAGTCCTTCCCGGCCTATGGTGCCCTCTCCGGGCGGGACCGGCGCGAGCTCCTCGCCGGGGCACGGGTGGAAGTGGCGCCCTACAAGGAGGATGCGGGCGATTTCGTCCTGTGGAAGCCCTCGACGCCGGAGCTGCCGGGCTGGGACAGTCCCTGGGGCCGGGGTCGCCCCGGGTGGCACATCGAGTGTTCGGCGATGATCGCCGAGCACCTCGGACCCACCATCGACATCCACGGCGGTGGCAACGACCTCATCTTCCCCCACCACGAGAACGAGGTGGCCCAGAGCACCTGTGCCCACGGTGGCCAGCTCTTCGTGCGCTACTGGCTGCACAACGGCTTCGTCAACGTGGACCACACGAAGATGTCCAAGTCGCTCGGCAACGTGCTGCTGGTCCGGGACCTGCTGAAGCAGGCGCCGGGCGAGGCCATCCGGCTGGCGCTGCTCTCCGCCCACTACCGGCAACCCCTGGACTGGACCCCCGACGTCCTGCCCGAGGCCCGGCGCAAGCTCGACCGCCTCTACGGGGCGTTGCGCGGCGCACCGGCCGGCACCGGCGACCCGGATCCGGAGTTCCTCGCCGCCTTGGACGACGACCTCAATACCCCGAAGGCGCTGGCGGTGCTCTTCGACCTCGCCCGGGACCTGAACCGTTGCCAGGAGCCGCGCACCCGCGCGGACCTGGCGGCCCGCCTGCGCGCCAGCGGTGGCCTGCTCGGGCTGCTCACCGCGGACCCGGAAGCCTGGCTGCGCGGGGCCGAGGTCCCGGACGGACCGACCGCGGAAGCCGTCGAGGCCCTGCTCGCCGAGCGCCTGGACGCGCGGCGCAACCGGGACTTCGCCACCGCCGACCGGATCCGGGACCAGCTGGTCGCCCAGGGCATCGTCATCCTGGACGGGCCCGAGGGCACGCGCTGGCAGCGCGCCGGCAGCTGACCATGGACGCTGCCTCCATTGCCGACGCGGAACGCGAGCTCATCGAGGAGTTCGCCCTGTTCGACAACTGGCAGGACCGCTACCAGTACATCATCGACCTGGGTCGCCAGCTGCCGCCCTTCCCGGAGGCCGAGAAGACCGAGGACCGCAAGATCAAGGGTTGCCAGTCCCAGGTGTGGCTGGTCACCCGCCCGGCGGGCGATCGTCTCGAGTTCCAGGCGGTCAGCGATTCCGCCATCGTGTCCGGCCTCATCGCCATCCTGATGCGCATCTACAGCGGCCGGCCCTGCCGGGAGATCGCCGCGTCCACCCCCGGCTTCATCGCCGCCATCGGCCTCGACCAGCACCTCAGTCCCACCCGCAGCAACGGGCTCCACGCGATGCTCGGGGCAATCCGCAGTGCCGCCGCGGCCTGCGTCCCCGCATGAACCCGCCGCCGGGACCTGCGCCGCCCGGGCTGCCAGCCCGGGCCGCCATCGGCCTCATCCGCGGCTACCAGCTCGCGCTGTCGCCCTGGCTGGGCCGCAGCTGCCGCTACGAGCCCACCTGCTCCGCCTACGCCACCGCGGCCATTGCCCGCTTCGGGCTCCTGCGCGGTGGCTGGCTCGGCCTGCGCCGCATCGCCCGCTGCCACCCGGTCAGGGTCCTCGGCGGCGGCGGTGGCGCGGATCCGGTGCCGGCGGATTATGTGTGGTGGGGTCGCGACTGACGGTCGCCAATCCCTGCTATATTCCCGGCCATCGGGATGGACAAGAGACTGCTGGACATCGTCTGCTGCCCCGTGACCAAGCTGCCCTTGCAGCTGCTGGACACGGACCGGCTCCTGCGCCTCAACACCGCGATCGGCGTGGGGCAGCTCCGCAACCGTTCCGCCCTGCCCGTGGCAGGCCCCCTTGCCGAAGCCCTCGTCACCCGGGATGGCCGCCTGGTCTACCCGGTTCGCGACGGCATCCCCCTGCTGCTCGAAGAGGAGTCCATCGACTGGCAACAGCTCGGCCAATAGCCGCGGCGGCCGGCGGCCCATGAAGCTCACGCCGGAGCGCCTGCTGGAACAGCTGCGGGGAGCGGGCAGGCAGGTTCCGCTGCTGCCGGTATACCTGGTCACCGGCGACGAGCCGTTGCTGGTGAACGAAGTCGTGGATGCCCTGCGCGCCGCGGCGCTCGCCAGTGGTTGCGCCGAGCGGGAGTCCCATGTCGTCGAACGTTCCTTCCGCTGGGACGAGGTCGGCAACGCCCTGCGCAGCCTCTCGCTGTTCTCCTCGGGCAAACTCATCGAGATCCGCCTGCCGGGCGCCGCGCCGGGCGACGAAGGCTCCCGGGCGCTGCGCGAGCTGGCGGCCCGGGGCGCCGATGGCAACGTGGTGCTCGTCATCACGCCGGCACTGGTCCGCAAGGTTGCCGACTCCGCCTGGGTCCGGGCGCTGACCGAGGGCGGTGCCTGGATCGAGACCCGTGCGCCGGATCTCGCCGGCCTGCCCGCCTGGATCAGCCGCCGCTTCGCCGCGGCCGGCCTCGCCTGCGACGACGAGGGCATCGACCTCCTCGCGGCCCGGGTCGAGGGCAACCTGCTCGCGGCCCAGCAGGAAATCGACAAGCTCGCGCTGCTGCACGCGCCGGGTACACGGCTCGATGCGGCCCGGATCCGCGCGGCGGTGGCGGATGGTGCGCGCTTCGACGTCTTCCAGCTCGCCGATGCCGCCCTGGCCGGCGATGTCGCCCGGGCCGTCCGCATCCTGGGCGGATTGCGGGAAGAGGGGACGGCGTCGCCGCTCGTCCTTTGGTCCCTGCTGCGGGAGGTGCTGGTGCTGGCAGAAGCGGGTGCCCGGTCCGGGGACCCGACCCAGGCCCTTCGGGCCCTGGGCGTCTGGCAGTCCCGGACAGACCTCTACGTCCGCGCGCTGCGGCACCACCGGGGTGGGCTCGGCCGACTCCTGCACATGGGCACGACCTGTGACCGGATCGTGAAGGGGGCGCGGCCCGGCGATGCCTGGAATGCCCTCACCGAGCTGACGCTGGCCCTCGCGGGCCGGCCACCCCAGGGCGCCGAACTCGCCTGATGCCCCTGCAACCCATCGGCATCTTCGGCGGCACCTTCGACCCCGTCCACGTGGGGCACCTGCGGACGGCCCACGAACTGAAGACCGCCCTCGGACTTGCCGAGGTCCGCTTCATTCCCTGCCGGTTGCCGCCCCACCGGCCGCCACCCGTGGCGCCGGAGGCGCTGCGCCTGCGCATGCTCGAGGCCGCACTGGCCGACCTTCCGGGATTCCGGGTCGACGACCGGGAACTGAAACGCCCGGGCCCGTCCTACATGGTCGACACCCTCGCCAGCCTGCGGGCGGAAGCGGGCGACCGGCCCCTGTGCCTGCTGCTCGGGCTGGATGCCTTCCTCGGCCTGCCCGGCTGGCACCGGTGGCAGGACATCCTCGCCCTCGCCCATATCGTGGTGGCGCGCCGGCCGGGCGGCCCGCAGGCCATCGCCGGCGGGGCAGGGGACCTCTACCGGGAGCGGGGCACCGAGCGGCCAGCCGACCTCGCCGCGGCCCCGGCCGGCCGGGTGCTGCTCCGCGAGGTCACCCAGCTCGACATTTCGTCCTCCGCCATCCGGACCCTCGTGGCCGGGGGCGGCGATCCCCGCTTCCTCGTGCCGGACGCCGTGCTTGAACTGATCTCGAGAACCCACATATATGCCCATCCAAGGGAGGCGACAACGAGTGCGCAGTAAGCAACTGCTGGCGCTGGCAGAGCACGCGCTGGCGGACCTCAAGGCCCGCGACATCAAGGTGCTGGACGTGCGCCGGCAAACCACCATCGCGGACTACATGATCGTCGCGAGCGGTACGTCCGACCGCCACGTGAAGTCCATTGCCGACCGGCTGGTGCAGCGGGCCTCGGAGGCCGGCTGCCAGCCCCTGGGCGTGGAGGGCACGGGCACCGGCGAGTGGGTCCTCGTGGACCTCGCCGACGTGATCGTGCACATCATGCAGCCCAAGGCCCGGGACTTCTACAAGCTGGAGAACCTCTGGGACATGGACGCGGCGGCCACCGCCTGACCGGACCCGCCGGGCGTGTATCATCCTTGCCCCCGCCCGGCGGGGACTAGGCGGTAGCACCCATGAAAATACGGCTCCTGGTGATCGGCACCCGCCCGGAAGACTGGGTCCGGGAGGCCGTCGGCCTGTACCTGGACCGGCTGCCACCCCACCTCAAGCCCGAACTCGTCGAGATCCCGCTCTCGCTCCGCTCCTCCGGCGGGGATCCGGCCGTGGCGCGGGAGAAGGAGGGCCAGCGCATCCTGCAGCGGCTGAAGCCGGCCGACTTCGTGGTGACCCTCGATGAGCGCGGCAAGTCCTGGTCCTCGACCGTCCTCGCCCGGGAGCTTGACCGCTGGCAGAACCACCAGCCGTCCGTGGCCCTGGTCGTGGGTGGTCCCGAGGGGCTCTCCGCCGATGTCATGGCCCGGGCCAACGAGTCCTGGTCGCTCTCGGCCCTGACGCTGCCCCACGGGCTCGTGCGCGTGATCGTGGTGGAGCAGCTCTACCGGGCCTTCACCATCCTCAAGGGCCATCCCTACCACAAGGCCTGAACCCCGGGGAACCCGACACCGTGAGCGCCTTCGTCTACCTTGCGTCCGCCTCCCCCCGTCGCCGCGAGTTGCTGGCCCAGCTCGGTGTCCGGTGCGAGGTGCTGCCGGTGGGCGTGGACGAGCGCCCGCGACCGGGCGAGACCGCCGCGGACCTGGTCTGCCGCCTGGCGTCCGCCAAGGCCGTGGCGGGGATTGCCGTCCGCCCGGCATCGGCGCCCGCCCCGGTCGTCGCGGCCGACACCGCCGTGGCCCTCGGCACCGAACTCTTCGGCAAGCCGGTGGACGAGGCAGACGCCACCCGCATCCTGAACCGCCTGTCGGGGCGCACCCACGCGGTCTATACGGCCGTCGCCGTGGCGGACGGCGGTCGGGAGCGGGTCCAGCTTTCCCGCAGCGAGGTCACCTTCCGGCCACTGGGCTCGGCGGAGATCGCGGCTTACTGGCGCACCGGCGAGCCGGCCGACAAGGCCGGCGCCTACGCGATCCAGGGGCGTGGCGCCCAGTTCATCGCCGACCTCTCGGGCAGCTATTCCGGCGTGATGGGCCTGCCCCTGTTCGAGACGGCCCGGCTGCTGGCCTTCTTCGGTTGCGAGCTGCTGTGACGGGCGAAATCCTCATCAACGTCACGTCCCGCGAGGTGCGGGCTGCCGTCGTAGAAGGCGGCGTGCTGCGCGAAATCCTCATCGAGCGCACCTCCCGGCGGGGGCTCACGGGCAACATCTACAAGGGGCGCGTGGTGCGCGTGCTCCCGGGCATGCAGGCCGCCTTCGTCGAGATCGGCCTCGCCCGCACGGGATTCCTGCACGCCTCGGACGTGCTCCCGCCGCCCGGCGCGCCCGCGCCGGCACCGGGCGTGGAGCCGGACATCCGCCATCTGCTCCGCGAGGGGGACAACGTCCTCGTCCAGGTCGTCAAGGACCAGCTGGGCACCAAGGGGGCCCGGCTCAGCACGTTCATCACCATGCCGTCCCGCTACCTCGTCCTCATGCCCCGGGAGGCGACCCTCGGGGTTTCCGGCCGCATCGAGTCGGAGGAGGAGCGCAATCGCCTCCGGCAGCTGGTGGCGGGACTGGCGACCGACCGGCCCGGCCACGGCTACATCGTGCGGACGGCGGCCGAGGGCGTCGACGAGGCACCCCTGCGGGCCGACGTGGAGTTCCTCAACCGGTTGTGGGACGTGGTCTCCCGGCAGGCGGAGAACTCGCCGGTGCCCGCGCTGGTGCACCGGGACCTGCCCCTGGCAATCCGCGTGCTGCGCGACCTCGTGAACCCGGAGATCCACAAGGTGCGGGTCGATGACGCGGCCGCCTGTGACGAGTTGCGCGATTTCGCGACGAGCGTGATGCCGGAGCTGGCCAACCGCATCGAGCTGTACCCGGGGCCGCGGCCCGTGTTCGACCTCTATGGCATCGAGGACGAGATCCAGAAGGCGCTGGCACGCAAGGTCGAGCTGAAGTCGGGCGGCTACCTGGTGATCGACCAGACCGAGGCGCTGACCAGCATCGACGTGAATACCGGCGGCTACGTGGGCCACCGCAACCTGGAAGACACCATTTTCCGGACCAACCTCGAGGCGGCCGTGGCCATCGCCCGCCAGCTCCGCCTGCGCAACCTGGGCGGCATCATCATCATCGACTTCATCGACATGACCGAGGAAGGCCATCGCCGGCAGGTGCTGGAGGCGCTCAATGCGGCGCTGTCCGGTGACGCGGCGCGACCCCAGGTCGCCGAGGTGTCGCCCCTCGGCCTCGTGCAGATGACCCGCAAGCGGACGCGGGAGAGCCTGGAACACATCCTCTGCGAGCCCTGTCCAACCTGCGAGGGCCGCGGCCACATCAAGTCCCCCGAGACGGTCTGCTACGAGATCTTCCGGGAGATCCTGCGGCAGAACGCCCAGTTCAGGTTCAAGGAGCTCGTCATTCTCGCGCACCAGGAGGTCATCGAGCTGTTGCTCGACGAGGAATCGTCGGGCATCGCCGAGCTCGAGGCGGTCACAGGCAAGTCGATCCGGCTGCAGGTCGAGGGCCTGTACAGCCAGGATCAGTTCGACGTCGTCCTGGTGTAGGTGCGCGGGACGATGCGCGAACGGGGCATCCTCAGGCGGAGCCTCGGCTGGCTGGCGGGTGTGCTGGCCGCCGTACTCATCCTGCTGGCGGTCGTGGTCGGCCTCGCCCGGCTCCTGCTGCCGCTGGCCCCGGAGTACCAGGACGAGATCCGGCGCCTGGTGACGGAGGCCACGGGGTTCGACGTGCAGTTCCGCACGCTCAGAGCGAGCTGGCCGCTGACCGGTCCCGAGCTGCGGTTCGGCGAGGTGAGGATCGCCATGCTGGCCGACCAACGGCCGGTGTTCGACGCCCGCGAGCTCGTGGTGGGCCTCAGCCTGCGCCGGCTGGTCCTCGACCGGCAGCTGCAGCCAGGCCGCATCGGGGTGCGGGGCGCCCGCGTGCGTGCCGAGCGCCTGCCCACCGGGCAGTGGCTGGTCAACACCGTATTCCTGGACGATCTCCTGCGGCGGCCCCGCAGCCCACGCCTGCCCCGGCTCGACCTCCGCCTGCGGGACATTGCCCTGGAGGTGGCCGATCCGGCGCGACTCGAGCCCCTGGTGGCCGTCACAGTCCGGCAACTGGACGTGGACCTGGGTCCCCGGATCGTCGGGTTCACGGCCGACGTGGATGGCGGCGCCGACCTCGGCCCCGATCTGGAGCTGTCCGGCAGCGTGCCGGCCGCCCTGTTGCCCACGGGCCGGCCGCCCGCCGCAGACGCGGCGCCGGTCCGGATCCCCTGGGACGTGCGCCTGTCCGGCGGTGACCTGAACCTTGCTCGCTGGCTGCGCATCCTCGCCAACGAGGCCGTCCCGCTCGTGACCGGCCGGGGCGAGGTGGAACTGAAGGGAACCTTCGAAGGTCCCGTGCCGCTCGGGATCGCTGTCGACCTGGACCTCGGCCCGGTCGAGCTCGCGGGTACCACGGGTCCGACAGAGAAGCTGGGGGGCCTCGACCTTGCGGCTGCCTGGCAGCGGGACGCGGCCGGCTGGGAAGCGACCCTTGACCGCTTCGTCCTGGTCCGGGAAGGCCGGAGCCCCGCGCCGGCCAGCGGGCAACTGGCCTGGCGGGCCGGGGACGACGGGGGGCCGGCGGCCCTCACGGCCACTGCCGACCGCCTGCGCCTGCAGGACCTCTGGCCCCTGGTGCGGTCCCTGGCTGGCCGGGGGTTGCGGGAGACCGTCCTGCCGGAGCGGCTGGAGGGGGAGGTCAGCGATTTCGAGCTGCAGGCGAACCTGCCCCGCGACCGGCCGCCCGAGTGGACGGTCGTGGCCGCGGTGCGGGACCTCGGGGTCACGATGCCGGCCCCTGGCTGGGCCGTGACCGGTGTCAGCGGCAGCCTCCGGGCCGACCAGGCGGGCGGCGTCCTCGACCTCGCGTCCGGCGCCGGCCTGCTCCGCCTGCCGACGCTCTTCCGGGCCGACATCCGCACCACGGGTGCCCGGGGCCGGGCCGGCTGGAAGCTCGCGGCGGATGGCCTCGAGATGTTCGGCGAGGATCTGCGGGTCAGCACGCCGGACGTGGAGAGCCGTGGCAGCGTGCGGGTCCGCCTGCCGGCGTCGGGCCCCGTGTTCGTGGACGTGAACGCCCGTTTCGTGGCCTCGTCGGCCCCATCGGCCCTCAACTACCTGCCGCTCCAGAGGTTCCGCCCGAACGTCGTGCGGTGGCTCGACCGGGCGCTGGTTGCGGGCTCCGTCCCCAACGCCGAACTGCTCTGGCAGGGGCCGCTGCGGGGGTTTCCCTACGCGGACGGCGGCGGCCGCTTCCGCGCAGAGTTCACGCTGGCCGATGCGGTGATCGATTACGCGGACGACTGGCCGCGCATCGAGAACGCCACAGGCACGGTGATCATCGACCGGGCCACGCTCTCGTCGGTGGAGAACCGCGGAGCCATCGGCGGGCTCACGTTCGACGACGCGGAAATCCGCGTGCCCAACCTGCTGCGGGATGCGGAGCTCGACGTCAGGGCCGCCGATGGCCTGCAACTGGCCCCGATCCTCGCCTTCCTCCGGCAGACCCCGCTTGCCCGGCTGCTCGGGCCCACGCTGGAGTCGGTCACCGGCAGCGGACCCGTCGCAAGCGACGTGAACCTCCGGTTGCCCCTCGCCCGACCGAAGGATTACCGGCTCTCCGGGCGCTTCGACCTCGGCGGCGTCCGCCTCGGACTCCGGCGGGTCGACTTCGGGCTCACGGCCCTCGAAGGTACGGTGCGGCTCGACGGGGACCGGCTCGCCGCCGAGCGGGTGGCCGGGCGCTTCCTCGACGAGCCCGTGCAGCTCGCCCTGCGGCCGGCACGGGCGGATGAACCCGGCCTGGTGCAGGTCGCCGAGGCCCGGGGGGGGACCCCGGCCGGGAAGCTCGCTGCGGCATTTTCGCTTCCCTATGCGGCTGAGCTCGATGGCCGGGTCGACTGGGAGGCGACCATCGCGCTGCCGGCCCGCCGCACGGGCGCGCCGGTGACGGTGGCTATCCGCTCGGACCTCAAGCAGTTCGTCAGCCGCCTGCCGGCCCCCCTGGCCAAGGCCGCCGGCGTCGCTGAGCCCCTCGACATGGAAGTGCAGCTGCCCGGGCCCGGTGAGGTCTCGGTGAGCGGGGCCATCGACCGGGGCGTGAGCTGGGCCCTCGAATTCACCGCGCCGGCGCAGCGCGGACAGCCCCGCTGGCGCCTGGCCCGCGGCGAGTTGCGGAGCGGGGGACCGCGGGCAAGCCTGCCCGGCACGCCGGGCCTCGCGATTGCCGGCAGCTTCGCCAGCCTGCGTTTCGAGGACTGGTTTCCCGCCCGGGGCTCCACGACGGCTGCCGGGGCCCCGCCGGCTTCGGGCGACCTGCTGAACCGGATCGACCTCAAGGCTGAGCGGTTCGCCATCCTCGGCCGAACCTTCCCGGCGACCCGCATCAGTGCCCGGCGCACCGGGGGCGAGTGGCAGGTGGCGGTGCGGGGTCCTACGGCAGAAGGGACCATCACCGTGCCTGCCGGACCGGGCGATGAGGCGCCGATCGTGCTCGACATGGACCGCCTGTGGCTCGGCGACCAGGCTGGCAATGGCACGAACGGGGCTGACGCCGGCGACGCGGATCCGCGCAAGTTCCCCGCGGTGCGCGCGACCGTGCGGGACTTCGTGCTGAAGGACATGCAGCTTGGCCGGCTCACCGCCGAGGTCGTCCAGCGTGGTGACGGCATCGTGGTCGAGCCGCTCACCATGCAGGGGCCGGATTTCCGCGTCACCGGCGATGCCGCCTGGGTCCTGGAACAGGACGATCCCGGACGCCAGCGGAGCGAGCTGCGGCTCGCGCTCACCTCCACCGACATTGCCCCGACCCTGTCGGCCCTGGGCTACGACCCGGTGGTGCAGGGCGAGAAGGCCAGCGTGACGCTGGACCTCTTCTGGCCGGGGGGACCCAGCGACGACTTCCTCAATGCCGCCGGGGGCCGGGTCGTCGTGAGCCTGGACAAGGGCCGCTTCCTGCCCGTGAATCCGGGCGGCGGCCGGCTCGTGGGCCTGCTCAGCATCGCGGCGCTGCCCCGCCGGCTGGGCCTCGATTTCTCCGACGTCACGGACAAGGGCCTGGCCTTCGACCGGGTGCAGGGTGAATTCCGCCTTGACCGGGGCAACGCCTTCACCTGCAACCCTGTCTCTTATACACATCTCCGAGCCCACGAGACAGGCAGAAATCTCG
>CALGMY010000181.1 GCA_937958785.1 uncultured Gammaproteobacteria bacterium | reverse complement strand
CGACGGGGGATTTCCCGCAGCGAGCGTGTTCATCTAGCGAGCGAAGGGAAATCCCCCGTCGCGCCTCAAGGCGCTCCTACGGATGCCGCCGGCGACGCCACGCCAGCAGCGGCCCGAGCAGCAGCAGCGAGAGCGGGTCCACGGCACTGCCTCCCGGGAGCGGCTTCGGATCAGCGGTGGTCGTGGTGGTGAAGACATCACTGACCCCGCCCACCGTGAGCGTCGTGTTGACCTGGCTCGACAGGTTGGGCGAGGACACGTGCCGCACGCAGACGGTGTCGCCGTCCTCGACGACGCCCGGCGCGCCCGTCCAGGTGCCCGTGCAGTTGACCTGGTACTGCCCGTTGGCGCTGATCGACACGTTGCTCGGCCCGGAGATCCCGGTGATCGTGACCGGCGCCGCGTAGATGGTGGTCAGCACCGGCACGCCGACCTGGTCCTGGAAGAAGAAGGCGTCCGGCGTGGTCTCGCCCGTCGTGACCGTGAAGGTCGCCGTCTGCCGGTTGCCGACACCGTTGCCGCCCACCGTGACGGTGACGACGACGCTGGTGAGGTCGGCATCCGCCGAGATCACCGACACGCAGATCGTCTCGCCGGGCTCGAGGAGCTGGTCGTCATCGGCACCCACGTCCGTGCCGGTGCAGCCCCTGGAGAAGCCGTAGCGCGGAATGCCGAATGCGCCCGTCGGGCCGCTCAGCAGGATGCCCGCCGTCGAGTCGAAGCCCGTGAAGGTGACCGGCGCCGACACGACCCGCGTGTTCCGGGCCACGTTGTCCTGGCTCGCGAAGCTGAAGGGATCGGGCAGCTGGTCACCCGAACGGGTCGTGCTGGTGAAGCTGCCGCTCTCGGTGCCGATCGTGAGGACCGTCTCCACGGCCTCGTTGCTGTTGAACGAGGACTGGTGGCGGACGCACACCGACTGGCCGTTGGAGATGACACCCTGGGCACTCGTGAAGCTGCTCGTGCAGCCGATGGAGTACTCCCCGCCCTCCACCGTGATGGGGCTCGCGATGCCGAGCCCCGTGATGGTGACCGCCGCCGATGTGATCTGGGTGACCAGGTCCACCCCGGTCTGGCTGGGAAAAGAGAACGGCGCGGGCACCGCATCGCCGGGCAGCGTGGTGCTGGTGAACGACCCGTTCACCCCGCCCACCGTGAGGATGGTGACGGTATCGGCCGATCCCGCGGACGCCGAGGTGTGGCGGACGCAGACCGTCTGGCCAGGCGCGAGTCCCGGCAGGTTCTGCCTCGGGCGCGGCAAGGTCTCAAACGACGCTGTGCAGCCGATCGAGTAAGCGCCGCCCGAGACGGAAATGCTCGCGGCCGTATCGAATCCAGAGAGGGTAATCTCGCCGGACGTCACCGCCGTCGCCAGAGGCACGCCCGTCTGGGCGGGGAAACTGAAGGCATCTGGCGTCGTGTCCGGAGAACCCGCCGTCGTACTTTCGAAAGTACCGGTCGTACCACCGACGGTCAGGGTCGTGGTGACCTTCGTGCCGCCAGCGCTCGATGACGTGTGGCGGACGCAGACCGTCGTACCCGGACTCACGGTTGCCGCGGTCGCGGTGAACGACGCCGTGCAGCCCAGCGAATACTGCCCCCCGCCCCCGGAAACGGAAATCGGCACGGACTGGGTGAATCCGGCCAGCGTGACGGTATTCGACTGGATCAGGGTGGACTTGGCGACGCCGGTCTGGGCCTGGAAATTGATGGCGTCCGGCGTGATGTCGCCCGTGGTGGTGCTGGTGAACACGTCGCTCACCGTCTCGCCCTTGCCCACCGTCAGCGTGGTGCTGACCTGGGTGCCGCTGGTGGCCGCCGAGGTGTGCCGCACGCAGATCTGCGCGCCCGGATCCACCTCGGTGGTGGTCTGGGTATAGGTGGCGGTGCAGCCCACGGAGAACTGGCCGCCGGACACGCTCACGTCGGTGCGGATGGCGAGCCCGGCCAGGGTGATCGGTGCCGACACCACCGGGGTCGCCAGCGGGACGCCCGTCTGGTCCACGAAGGTGAACTGATCCGGCAACGCGTCTCCGGTGATCACCGCGAACTGGCCCAGCACGTTGCCCACGGTGAGGAAGGCCCGCTTGTCGGAGTTCCCGTCGAGCGTGGTCGTGGTGCGGACGCACACTGTCTGTCCGTTGGCGATGGTGCCCGCGGCACTGGTGAAGTCCGCCGTGCAGCCGATGGAGTAGTCGTCGCCGGGCGTCACGGTGATGGCGGCCGGGGCGTCGATGCCCTGGATGGTCACGGCGTTGGAAGTGGCGGGCGAGTCGGTCTCGAGGCCCGTCTGGGTGACGAACACGAACGGGTCCGGCACAGTGTCGGGACCGTCGGCGAGGTCCGAGGCGGTGAAGCGCGCGACGCCGAAAGCGGTGTCGTCGCCCGCCACGTTGCGGAGGCCCGCGGCCACCACGTCTCCCCCCGGCAGGACGGCCAGGTCGTTGACGCCGAGGGCGAACGTGCCCGGCAACTGGCTCTGGGCGATGCCCTGCGGGCTCACCTGCACGGGCTTGAAGCCCGAGCCCGACAGCACGATGTCCCCGGACGGGCGCACGACGAGGCCGGTGGCCGGCCCGTTCGAAACGGCGGTCGGCAGGGCCGCGTAGCCGCCCGAGCCGAAGGTGGCATCCAGGGTGCCGGCCGCCGTCAGGCGCGCCAGCACGGCGAGCGTGGCCCCGGCCACCGACTGGCCTGCAATGAGGATGCGGCCGTCGTCCAGGACCACGAGCTCGTTGATGGCGTCAGTGGAGAAGCTCGGGCCGTCGGCCGTGTCGAAGGTGAAATAGTTGAAGGTCGCGATGCCGTTCGTGGCGAAACCGCCGTCTGGCACGCCGGCGCTCGTGAAGCGGACCAGCGTCAGGTCACCGCCGCCGCCAGCGGCCAGGATGCCGTCGCCGTCGAGGATGACCAGGTCGTTGAAGGTGAAGCCGGCGCCCTCCTCCAGGGGATTAGGCACCACGGTACCGGTGAAGCCCGGGATCGGATCACCGGCGCTGTCCACGCCGGCGATGAAGGCCACGCCCGCCTCGTCGTCCTCGTCCGCGGCGCCGCCGCCGGCCACGATGATGCTGCCGTCGCTGCGCAGGCCGAGGGCGTTGGCCGCCGGGTTGGTCACGCCCGCCGGGGTCAGCAGCACGACGCCGTCCGTGCCGAAGGTGTCGTCGAGGATGCCGTCGGTGCCGAGCCGCGCGATGTACACCTGGGTGGCAGCGGCCGGACCCGCCTTCCAGGTGCCGGCGACCAGGATCTTCTGGTCAGCGGGCTGGATCAGCACCGCGCGGGCCACCGCGCCGCCGCCGCTGGTGGCCGTGCCGCCGGGGAGGAAGCTCACCCGGCCACTGGCGCCGAAGCCGCCATCGAGGGCCCCGGTCGTGCCATCCACCCGGACGAGGGCCGCGTAGTCGAGGGTGCTGCCGTCGGCGGTCTGCCGGCTGGTGCCCGCGAGGACCAGCTGGCCGTCGGCCTCGACGGCCACCGCGGCGGCGGCATCCGGACCGGTGTCGAAGTCCACCTGGGCAATGCCATCGGTATCGAAGCCGGTGTCGAGTGCCAGGTCGGCCCGTGCCAGGCCGGGGGGCAGCAGGCTGCCCAGGACGGCGGAGACGAGGAGCGCGGCCGGGAACGGGCGGAGGTTCTTCATCGGGACACCGGGACGTGGCAAGCAGGACGCTTGCAGCCATTCTAAGAGGGGTGGGACTCCGGCACAATTTCGCAGATGTCAAATGCGCGCCAGCGGATCGTCGTCCCCGAGGCCGAGGTGGAGATCACCGCCGTGCGGGCCCAGGGCGCGGGCGGCCAGAACGTGAACAAGGTGGCGAGCGCCATACACCTGCGCTTCGACGTGCCGGCCTCGTCCCTGCCCGAGGCGGTGAAGGCCCGGCTGCTGGCGCTGGAGGACCGGCGCATCAGCCGGGACGGGGTGCTGGTGATCAAGGCGCAGCGGCATCGCACCCAGGAACAGAACCGGGACGATGCCCTCGCCCGCCTCGCGGAACTGGTGGAACGGGCCAGCCACGTACCCCGGGTCCGGGTGGCCACCCGGCCGACCCGCGGTTCGCGGGAACGACGCCTCGACGAGAAGCGGCAGCGTGGCGCCACCAAGTCGCTGCGCCGCCGTCCCGCGGACTAGGCGCCGGCGGCATACTCCCGAAGCGCCGGGATGACACGCTCGCCGAGCAGGCGGAGGGACGCGGCGGGGTCGGCGTAGAGCCGCAGCGCGACCGACTCCAGGCCCGCGGCCGCGAAATGCCGGAGTCGCGCCAGCACGGGTTCCAGGTCGTCCGGCGAGCCCGTGAGCGTCACGTGGTCCACCAGCGCGTCCATCACCCGATCCGGCACGCCTTCGACCTCGTGGCTGCCGGCGGCAAAGGCCCGCGCGAAGGCCGCCTGGCTCGCCATGACGAGGTCCACGTCGGCGGGCGGCAGGAACCCGGACAGCAGCCAGGGCCGGAAGATGCCCCGCAGGAGCAACCAACGCCGCGCTTCCCGGCGGGCCGCGGCGAGGTCCGGGTACACGTGCCAGGCGGTGAAGACGCTGGTGGTGAACGGCGGCCGTGCACGCCCGCGGGCCGCCAGCCCGGCGTCCAGTGTGGCCAGTGCGTCCGCCGCCGGGCCGGCTGGCAGGTCGCTCAGCATGATGCCGTCGGCGCAGCCGGCGGCCATGCGCAACATCTGGGGCTGGCTCGCACCCACCAGGATCGTCGGCGGCGGTGCCGCGAGCCAGGCGAGTCGCAGGCCCCGGACCTGGTAGAGGTCGCCTGCGTAGTCGAGGCGCTCGCCATTCCCGGCGCCACGGATGATCTCCACGCACTCCCGCACCGCGCGCACGCGGCGGGCCGGGCGGATGCCGAGGGCCTGCAGTGCCTCGCCCCCGCCGCCGATCACCACCCGGGCGCGGCCGTCGGCCAGCTCGTTGAGGGTCAGCAGCGCCGACGCGATCCGGACAGGATGGGTGTCGAAGGGATTCACCGCGATGGGGCCGAGCCTGAGGCGCGACGTTGCCTGGGCCAGGGGCACGAGGTTGGTGAAGGGGTCCCGCGAATCCAGCAGGCTGGAGACCCACACCCCGCGGATGCCGCACCGCTCGGCGAGGGTGCCAAGCGCAGCGAGCTCGCGGGCCGGGGCCCGGGTATCGAGGATGACGTCGACGTGCATGCTGCCAGCCCGTGGTTGCCGGGCCGGAGTATGCCTCAGGGAGTCACGCGACGGGGCGCGCCTGGCGGCGGGGGCGCAGCTGCTCGACCAGCGCGGCGAGTTCGTCCCGTTCCTGCTGGAGCTGGCAGATCTGCGAGGTGGTGACCGTGGCGCCGGACTCGGAGATGTCGAGCTCGAGCCGCGCGTCCTTGAGCTGCAGGCTGACCCTGGTGAGCTCTTCCGTGCGCGCGCCGAGCTGCTCCAGGAGTTCCCCGGCACGGCGATCGGCGGCCTTCAGGCCGCCCTCGAGCTCTGCGATGCGCGCGTCGCGCTCTGCGACCTGCCCGCGAAGCGCCGCGGACTCCTCGGCCGCGGCCTTGGACGCCTTGTCCTGCTGCTCGCGCTCTACGCGGCCCTGGTCGAGCAGCTTCTGCATGACCCGGACCTCCTCGAGGAGCGCCTTCTGGCGCGCATCCGGCTCGGCGGGGGCCTCGGGTGCCTTGCCCCTGAAGGCGGGCTGCCTGCCTTCGTCGCCGAACAGGCTTTCCTTCAGGGGCCCGCCCGAGCGCACGACGATGAAGCCTACCAGCGTGCCGCCGAGGATCATGCCGAAGAGCAGGCCGATGAAGATCATTCCGGCGAACGCCACGTTCAACCCTCCACCAGGATGTCGTCACCCTGGTCCAGGATGGGCGAGGCGCCCAGCTTGATCGCGGGCCGCTGCGGGCGGCCCTCCACTTCCTTGCGGAGGGCGATGACCATCGCGTTCAGGTCGTCGCGCTCGCGCTCGAGCCGGCCGATCTGGTCGATCACCACGTCGGAGCCGACCTGGCTGACGCCGAGTTCGTTCTGCACGTCCCGGAGCTGCACGTGGGTGCGCACCATTTCCTCGGCGCGGTCGGCCAGCTCCTGGCGCAACCGGGCGGTCTTGGCACACTCGTGCTGGACTTCGGCCTTGAGCTTGCGGATGAGGTCCTCGTGGGCGGCGACCTTGTCGGTGGCGGCGGCATGTTCGACGCACTTGGCCGCGAGGTCCGCGACGGCGGCGTCGCGTTCGGCACGCACCTGGTCTGCGTTGCGCTGGGCCACCCGGAGGTCGGCCTCGAGGCCGCGGATGCGATGGTGCAGGTCGTCGGCCCGCTTGCCGAGAGGCCGGTTGGCGACGCTGCCGAGGAGACGGGAGAGCCCGGCGCCCGCAGCGAAGCCGGCCACCGCGGCGCCCGCCATGTAGAGATCCGAGAGCAGGGTTCCGCCAAACATAACGCGGAGCGTAGCCGCGGCCTGCCGCCGGCCTCCATGCGCCAGTTCTCAGTCGCGCCCCGGGTCCCCGGAACCGGGGGGCCGGTCACAGTCCCGGCGTGGGTGGGGCGCGGGGTCCCGTCGCGGGCAGGGCAAAGGCCAGCACGTAGTCGTCGATGCCCTTGGCGTCGTACCAGGAGTGGCCCCCGGCGGTGAACACCACGTACTGCCTGCCACCCGCCTCGTAGGTCATCGGGGTGGACATGGCGGACGTGGGGGCGACGTGCTCCCACAGGAGCTCGCCGGTCTCGATGTCGAACGCATGCAGGCGGTTGTCGGGCGTGGCACCGATGAAGGCGAGGCCACCGGCGGTGATGATGGGGCCGCCCGCCGACGGGGCGCCGAGGTCCAGCGGGATGGGCACGGGCATCAGCTTGTCCAGCTTGCCGAACGGAATCTGCCAGCGGATCTCGCCCGCAGCCATGTCGACCGCCACCAGCATGTTCCAGGGCGGCTTCGTGCACGGGGTGAAGGACGGCGACATGAGCGGCCCCTGCTTCACGCCGTAGGGCGTGTCACCGAGGTAGCCGGGCTTCTGCATGGGCCCGCCGGCCTCCGGCTTCTTCGCGTACTCCGGGTCCACCTGGTCCCGGGGCAGGAACTGCACGTAGTAGGGAATCTGTGACACCGGCGTGACCAGCAGGTTGGTGGCCGGATCGAAGGCGCCGCCGCCCCAGTTCGCACCGCCACCGATCTGCGGGTACATGACCGTGCCCTGGGTCGTGATGGGCTCGTAGTGCCCGCCGTGGCGCATGGACGCGATCTTCTTGCGGCAGGCGTTCCGGTCGAAGATCGTGAAGCCCCAGGCGTCGTCCGGCGAGATGGTATTGCGCACGAGCACGGGCGGCTTCGTGGGGAAAGGCTGGGTCGGCGACAGCTTCTCCCCCGGCACGTCCGTGTCGGTGGGCACCGGCCGCTCCTCGATCGGGAATACCGGCTCGCCGGTCTCCCGGTTGAAGGCAAAGACCATGCCGGTCTTGACGAGCTGGATCACCGCCGGGATCGTCCGTCCATCCTTGCGGATGTCGGCGAGGATCGGCGGCGAGCCGACGTCCCGGTCCCAGACGTCGGGGTGCAGGGTCTGGAAGTGCCAGACGACCTCGCCCGTGGAGCCCCGCACCGCCACGATGGAGTTGGCGTAGCGGTTGTCGCCGGGACGGTGGACGCCCCAGTAGTTCGGCGCCGGTGCGGCCGTCGGGATGAAGAGCAGGTCCCGGGCACTGTCGGCCGACATGGGGACCCAGGTGTTGCCGCCGCCGACCTCGATCGGGGTCGGCTCGAAGCCCGTGGCGGCGTCCCGCACCAGGGGATCGAAGGTCCAGCGCAGGGCGCCGGTCCGGGCGTCGAAGCCGCGGATGGCCCCGTTGGTCGAGCTCGAGCTGCGGAACTTGTTGCCGAAGGACGAGACGGCGACCACGCCGTTGATGGCCGTGGGCGGCGAGGCGAGCTGGGTGAGCTCGACACCGTCGGCCGGGAAGGTGGCCTTGATGAGCGGGTCCACGTTCACCTCGCCCCGGTTGCCGAAATCCGCGCACAGGCGCCCGTCGCGGGCATCCATGGCGATCAGGCGCTTGTCGGCGGTGGCGAGGAACAGCCGGTGGGCGCAGGCAGCGTCCGCCGGGGCTTCCGGGTCGGCCCAGTACTCGACGCCCCGGCACTTGAAGCGGCCCGCATAGGGCGTCTTGTCGATCTTGGGGTCCATGGTCCAGCGGGGAGTGCCCGAGGACGGCTCCAGCGCAATGACCTTGCCGAAGGGATCGCACACGATGAGGTGGCCGCCGGCGGCGGCGGGCAGGAGCGTCGGCGTGGCCTGGAAGTCCAGGTACTTGCGCAGGTCGGGATTGTCCCGCACGGCGCCCGTGCGGTACTGCCAGGCGAGTTCCAGGCGGGCCACGTTGCCCCGGTTGATCTGGTCGAGGGGCGAGTAGCGGCTGCCCCCCTCGTCGCCACCATAGTGGGCCCACCCCTGGGCGGGGACTGTTGCCGGGAGGCGGACGGCGACGACGCCGGCGGCCAGCCGGAGG
>CALGMY010000180.1 GCA_937958785.1 uncultured Gammaproteobacteria bacterium | reverse complement strand
CGGGCCGTCCCTGCTGGTGCGGAAGTCCGTCGGCGAGAAGGTGTCGGTGGCGGCCAGCTACTACGTGGACACCATCAGCAGCGCCTCCATCGACGTGGTCACGACGGGCGCCAGTCCGGACGGCTACAGCGAGGAGCGCAAGCAGTACGGCCTCGGCCTCGACTACCTGCGCGGCGACACCACCATGAGCGTGGGCTACAGCACCAGCGACGAGAACGACTACCAGGCCGATACGCTGAACTTCACCATCAGCCAGGACATCTTCGGCGGCCTCACGACCGTCACCCTGGGCTACGGCAGCGGCGCCGACGAGGTGAGTCGCCGGGGCGACGACATCTTCGCCGGGGAGGTCGACCGCAACGCCTACCGGCTGGGCGTCACCCAGGTGCTGACCCGCAACCTGATCATGGCCCTGGCCTACGAGGCCATCGCCGACGAGGGCTACCTGAACAACCCCTACCGGCAGGTCCGCTACGTGGACCCGGCCGACCCGGACAACTGGCTGACCCAGGGCGAGGTGTACCCCCGGACCCGGGCCAGCAACGCGGTGGCCATCCGGGGCAAGTACCACCTGCCCTACCGGGCCGCGGTCTCCGGCGAATACCGCTTCTTCACCGACGACTGGGGCGTGGACGCCCACACCCTCGAGGCGGGTTACGTGCAACCCTTCGGCGCGGCGTGGCTGCTCGATTTCAAGTACCGGTACTACACCCAGCAGGCGGCGGACTTCTACAGCGACCTCTTCCCGTTCGCCAATGCCCAGAACTTCCTGGCCCGGGACAAGGAGCTCAGCACCTTCCAGAGCCATGGGCCCCACGTCGGGGTGACCTACACCTTCCTCGACCGGCAGGGCGAGCGGCCGCTGAAGAGCACGGCGAACCTGTTCCTCGACTGGTATCTCTACAACTACGACGACTTCCGTGACCTGCGCGCCGACGTGCCTGCCGGCACCGAGCCCCTCTACGACTACGACGCGGTGGTCGTGCAGTTCTTCCTCTCCCTCTGGTTCTGAGCGGGGCGCCGGGGCTACCATCCCTCCCGGCGTTCCAGGGAGGGAGAGCCATGCGCCGCCGACCGCTGCTGTTCCTGCCGCTCCTTGCCTTCAGCCTGCCGGCCGCCGCCGCCGGCTGGTATGCCGACGCCCGCGAGAAGATGGGCACGCGGGTCGAGATCCAGGTCCAGGCCGACAGCGAGGCCGCCGCGGCGCCCCTGCTGGCCGCGGGCATGGCCGAGTTCGACCGGATCGAATCGTGGATGAGCACCTACCGGGACGACTCGGAGATCTCCCGGGTCAACCGCCTCGCCGCCCGGGAACCGGTCAGGGTCTCCGCCGAGCTCTACGGCATCGTGGCCCGCTCCCTCGAGCTTTCGGAGCTTTCCGACGGCGCCTTCGACATCACCTTCGACAGCGTGGGTCGCCTCTACGACTTCCGGTCCGGCGTCCGGCCCGATGCGGAGGAGATCCGCCGCAGCCTGCCGGACATCAACTACCGGCATGTGGTGCTCGACCCGGCCGCCTCGACGATCCGCTTCACGCGGGAGGGGACCCGCATCAACCTGGGTGGCATCGGCAAGGGCTACGCCTGCGAACAGGTGGCGGCGCTGCTGCGCAAGGCCGGCGTGACGTCCGGCCGGGTCAATGCGGGGGGCGACACGCGCCTCATCGGCAACCGGGAGGGTCGCCCCTGGATGGTCGGCATCCGTGACCCGGACGACGGCGGCCGCTGGGTCACGCGGCTCGCCCTCAGCGACGAGGCCATCTCCACCGCCGGCGACTACGAGCGCTTCTTCGACGAGGACGGCGTCCGTTACCACCACATCATCGACCCGGGGACGGGCGACTCCGCCCGCGGCGTCCGCAGCGTCACGGTCATCGGCCCCGACGCCACGCTGACCGACGGCCTCGACAATGCCGTGTTCATCCTCGGGCCCGAGCGGGGCCTCGCGCTCATCGATGCGACGCCGGGCTATGCCGCCGTGGTGGTCGACGCCGAGCGCAACGTGCGCTTCTCTCGTGCGCTGATGGCGCGCTGATGGCGCGCAGAGCCGGGGTTTGACATAAGCGCCGGGAATCCTTCTTCCCGCGCGAGAGGACGTGAGCGGGGTCGCAGGATTCGCGACCGGAAATTGTCAACATTCCCGTGCCGACAAGGGCAAACCCGCTGAAAGGCGGGGACGCAAAGCCACCGGTCTAACGACGGGCGCGCATACAGCGCGCCCGTTCACGACAGCGGGGCTGCCGGATCCGATCGCGGCCATGAGGTCGCGCGCCCGCCTGCGTTCCCGATGCCAGTGATGCGCCCCTGTCCGCCTCTGCGGCACACGGGAAGACACGGCATGCGTCCACGGCTCCTGGCCACCCTCCTGACGGCACTCTCGCTGCCGGCGCTGCTGTTGCCGGCGCCGGCCGTTGCGGCTGACGCCGTCCGGCCGGGGCAGCCCGCGCCCGACTTCGCGCTGAAGGACACCGGCGGCGCCAACCTCCGGCTCTCCGAGTGGCGCGGTGATGTCGTCCTGCTCACGTTCTGGGCCGGGTGGTGTGGCCGCTGCAGCGACCAGCTCGACGCGCTGGAACGACTGCAGGCCACGTACGCCGCGCGCGGCGTCCGCGTGGTCGCCGTCAACATCGACGGGCCGGCGACCGCCGCCCGGGATGCGGCGGCCCGGTCCGGCCTCACCGTGCTCCATGACGACGGCCAGCAGGTGGCACGGGAGTACGACGTCGCCAGGCTGCCCCTGACCGTGCTGGTCGATCCCCACGGCACCGTGCGGCACGTGCACGAGAAGTACCAGGGCGGTGACGCCGCCCGCTACGAGGAAGAGCTGGTCGCTCTTCTCGACGAATGAAGGATGGATCCATGGCCATGACACGCATCGAACTCCATTTCGCCTCGGCGGCCCTGCTGGTCGGCAGCCTGCTCGCCATCCAGGCGGTGCATGCCGCCGACGAGCTGCCGGCGGACGCCACGCCCGCCACCAGCGTCGATGCCGAGGTGCAGGTCCTGAAGGACGAGGTGCTGGACCTGAACCGGGAACTCTTCCTGCTCGAGGAAGAGCTGCTGTTCCCGGCCAACACCCAGGTGGCCGTGTTCGTCTCCATGGACGTGGGCGACTTCTTCGACCTGGACTCCGTGCAGCTGCGCATCGACGACAAGCCGGTCAGCAACTACCTGTACACGGACCGGGAGGTCGCGGCACTGCTCCGCGGCGGCGTGCACCGGATCTACCTCGGCAACCTCAAGACCGGGGAGCACGAGCTGACCGCCATCTTCACGGGCCAGGGTCCGCACACCCGGGACTACCGGCGCGGCGCCACGCTCAAGGTGGAGAAGGGCATCGGTGCCAAGTTCGTGGAGCTGCGCATCTCCGACCGGGAGAGCAAGCAGCAGCCCGAGTTCCTCGTGAAGGAGTGGGAGTAACCCCGTGACCCGCCGCGGTCCCGCCACCTGGCTTGCCGGGCTCGTCGCCGCTGGCGCACTGGCGGCGCCCGCGCGGGCGGCCGACCCGGGCACGCCCGGTCCGGTGCGGGACCTCTATTACGGCGAGACGCTCTTCCATTTCTACCAGGACCAGCACTTCGACGCGCTCACCCACCTGCTCGTGGCGCGGGATACCGGGCGGGTCGGGAATCACGAGGCCGAAAGCGAACTGCTGCTGGGCGGCCTGTACCTGCACTATGGCCAGCACGCCCGGGCGGAGGACATCTTCAACCGGCTGCTGACGGCGGACGTTCCGGCGCGCGTGCGCGACCGGGCCTGGTTCTACCTCGGCAAGGTGCGTTACCAGCGCGGGCTGTTCGCCGCGGCGCTGGCCGACTTCGGCCGCATCGCCGGTGAGCTGCCCGAGGCCCTGTCCGCCGAGCTGCCGATGCTGAAGGCCCAGGCGCTGATGGCGCTGGACCGGTTCGACGAGGCCGCCGCGCTGCTGGACGGCTGGCAGGGAGCCGAGGGCTGGGCACCCTACGCGCGCTACAACCTCGGCGTCGCCTTCGTGCGCCTCGGCCGGCTGGCTGACGGCGCCCGCCAGCTCGACCGGGTGGGGCGCGGCCCGGCCGCCACCGCCGAGCTGCTCGACCTGAAGGACAAGGCCAACCTCGCCCTCGGCTACGCCTACCTCCAGCAGCAGCTGGACGGCCAGGCGCGGCCAGTCCTGGAGCGGGTCCGCCTCGCCGGCCCCTTCGCCAACAAGGCATTGCTCGGCGTGGGCTGGGCCGACGCCGCCACCAGCGACTTCCGCGGCGCGCTGACGCCCTGGCTGGAGCTGCGCGACCGGGACCTCCTGGACAGCGCGGTGCAGGAGTCGCTGCTGGCCATTCCCTACGCCTACGCAAAACTCGACGCCCACGGGTCCGCCGCCGAGGGCTACCAGGCCGCGCTGCTCTCCTTCGACGGCGAGATCGCGA
>CALGMY010000179.1 GCA_937958785.1 uncultured Gammaproteobacteria bacterium | reverse complement strand
GGACAAGCAGGTGCCCGGACACGGCTCAGTGGCCCACCGGGGTCACCGGGGAGCGGCGTTCGTGGGCGAGGAGCACGGCGATCGCACAGCTGCCGATGCGGGAGCGCACGCTGTCGGCGCGGCTCGTGAGCACGATGGGGACCCGGGCGCCGAGCACGAGGCCCGCGCTGTCGGCCCTGGCGAGGAAGCTCAACTGCTTAGCAAGCATGTTGCCGGCCTCGAGGTCCGGCGCGAGCAGGATGTCCGGGTCGCCGGCGACGGCGGACTCGATGCCCTTGGTGCGGGCGGCGTCGGCGCTGATGGCATTGTCGAACGCGAGCGGACCGTCCACGAGGCCGCCGGTGATCTGGCCCCGTTCTGCCATCTTGCACAGGGCGGCCGCGTCGATGGTCGCCGGCATCTTCGACGACACCGTCTCCACCGCGGCGAGCACCGCGACCTTCGGCCGGCCGACGCCCAGCGTCCTCACCAGGTCGATGGCATTGCGGCAGATGTCCGCCTTTTCCTCGAGCCCTGGTGCGATGTTGATGCCGCCGTCCGTGACGACCAGCACCTTGTGGTAGGTGGGCACGTCCATCACGAAGACGTGGGACAGGCGGCGGCCGGTCCGGAGCCCGGCCGTGCCGTCCAGGACCGCGCCGAGCAGTTCGTCCGAGTGGAGGCTGCCCTTCATGAGGATCTCGGCGTTGCCGGCGCGGACCAGGGCCACCGCACGCTCCGCCGCGGCGTGGCTGTGGGGCGCGTCCACGAGCTCCAGTGCGGCGATGTCGATGCCGTGGCGGGACGCGAGCTCCCGGATGCGGCCGGCCGGCCCGACGAGGATGGGGCGGATCAGCCCGAGCCGCCCGGCCTCGACGGCGCCGGCCAGGGCGGTCTCCTCGCACGGGTGCGCGACGGCCGTGGGCACGGCGTCGAGCCCGCGACAGCGCGCGAGCAGCGCCTCGTACTTGCCGGAGCCGGTCGTGGCGATCATCCGGGCTTCACTGTCAGGCTGGTCCGCATGGCCTCAGAAGGTGTACCCGAGGCTGGTCACGATCCCGTAGTCGTTCTCCGTGCCGTCCTCGGGGGGCTGGCTGTCATAGGAATCGTAGACGCTGAGCTCGACGAAGAGGTCGGTGATCAGCTCGCGGCGCAGGCCGAGGTCGAGGTTGGCGCGAACCCGCCCGCTCTCCGTCAGGCTGGGATACACGGTGAGCGACGTGGTCAGCGTGGTCTTTGGCGAATCATAGGTGAAGAACTCGTAGTCCGTATTGATGAACGACTCGAGGTTCGTCTCCGCGGCCTCGTCGCCGGCCCGCTGCTCGTTGACCACCGCGAGCCCCCCCGTGAAGGACCACAGCGTCCGGCCCGTCTGGACCAGGAAGCGGCCGTAGCCGGCGCCCGCGAGGGTCCGCAGGTCGATGCCCAGCTCGTCGTTGCGCTCGAAGCTGCCCACCCCCGCCCAGTACCAGCGTTCCTGCAGTAGCCCGCGGTAGACGCCGTTCAGGTTCGCGCGGAGGCTGTCCTCGACGCCGTCCTGGGAGCGCGAGTAGACCGAGGCGTCGAGGTTGAGCTGGAAGTTCTCCGCCCGGCGGCGGGCGTCGAAGCTGGCGCTCAGCGACGTGTCATCGTTGGCCTTGGTGGTGTCGAAGCCCGCGCTGACGGAGCCGTCCCAGCGCTTGATCCGGGCGGCGTCGAGCTTCAGCGGATCGAGCCAGACCACCGCCGCCATGTCGACCAGCTGCTCCGAGCCCTCGTGGCTCACCTGCAGCTGGCCGTCGGCTTGCGTGGCCGCGAGACTGCCCTCGACCCGGCTGCCGTCCTCCATCTCGAGGATGTAGACCTCCTTGCTGGTGATCCGGAGGATGTCCTTCCACTCGACGTACACCGTGCCCATGCTGTCGGTGCTGACCTTCAGCCGGCCCCGCTCCAGGTTCTTGATCTCGCAGGTCACGCGGTCGCCGTTGCGCAGGTCGAGGATGTCGGTCTTGTCCGCCGCGGCGGGCACCGACCCGGCCATCATCGCCAGTGCCAGCCCGGCCTGCCGGAGCCGCGACGCGCAGATCCGCTCGCGCGTGATGCGGTCGATTCGAGGAGTGGGCATGGACGATCCTACCAGGGCCACACCCAGTCCGTGACCTCGGCCCGGTCCGTACCGTGCTGGTGGGCGTAGGCGAGGCTACTGGCGATGGCCTCCCGCATCTTCGCCTCGAGCGCGGTAGCGCGGCCGGACAGACCGGGTACCCGGCGGATCACGTCCAGCACCAGGTTGAACCGGTCCACCTGGTTGAGTATCGCCAGTTCGAGCGGCGTGTTGATGCTGCCCTTCTCCTTGTAGCCCCGCACATGCAGGTTCTCGTGGTTGGTGAACCGGTATGAGAGCTTGTGGATGAGCCACGGATAGCCGTGGAAATTGAAGATCACGGGCCTGCTGGTGGTGAAGAGGCGAGCGAATTCCGGCCCCGGCAGGCCGTGGGGATGCTCGGTGTCGGGCTGCATGCGGTAGAGGTCGACCACGTTGACGAAGCGCAGGCGGAGATCCGGCAGGTGTTCCCGGAGGATCGCCGCGGCGGCCAGTGCCTCGACGGTGGCCACGTCGCCGCAGCTGGCGAGCACCACGTCGGGCTCCCCGCCGTCGTCCGTGCTGGCGCGGGGCCAGATGCCGATGCCCCGCTCGCAGTGCGCCACCGCCTCGTCCATGGTGAGGAACTGCAGGTGCTTCTGCTTGTCCGCGACGATAACGTTGATCACGTTGGTGGACCGCAGGCACCGGTCCGCGACCGCCAGCAGGCAGTTCGCATCCGGCGGCAGGTAGATGCGGGTCACCGCCGGGCTCTTGTTGGTCACCACGTCGATGAAGCCGGGGTCCTGGTGGGAGAAGCCGTTGTGGTCCTGTCGCCAGACGGTAGAGGAGAGGAGGATGTTCTGGGCTGCCACCGGTGCCCGCCACGGCACCTCCCGGCTGGCTTCCAGCCACTTGGCGTACTGGTTGAACATCGAGTCGATGACGTGGGCGAAGGCCTCGTAGGTGTGGAAGAAGCCGTGCCGGCCGGTGAGCAGGTAGCCCTCCAGCCAGCCGATCAGCGTGTGCTCGGACAGGATCTCCATCACCCGGCCGTCGCGGGCCAGCTCGCCCCCGTCGGCATCCTCGGGCAGGAACTCGGCCATCCACGCCTTCTTCGACGCCTCGTACACGGCCTGCAGCCGGTTCGATGCGGTCTCGTCCGGGCCGAACACCCGGAAGTTGCCGGGATTCGCCCGCAGCACGTCCCGCAGGTAATCGCCGAGCGGCCGGGTATTCTCGTGCCGGACGGCACCGACGCCGGGCACGTCCACCGCGTAGGCGCGAAAGTCCGGCAGCACGAGGTCCCGCCGCAGCAGCCCGCCGTTCGCCCGGGGATTGGCCCCCATGCGCCGGTTCCCCGCGGGCGCCACGCCGCGCAGGTGCTCCACCAGCCTGCCCTCGCCATCGAACAGCTCGTCGGGCCGGTAGCTCCGCAGCCAGTCCTCGAGCTGGCGCAGGCTGGCCGGATTGCCGCGCACGTCGCCGAGCGGCACCTGGTGGGAGCGCCAGGAGCCCTCGGCCTTGTGGCCCGAGACCTCCTTCGGTCCCGTCCAGCCCTTCGGGGCGCGCAGCACGATCATCGGCCAGCGCGGCCGGTCCGGCCGGTTGCCCTCACGCGCGGTGGCCTGGATCTCGCGGATGCGCCCGATGGCCGCATCCAGGGTCGCGGCCATCTGCTGGTGCATGGCTTCCGGGTCCGACCCGCTCACCATCAACGGGGAGTAACCGTAGCCCGTGAACAGCGCCGTCAGCTCCTCCTCGCTGATGCGCGCGAGCACGGTGGGGTTCGCGATCTTGTAGCCATTGAGGCTGAGGATGGGCAGCAC
>CALGMY010000178.1 GCA_937958785.1 uncultured Gammaproteobacteria bacterium | reverse complement strand
GTACACGGGCAGGGGTTCCCCGCTGCCCGTGTCGAGCAGCACCACGTCCCGGTGCGGGGCGTTGTCGAAGCGGGCGGCCGGCAGCACCGTCGCGATCTCCGCGAGGGTCCGGCGGGCAGCCTGGTCCTCGATGGCCTCCCGGGTGAAATGCCAGGCAGCCGCCACCGTGAGCGTCGCCGCCGCTGCCAGCGCAGCGAGTGCTGTCGCGTTGTCACGCACGGGGCCGGCCATAGACGCGGGGGCGCGTGTAGCGCTCGATGAGCGGCACGCCCATGTTCATGGCCAGGACGGCGAAGGCGACCCCGTCCGGGTAGCTGCCAAAGGCGCGGATGAGCCAGGTCAGCACGCCGATGCCCGCGCCGTACACCAGGCGGCCGCGGGCGGTGGCGGGGGACGACACGGGGTCGGTCGCGATGAAGAACGCCCCGAGGATCGCGCCGCCGCTGAAGAGGTGGAAGCCGGGAGACGGGTGGGTATCCGGGTCCAGCAGCCAGGCCAGGGTGGCGCAGGTGAGGAGGCCACCGAGCACGCCAGCCGGGGTGTGCCAGCGGATCACGCCGAGCAGCAGCAGGGCGAAGCCGCCGATCGCGGTGAAGTTGCCGATCCACTCCCAGCCGGCGCCGCCGAAGTCGCCGAACGCCGGGCCAGCCTGGATCTCGTCCATGGTCCGCGAGAGGCCGAGGCCCTCCCGCGCCAGGGCGAGCGTCGTGGGTCGCGCGATGGCGTCCACGCCCGTGCCAGCGGGCAGGCTGCCGGCCAGGGCGTAGGTGATCGTGGCCGCAACCGTCGGGCGGGCGTAATCCAGGTCGCCGATGTCCGGCGCCGTCCAGCGGGCCATGGCCGCGGGGAAGGTGACCAGCACGAGCGCGCAGGCAGCCATCGCCGGATTGAACGGGTTGTAGCCGAGCCCGCCGTAGGCGTGCTTGACGATGCCGATGGCGAACACCATCCCCGTCACGGTCACCCACCAGGGGCACAACGGTGGCAGGCAGAAGGCGTACAGGACGGCAGTGACCAGCGTGCTGCCATCGGTGAGGAAGCGCCCGACCGGCTTGCCCGTGAGGCGCAGGCAGGCGGCCTCCGTGGCGAGCCCTGCCACGAGGGCAATGCCCGCATTGACGAGGATCCCCGCCCCGTAGAACCAGACGTGGGCCAGCAGGGCAGGTACCAGGGCCAGGACCACCGTCCGCATCATGGCCGCCACCGTGCCGGGCGCGCGCCACTGGGGCGAGGGGCCGGTGTCGAAGCGCATCAGCCGGCGGCCTTCGCCCGGCGGAACACGCTCGTGAGCGGGATCCGGCTGGGACAGACGTAATCGCAGGCGCCGCACTCGATGCACTCGCCAAGGTCCAGCGCGGCGAGCCCGGCCCGGTCGCCAGCCCGGGCCACGGCCAGCAGTTCCTGGGGCAGCAGTCCCGCGGGGCAGGCTTCCACGCAGGCGCCGCAGCGGACGCAGGGGAACTCGGGCTCCAGGGCGCCGCCGGGAGCCATGCCGAGGTCCAGGGCGGTGGCTGCGATCAGGCAGTTGGTGGCCGCCGTGATGGGGAGGCCGTCGTCGGGCAGGGCAATGCCCATCATCGGGCCGCCCATGACGAGGCGCAGGGGCTCGCCCCGGTAGCCACCGGCGAGGGCGATGAGTTCCGCAATGGGCGTGCCGATGCGGGCCTCGATGTTGCGGGGCTGCGCGACCCCGCCGCCGGTCACCGTGACGATGCGCGAGATGAGCGGCTGGCCCCGCGCGAAGAAGTCCGCGAGGGCCGCCGCGGTGGCGACGTTCTGGCACACCACGCCCACGTCGGCCGGATGCCCCCCCGCCGGCACCTCCCGGCCGAGGACCAGTTCGATCAGCTGGCGCTCGCCACCGGCCGGATACCGGGCCGTCACCACCGACAGCGCGAGGCGGGGGTCCGCCACGGCCTCGAGCGCGTGGTACAGCGCGGCCCGGGCCTCTGCCATGCCGTTCTTCACCGCGATGACGCACTGCCGGGCGCCCAGTGCCGCCACCAGCAGCCGGGCGCCGGCCACCACCCGGTCTGCCCGCTCCCGGAGCAGGGCGTCGTCGCAGCTGATGTAGGGCTCGCACTCGACCCCGTTCAGCAGCACGACGCCCGCACCGGCGGACATGCCGAGCTTGCGGGCGGTCGGGTAGAGCGCGCCGCCGAGGCCCGTGATGCCCGCGCGGGCGATGCCCTCCAGCAGTGCCGCCGGCGCCAGCTGCTCCGGCGCCGCGATACGGGTGTAACCGGGCCAGCGCTCGTCGCCGCCCGTGCCCTCGAGGTGCACGCAGGGAACGGGGCCGCCCGCGCCGGCGACCAGGGCGGGCCCGATGGCCGTGACGCGGCCCGCGATGGTGGCGTGCACCTGGGGCAGGCCGGGCTCGGCCGGCGCGCCAACCGGCTCGCCGCAACGGACCGCCTGGCCGATGGCGACGAGTGGCCGCGCGGCGGGGGTCTCGCCCTGCACGAGCGGAATGCAGACGCGCGCCGGGGCCGGCGCAACAAGGATCGGCTCGCGCGTCGACACGGACTTGCGCAGCGGGGTGCGCACGCCCCAGGTCGGCCGCGGGGGTTGCGCGTCGAAGCCGGCCGGGTCGCTGGGGACGGGTTCGCTCATGGCGCCACCAGGTTGCCGGGGCGGGACCTGCCTAGGCGCCCACGCCGGCGAAGCCGAGGAGGGCGAGGGACAGGAGGCCCGCCGTCAGGAAGACCAGTGCCGGCCCGCGCAGGGGCGCGGGGACCGGCCCCCGGGCCAGCCGGGGCAGTACCGACGCGAACAGCGTGAGCACGAGGCCGTAGCCCGCGCCGGCCCCGAGCCCGGTGGCGATCGCCCCGGGCAGGGACCCGGTGGTGGTGGGCGCGAGGAGGGCCGCACCGGCGACCAGCAGGTGCGTGGCGACCGACCCCGGGCGGCGGCGGAACAGGGCATCGGCCAGCTGTACGGCGCCGGCGCTGACCGCCAGGACGGCGAGGATGCGGAGGGACGGCAGGCCGAGCGGCTCCAGCACGTAGGCCCCGAGCAGGTGGCCGGCCGCGAGGGCGAGGACCAGGGCGAGGGTCGTGGCCGCCGTCTCCGCCAGCAGTTTCCCGCCGGCTGGCGGGTCGAACAGCGTGCCGAGCCCGAGCAGCCGCCCGAGCACGAGGTTGTTCACCGTGGCTGCTGCAAGGACGACTGGCAGCAGCTCCGCCATCAGGTCACGGCCGCACCGGGCGGCGCCGGGGCGTCCGGCCCCACGAGGAACAGGCCCCCTTCGCCGCCGGCGGCGAGCACCATGCCCTCGGAGACGCCGAAGCGCATTTTCCGGGGCTTCAGGTTGGCCACCAGGATGACCTGCCGCCCCACGAGGTCCGCGGGCGCGTAGGCTGCCTTGATGCCCGAGAGGACCGTGCGGGTATCCGCGCCCAGGGAGAGCGTGAGGCGCACGAGCTTGTCCGCGCCCTCCACGGCCTCGGCCGCGGTGACGGTCGCGATCCGCAGGTCCACCTTCTGGAAGTCGGCCAGCTCGATCTCGGGCTTGCCGGCCCCCGTGGGGGCGGCCGTGGTGGCGCTGGTGGGCGGGGCTGAGGTCACGGGTGCGGTCCTGTCCATGGAGTCTGCCAACATACGGGAGATCGCGTCCGGGTCAACCCGGACGAGCAGGGGTTCGAAGGTGCCGATCATCGTGCCGAGCAGCGGCGTGGCCCGGTCGGCCCAGTTTCCCGCCGGGGCGCGGAGGAACCGCGCGGCATCCGCGGCGATGCGCGGCACCACGGGGGCAAGGTAGGTCATGAGCACCCGGAAGAGGTTGAGTCCCTGGGTGCAGACCTGCTGCACCTTGGGCAGCGTCGCTGGGTCCCGCGCCAGGACCCAGGGCTTCTGCTCGTCGATGTAGCGGTTGGCCGCGTCGGCGAGCAGCATGGTCTCGCGCATGGCCCGCCCGTAGTCCCGCTGGTCGAAGGCGCTGCCGATGCTGTCGCCGGCGGCGACGAACCCGGCAAAGAGCGCCGGTGCGTGCAGTTCCGCAGCCAGTTCCCCGCCGAAGCGCTGCTCGATGAAGCCGGCGCAGCGGCTCGCCAGGTTCACGACCTTGCCCACCAGGTCCGCGTTCACGCGCGCGGCGAAGTCCTCGAGGTTCAGGTCGATGTCATCGAGGCCGGCGCCGAGCTTGAACGCGTAGTAGTAGCGCAGGTACTCGGGATCCAGGTGCTTCAGGTACGTGTCCGCCGCCACGAAGGTGCCCCGCGACTTGGACATCTTCTGGCCATTGACCGTGAGGAAGCCGTGCACGTGCACGGCGGTCGGCTGGCGGAAACCGGCGCCCGCGAGGAGCGCCGGCCAGAACAGCGTGTGGAAGTAGAGGATGTCCTTGCCGATGAAGTGATGCAGTTCGACGGGGCTGCCGACACCCCAGGCCTCGTCGAATTCCGCCGCCGGCCGTCCCGTGCGCGCCAGCCAGTGCCGGTGGCTGGCCATGTAGCCCACCGGCGCATCGAGCCAGACATAGAAGTACTTGTCGTCGGTGCCGGGGATCCGGAACCCGAAGTAGGGCGCGTCCCGGGAGATGTCCCAGTCCCTGAGGCCCGCCGAGAACCACTCCTGAAGCTTCCTGGCGACGCTCTCGTGCACGTGGCCGCCCGCGTGCCAGGCCTTCAGGCTGTCCTCGAAGGCGCCCAGGCGGAAGAAGTAGTGCACGGAGTCGCGCTCCGCCGGCGTCGTGCCCGAGACCACGGAGCGCGGGTTCCTGAGGTCGGCGGGCGAGTAGGTGGCGCCACAGTTCTCGCAGCTGTCCCCGTACTGGTCGGGCTTGCCGCAGACCGGGCAGTCGCCGCGGATGAAGCGGTCCGGCAGGAACATGCCGGCCTCGGTGTCGTAGGCCTGCTTGATCACCCGCTGGGTGATGAGTCCGGCAGCCGACAGCCGCGCAAAGACCTCCTCGACGAGCACCCGGTTCTCCTCCGAGTGGGTCGTGTGGTAGTTGTCGAATGCCACCCGGAAGCCGGCGAAGGCCTGCTGGTGCTCCGTGCGGAATCGCTCCACCAGGGACTCCGGGGTGATGCCGAGGTCCCGCGCCTTCAGCATGATCGGCGTGCCGTGGGCGTCGCTGGCGCAGAGGTAGGTGACGTCGTGGCCGGCCAGCCGCTGGTAGCGCACCCAGATGTCGGTCTGGACGTACTCGACCAGGTGACCGATGTGGATCGGGCCGTTGGCGTAGGGAAGAGCCGAGGTGACCAGCAGTCGGCGGGAACTCATGAGTCGACTTGTCGGAGGGGGAACGGACCTGGGGGCGAGGCGAAGGGCCCCCGAGCGGGCATTGTAACGCCCCCGACTCGACCCGACAGGACGAGCGCAGCCGAGGGGAGGTTCGCACCACGCGATCGGCTCGCCCCCATCGTGGGCCCGCGTCGTCCCCGACGCGCGGCCGTGCGACTTAGGGGCGTTCGAGAC
>CALGMY010000177.1 GCA_937958785.1 uncultured Gammaproteobacteria bacterium | reverse complement strand
GCCCACAGGAGATGGCTTAAATGCCGCAAACGGCTGAAGACAAGCAGAAGATCGTCGGCGAGTATCGCCGGGGGCCTGCCGATACCGGATCACCGGAAGTACAGGTGGCGTTGCTGTCCGCCCGCATCAATGAACTGACGGACCACTTCGCGCGCCACAAGAAGGATCATCATTCCCGGCAGGGACTCCTGCGCCTCGTGAATCAGCGGCGCAAACTCCTCGACTACCTGCGGGGCAAGGATGGCGCCCGCTACCAGGGCTTGATCGACAAGCTCGGTCTGCGCCGCTAGAGGGGCTCAAGGCTCCGAGCCGATTCCGGCCAGGCAGTTGGCCGTCCGACATTCCAGCGGGGCAGATACACTTCGGGTGTTCTGCCCCGTTCCCATTTCCGTGAACAGATGAGTTAGGAAGCGAACGTGGCGTCAATCAAGAAGACTTTTCCCTACGGCCAGCACCAGGTCACCATCGAAACCGGCGAGATCGCCCGCCAGGCCGGCGGTGCCGTGATCGTGACCATGGCCGAGACGGTGGTCCTCGTGACTGCGGTGGCCAAGACCGAGGCCGCCGAAGACCAGGACTTCTTCCCCCTCACGGTCAACTACCAGGAAAAGGCCTACGCCGCCGGCCGCATCCCGGGTGGATTCTTCAAGCGGGAGGGCCGCCCCACGGAGAAGGAGACCCTCATCTCCCGTCTGATCGACCGCCCCATCCGCCCGCTGTTTCCCAAGGGCTTCGTCAACGAGATCCAGATCATTGCCACCGTGATCTCGCTGAATCCCGAAGTGGATTCGGACATCCCCGCGATGCTGGGCGCCTCGGCCGCGCTCTCCCTGACAGGCGCACCCTTCCAGGGCCCGATCGCCGGCGCCAAGGTGGGCTACATCGATGGCAGTTTCGTCCTGAATCCAACCATGACCCAGCTCAAGCAGTCGAAGCTTGACCTGGTCGTCGCGGGGACCGCAAAGGCGGTCCTGATGGTCGAGTCTTCCGCCCAGCAGCTACCTGAGAAGGTGATGCTCGATGCCGTCATCTACGGCCATGAGCAGATGCAGGTCGCAATCGACAACATCCGCGCACTCGCTGCCGAAGCCGGCAAGCCGTCCTGGAACTGGACTGCCCCCGCCGCTGATCCGGCGGTTGCCGAGGCGGTGGCCAAGGTCGTCGGCGACCGGTTTGCGGAGGCGTACCGCGTCCGTGACAAGCAGGAGCGCTACGCGAAGATTGCGCAGCTCAAGTCGGACGTCATGGCGGCCCTCGCTTCCGGCGGCGACGGGGCTGCCAAGGAAGCGGTCGGCAATGCCCTCGGCCGGCTCGAGAAGAAGGTTGTCCGTGGCCAGGTGCTGAGCGGGGAGCCCCGCATCGATGGCCGCGATACGCGGACCGTGCGCCCCATCACCATCCGTACCGGTGTCCTGCCGCGCACCCATGGCTCGGCCTTGTTTACCCGCGGAGAGACCCAGGCCCTCGTCGTCACCACGCTCGGAACGGGTCGGGATGCCCAGATCATCGATGCGCTGACCGGTGAGTACCGCGACCGCTTCATGTTCCACTACAACTTCCCGCCGTACTGTGTGAACGAAACGGCGTTCAACCTCGGCCCGAAGCGGCGCGAGATCGGGCACGGCCGGCTTGCACGCCGTGGCGTCGAGGCGGTGTTGCCCGACATGGAGAAGTTCCCCTACGTCCTGCGGGTGGTTTCCGAGATCACGGAGTCGAACGGATCGAGCTCGATGGCCAGCGTTTGCGGCGCCAGCCTCGCGCTGATGGATGCCGGTGTACCGATCCTGGCTCCCGTGGCCGGCGTTGCCATGGGACTTGTCAAGGACGGTGACCGCTATCAGGTCCTCACCGACATCCTCGGTGACGAGGATCACCTCGGCGACATGGACTTCAAGGTGGCGGGCAGCTCGAACGGCGTCACTGCCCTGCAGATGGACATCAAGATCGACGGGATCACCCGGGAGATCATGGAGAACGCCCTGGCCCAGGCCAAGGACGCCCGTCTGCACATCCTCGAGCAGATGAACCGGGTCCTGCCGGCCCATCGCGAGAAGATGTCCGACTGGGCCCCGACCATCATCACGATCAAGATCGACCCGGAGAAGATCCGGGATGTCATCGGCAAGGGCGGCTCTGTGATCCGTGCGATCACCGAGGAGACCGGTGCCAGCATCGACATCGATAACGACGGGACGGTGAAGATTGCTTCGGTGAATGCTACTGCTGGTCGCGAAGCACAGGCCCGGATCGAACTCATCACGGCCGACGTGGAAGTCGGTCGGGTCTACGAGGGCCGGGTGGCGCGCCTGATGGATTTCGGCGCATTCGTGACCATCCTGCCCGGCCGTGACGGCCTCGTGCACATCTCCCAGATCGCCGACGAACGCGTCGAGCGGGTGGGAGACAAGCTCAAGGAAGGCGATATCGTCCGGGTGAAGGTGCTGGAGGTCGATCGCCAGGGGCGTGTGCGCCTCAGTATGCGAGGCCTGGAAGCCGTCAGCTAGGGTCGAATCCCCCGGAGTCGTGAAGGCCGGACGCGCCCGTCACCGGGCGCGTCCGGTTCCGTCCTTCAGCCCGCTGCCGCGATCGCGGCCGTGCCGTGCTGGACACCTGGCGAGCTCCCGGCGGGCCGGGCAGCCGTCGAGGCCATCGCCCCCTTGAGCGCCCGGTCCAGGCGCCCCGGGAGTTCCGGATCCCGCTCTCCCACGCCCAGCCGGATCATGCCGGCCAGGAACTCCGCCGACAGCAGCGGGGTGCCGCCACGCTGGCCCTCGGCGATGATCTGGAGAAGCACCGGCGTGGTGATGTCGGTTCCCGTCGCCTGCTCAACCACCTTCACGCTGGAGCCCTTGACGATCAGCTCCCGCAGGTCGTCGAGATTGACGTAGCGGCTCTGGGCGGTGTCGTAAAGCCGGCGGTTCACGTACTTCCTAATGAGTCTCTGCTCGCTCATGGCGGGTCCTTCCTCTTCCAGTCATGCGTTGCCCCCAACATCCGTATAGACCCCTTCGCCGGCCAATTGGTTCGCGATGCAGCTGACCTGGGTAATTTCCTTACCAAAAAATAAAGCCATGATAAATCATGGCTTTATGGATATATCCTTGAATGTCCCGGAACCGGGCTGGTCGGGATCAGCGATAGCGGTCGTCCCGTTCGCCGTACTGGCGCTCGGCCATCTCCCGCCGCTCCTGGGCCTCCAGCGACAGGGTGGCGACCGGGCGGGCTTCAAGCCGCTTCAGCCCGATCTCCTCGCCAGTCTCCTCGCAGTAGCCATAGGACCCGTCCTCGATCCGCTCCAGGGCCGCATCGATCTTCTTCAGCAGCTTGCGTTCCCGGTCCCGGGTCCGGAGTTCGAGTCCAAATTCCGACTCCTGGGTTGCCCGGTCGTTCGGATCCGGGAAGTTGCTGGCCTCATCCTGCATGTGATGGACGGTACGGTCGACTTCCTCCATCAACTCCCGCTTCCAGGCCTGGAGGATCATGCGGAAGTGGTTCAGCTGGGCCGGGCTCATGTAGGCCTCGCCCGGCCGGGTCTGGTAGGGGCGGATCCCATGGATCAGGGCATTGGGGTCATAGACGTCGGGCCGCCGGTTGTTTCGGCGGGCCGGCGCCGGCTTGCGTCCGCCGGTCTTCACGAGGCCGGGGGTGGTGCGGACCACCATTTCCCGCGCTGCCGGTGCCTTGGCAGGGGCCGCCTTGGCGGGGCTGGACGCTGCTGTCCGTGCTGCAGCGGCGGGCTTGGCCGGCCTGGCAGCCTTGGGTGCGGCCTTGGCCTTGGGCGCCGGCGCCGCCCGCTTTGCGGGCTTGGGGGCCGCCTTGCGGGCTGCGGGCTGGGCCTTGCGGGTCGACTTGCGGCCGTCTGCGCGACCCGCGCGCCCCTTGGCCGGGCTGGCCGACCTGGCCTTGCCGGCGGAGCTGGTCTTGCGGGCGGCACGCTTGGCTGACGGCATCTTCGGATCCTGCGCAAATTTTGAGCGCGGGATTATACATAGGCGGTTCCCCGCGGGAAGTCCGCCGGATCCCCGTCAGTCGACGGCCGAACGGGGCAGGTCTACCGGCGCCGCCGGCTGCCAGCCGGGTTGACGGTGCTCGGCGACGACCGTCGTGTAGATGCCGCCCCGCACGTTGAATTCCGCGACCAGGCGCATGAACCTCGGGCTCGTGGCGGCCACCAGGTCGTCGAGGATGCGGTTGGTGACGGCCTCGTGGAATGCGCCCTGGTCCCGGAACGACCAGATGTAATTCTTGAGTGACTTCAGTTCGATACAGCGGGATTCGGGCACGTACTCTAGATGCAGGGTGGCAAAATCGGGCTGGCCGGTCTTCGGGCACAGGCAGGTGAATTCCGGCAGCCGCATGCGGATCGTGTAGGGCCGCGCGGGCGAGGGATTCGGAAAGGTCTCGAGCGTGTTGCCGGGTGTGGCGGGCATGACGGGTCTGCCAGGGCCGGCTACCTTCAGGCACCGGCCGCGCGTGTGTGAAGTGTCGAATTAATCTACACTACGGCACGCGCTCCCGTTAGCTTCCTTTCCTCACGCCGGGCACCCTGAACGTATGCGACTGAGCAAGATCAAGCTTGCGGGATTCAAGTCTTTTGTCGACCCGACCACCGTCCATTTTCCCAGCAACCTCGTGGGCGTGGTCGGTCCCAACGGGTGCGGCAAGTCCAACGTCATCGATGCCATCCGGTGGGTCATGGGCGAGACCTCGGCGCGCCACCTCCGGGGCGACTCGATGGAAGACGTCATCTTCAACGGGTCTGGTACCCGCAAGCCGGTGGGCACCGCTGCCATCGAGCTGTTCTTCGACAATTCCGACGGGACCCTGGGTGGCCAGTTCGCCAGCTATGCCGAGATCTCCATCCGGCGCACCGTTTCGCGGGATGGCACTTCCCAGTACTTCCTGAACAATACCCGGTGCCGTCGCAAGGACATCACCGGGCTCTTCATGGGCACTGGTCTGGGCCCCCGCAGCTACGCGATCATCGAGCAGGGGATGGTGTCCCGGCTCGTCGAGGCCAAGCCGGAGGAGATGCGGAGCTACATTGAGGAGGCCGCGGGCATCTCCAAGTACAAGGAGCGCCGGCGCGAAACCGAGACCCGCATGAACCACACCCGGGAGAACCTGGCGCGCCTCGCCGACCTCCGGGACGAAGTGGAGAAGCAGATCAAGCACCTGCAGCGGCAAGCCCAGGTCGCCGAGAAGTACCGGAGCCTCAAGCAGCAGGAACGCCAGCTCGAGGGCGAGTTGGTGGCCATGCGCCTTGCGGAACTCGACCGGGACCTCACGGCCCGGCGGGCCGGGCTCGGCGGCCGCCAGACGAGCCTCGAGGCGGCCCTGGCAGGCCAGCGCGAGATCGAGCGCGACATCGAGACCGCGCGCGGCGAGCACCTGGTCGCCAGCGATGCCTTCGCCGCGACGCAAGCCGGCTACTACGCGGTGCAGGGTGAGATTGCCCGGCTCGAGCAGACCCTGGCGCATGCCCGGGAGATGCGCGCGCGGGAACTGCGGGACCTGGAGCAGGCTCGCGACCAGCTGGCCAGCGTGCTGGCCGAGGTGGAGCGTGACCGCCTCGCGCTGGCCGACATCGAGCAGGGGATTGCCGGCATCGAACCCCGGCTGGCGGCGGCCAGGGCGGCCGAGGCAGCGGCCTCGGGGCAGCTCAAGGACGCGGAGGGCGCCCTGGCTGCCTGGCAGGAGGAATGGCACGCCTTCAACCTGGACGTCAAGGAGCAGCAGCAGTCGGGCCAGGTGGAACAGACCCGGCTGGAGCACCTGGAGGCGCACCAGGGCCGGCTCGAGCGGCAGTTGCAGTCCGTAGAGGGCGAACGCCATTCCATCTCAGTGGTCGATGTCGAGGCCCGCCTCATTGCCCAGGATCGCATCCAGGCCGAGACCCAGCAGCTGCTGGTCACCGAGGCCCGTGCGCTCGAGGAAGCCGGGTATGCCCTCACGGCGAAGCGCGAGCATGAGCAGCAGTCGGGTTCCCAGATCGAGCAGCTCCGGGGCGAGATTGAGGCCCGCCGCGGTCGCCTCGACGCGCTCCGGGTGGTCCAGAGTGCGGCGCTCGGCAACCAGGAGGAGATCCTGGGAGGCTGGCTTGCCCAGACTGGCCTTACCGACCGGCAGCGGCTCGTCCAGCAGCTGGTCGCTGAGCCTCGCTGGAGCCGCGCCGTCGAGACCGTGCTCGGTGACTTCCTGCAGGCAGTCTGCGTCGCTAGCGTCGAGTCGCATCTCAACGCGTTGCCCGAGGCCACGGTGGTGCTGCTGGAGGACCAGAGCGAGGACGCCGCGGTGCCCGCCGATTCGCTGGCAGCACGGGTCCGTCACGCGGGCGTGGCCCGCGCACAGTTGGCCGCCGTCCGCTGTGCAGAGTCCCTCGACGACGCATTGCGCCTGAGGCCTTCCCTGGCTCCGGGCTACTCCGTGATCACGCCCGAGGGGGTCTGGCTGGGGCAGGGCTGGGCCCGCATCAACCGCGCCCAGCGCTACCTGGGCATGGTGGCGCGGGAGCGCGAGATCCGGGAGCTGAGCGCTGCCCTGATTGCCGACGACGCCCGCATCGAGGCGCTGGCCCGGGACCGCCAGGCCCTCAGGAACGACATCGAGGCGCTGGAACGGGATCGCGAGCAGATCCAGGTCCGTCTGGCCGACGCCAACCGGCAGAGCCTCGAGTCGGCGTCCCTGGCGGCCACCCTTCACCAGGAGCTCGAGCAGTCCCGGCAGCGCCTGCAGGTCCTCGCCAACGACGAGGAGACCGTGCGTGGCGAGCTGGCCGAGCTGCGCAGCGTGATCGAGGACGCCCGGTCTCGGCTGCAGACCGCCGAGCGTCGCCTGGCCGATCTCGAAGTGGAGCGGCCGGCCCGCCGGGACCGCCAGGAGGTCCTGCTTGCCAGCTACAACGAGGCACGGGATCGGGCCGAGGCCCACCGCGCAGCAGCGGCGCAGGTCGTGATTGAATTCGAGAGCCGGCGTGCTGCACAGGGCGCCGCTGTCTCCGCACTGGAGCGCGTCTCCCAGCAGCGCGACCAGCTCGTGTCCCGCATTGACGAGCTGGAAGCCAATACCCGCGACAGCGAGGCGCCCATCCATGGCTACCAGGCCGAGCTTGATGTGCAGCTTGCCCGCCAGGTCGAGGTTCAGGCCGAACTGGGCCGGCAGCGCGATGTGCTCACCACTGTCGAGCAGCGGGTAAGGGCGGGTGAAGTCCGTCGCCACGAGCTCGAGAGACTGGTGAATGAAGAGCGCGAGGCCGTCGATGCGTTGCGCATGCAGGTCCGGGAACTCGAGGTGCGGGGTGAATCCCTGGCGGAGCGCTTTGCCGCCACCACCCTGGTTCTGGAGGAGGTCCAGGCACGGATTCCGTCCGACGCGAGTCCGGAGCTCTGGGACCAGCGACTGACCCAGACCCGCACGGCGATTGACCGTCTGGGACCCATCAACCTGGCGGCCATCGACGAGTTTACCGAGCAGTCCGAACGCAAGACCTACCTGGACGCCCAGCATGCCGACTTGAGCGCCGCGCTCGAAACGCTCGAGCACGCGATCCGGCGCATCGACCGGGAAAGCCGTACGCGCTTCCAGGAGACCTTCGACAACATCAACGACGGCCTGAAGCGCCTGTTCCCCCGGCTGTTTGGCGGTGGCCACGCGTATCTCACGCTGGAGGGCGACGACCTGCTGAGTGCCGGTGTCACGGTCATGGCCCGCCCGCCCGGCAAGCGCAACAGTCACATCCACTTGCTGTCCGGCGGTGAGAAGGCGCTGACTGCCGTCGCGCTCATATTCTCCATCTTCGAGCTGAATCCCGCCCCCTTCTGCCTGCTGGACGAGGTTGACGCCCCGCTCGATGAGGCTAACGTGGGCCGGTTCTGCGACATCGTCCGCGACATGTCGCGCACCGTGCAGTTCATCGTCATCACCCACAACAAGACGACCATGGAGATGACCAAGCAGCTCACCGGCGTGACCATGAACGAGCCGGGCGTCTCCCGGCTGGTGGCGGTCGATATCGACGAGGCCGTCAAGCTAGCTGCCAGCTAGCCCACGATGGCAGAGTTGCGCGGGGTATTGCTGGTTGTCGCGCTGCTGGTGCTGGCAGCGCTCTTCGTGTGGACGCGCTACCGTCACCGGATCGTGGACCGTTTCCGGCTGCCGGAGCGGCCCCGGCCCCCGGAACCGCCTTTGCCACCCCTGTCCCGGCTCGAGCCGGACCTGCCGCCACCACAGCCAGCGGCGCCCCCGCTGCCCGAGAAGATCGTCACCATCCGGATCCTCAGCCGTCCCGGGCAGCCCTTTCCCGGTGACCAGCTGGTGCTCGCACTCCGCGAGGCAGGCTTGCAACATGGCCGTTTCGGCATATTCCATGCGCCTGCCCCCGAACAGGGCGACACGGCGGTCTTCAGCGTGGCAAGCCTCACGGAGCCCGGCTCCTTCGACCTCACCCGCATCCACACCGACGTGTACCAGGGCGTGAGCCTGTTCCTCGGCATTCCTGGACCCATTGACGGCGTAAAGGCCTTCGATGCGATGGTTGCCGCCGCGCGGGCCATCGCCAAGCGTCTGGACGGCAACCTGATGGACGAGCATGGCAGCACCTTCAGCGTGCAGCGCGAGCGCTACATCAGGGAGGAGATCATCCAGTTCCAGCATCGCCTCGGACGGCCCGCCTGACCCGGGGCAGGGCGAGGGATGGCATCCCGGGCAGACATCACCAGAGCCGCCCGGTTACGGGCCGAGCTGGCCGAGCACAACTACCGCTATCACGTCCTCGATGACCCCACGATCCCGGACGCTGCATACGACCAGCTTTACCGGGAACTGGTCGACCTGGAGAGACGGCATCCGGAGCTGATCGTGGCCGACTCGCCGACCCAGCGGGTTGGTGCGGCACCCGTCACGGGATTCGCCGAGTTACGACATGGCGTACCGATGCTGTCACTCGACAACGCGTTTTCCCGGGAAGACCTGGAGAACTTCGACCGGCGCGTCCGGGAGCGGCTCGATACGATGGACGAGATCGAGTATTCGGCCGAGCCCAAGCTCGACGGCGCTGCCATCAACCTCTGGTACGAGCGTGGTGAACTTAGCCGCGCGGCCACGCGTGGCGACGGCACGGTCGGGGAGGACGTGACCCACAACGTCCGCACCATCAAGTCCGTGCCACTGCGCCTGCGGGGTGACGACCTGCCGTACCAGGTGGAGATCCGGGGCGAGATTTTCATGACCCGCGCTGGCTTCGCGCGCCTGAACGAGCAGGCAAGGAAGACTGGCGACAAGGTGTTCGCCAATCCACGCAACGCGGCGGCGGGAAGCCTGCGACAGCTGGACCCGCGGCTCACGGCGTCGCGCCCCCTGGCCCTGTTCGCGTATGGCCTGGGTACGCTCACTGGTGCGACGCTACCCGGGCGCCACAGTGAGGTCCTCGGTCTTCTCCGGGACTGGGGCCTGCCCGTTGCTCCTGACACGGAAGTCGTCCGGGGCGTTGAGGGTTGCCTGGGCTACTACGGCCGCATGCTGGCGCGGCGGGATCGTCTTCGATACGACACGGACGGGGTCGTCTACAAGGTCGATCTGCTTGCTCTTCAGGTGCGCCTTGGCGCCGTGGCCCGGGCGCCGCGCTGGGCTGTCGCCCACAAATTCCCGGCCGAGGAGCAGCTGACGCGTGTTGAAGCGGTGGAGTTCCAGGTCGGCCGCACCGGCGTCCTCACCCCGGTCGCGCGGCTCGAGCCGGTCTTCGTTGGCGGAGTCACGGTCAGCAACGCCACCTTGCACAACCTGGATGAACTGCATCGCAAGGACGTCCGCGCCGGTGACACGGTGATCGTCCGCCGGGCGGGTGATGTGATTCCCGAGGTGGTGTCCGTCGTCCTGGACCGCCGGCCGACGGGTGCTGCGGTGGTCAAGGCCCCGGACACCTGCCCGGTCTGTGCCTCGGCGGTGGTGCGCAGCGAAGGGGAGGCTGCGTTGCGCTGCACGGGCGGGCTGGTGTGTCCGGCCCAGCGCAAGGAGTCGCTCCGCCACTTTGCCTCCCGGCGCGCCCTGGACATCGAGGGCCTCGGCACCCAGCTGATCGACCAGCTCGTGGACGCGGGCCTGGTCCGCTCTCCGGGCGACGTCTACCGGCTCACTGCGGCCCAGCTGGCAGCCCTGGAACGGATGGGGGAGCGCTCTGCATCCAAGCTCCTGGGCGCGGTGGACAGGAGCCGCTCGACGACCCTGGAGCGCTTCCTGTATGCCCTGGGCATCCCGGAGGTGGGCGAGGCGACCAGCAAGGCCCTGGCCCGCCACTTCGTGCGGCTGGACGACCTGATGGCCGCCAGCGAGGAGCAGCTCGAAGAGGTACCTGACGTGGGGCCCGTCATGGCGGGCCAGATCGCCAGCTTCTTCCGGGAGCCGCATAATCGGGAGGTCATCGATGACCTGCGGTCGCTTGGCGTGCACTGGGACGAGAACGCCCCCGCAGTCCCTGCCGCTGCCCCGGCCCCGCTTAAGGGCAAGACGTTCGTGCTGACCGGTACGCTGTCCACTATGTCTCGGGACGAAGCCGCCGCCCGGATCGAGGCCCTGGGCGGTAAGGTAACCGGCAGCGTCACCTCAAAGACCAGTTACCTGGTCGTCGGCGACTCCCCCGGCTCAAAGCTCGCCAAGGCGGAGAAGTTGGGGGTTGAAGTGCTGGACGAGGGGGGGTTTATGGGATTAATTGATCGGGGAGCATCTGACTGATGTCGGAGCTCCAAGCGACCTTGGTACTTTGAGGTGCGTATGGGCGAAGCGTCGCGTGATCAAGTTTACTCAGTGCTACTGGCGACCCTCAGACCGCTAGTTTCTATGCTCATGCGCGCGGGACTTTCTTATAAGGATTTCGAGAGAGTTTCGCGAATGGCATTTGTTCAAGTGGCTGGCGATTCTAGTGAGGGGAAACGCTCACGCAGTGCCTCCCGTATTGCTCTAAGAACTGGCTTGCCTCGAAAGGCAGTGACGGCCGTGCAGCGGGACTCATTGATGGCAGAAGTTCGGGAACCCGAGATAAGAAGCGTTCCATCTGAGATCCTGCATATCTGGCATACCGACAAGCGCTTCTGTGTCCGGCCTGGAGTTCCTCGGGAACTCGATTGGGACGGTAGTCAAGATTCCTTTGTTGCACTTGCCCGCAGCGCCTCCCAATCGCATTCCGCTGCAACAATGAGGGATGAGCTAATGCGAGTCGGTGCGATAGAGGAATCCTCGCCTGGTCGACTTCTGGCCACTCGCCGCTCATTTGTGCCAGTTACTTCGATTGGCAGGCTAATCCAGGGTCTCCAATACGGTGTACGCCCACTTGCAATGACGGTCGCGCACAATGCGGCGGCCGGCGATACAAAGACTATCCGCTTTCAGCGGATTGTTTGGAACTACTGTCTTCCGAAGGAGAAGCGGGGCGAAGTCGATCGAATCATCACTCAGCGTCTTGAGGAGATTTCTCAGGAAATCGACGACATGCTTACGGAAGTTGAGGTTGATCGAGGCAGTGCGGATTCGTCCGTGTTCGGCGTCGGGCTATATCACTTCGAAGATGATCCGAACGACGTTACAGACCCTTCCGTTTGACGGCAAAGGCATCGAGTCACTCATGCATCTAGCAAAGAAAAGGGGCGGCGCCATGGGACTGGTGCCGCCCCTTGTTGCGTCGGAGTTGACTCTAGTTGGTCTTAGCGCCAGTGCCAGAAATGCCCTTGACCTTGGCGCCGGTGCCAGAGATGCCCTTGGCCTTGGCGCC
>CALGMY010000176.1 GCA_937958785.1 uncultured Gammaproteobacteria bacterium | reverse complement strand
GCATTGGCCCGGAGGTCACCGCCGAGGCGGTCCGGGTGCTTACCGCCACGGGCGAGCGGTTTGGACATCGGTTTGCTTTCCGCCAGGGACTGATCGGCGGGGCGGCCATCGATGCCACCGGCGCACCGTTTCCCGCCCCGACGGCCTCGCTCTGCGCCAGCGCGGACGCGATACTGCTCGGGGCCGTTGGCGGGCCGAGGTGGAGCAGCCCGGAGGCCAGGGTGCGTCCGGAGCAGGGCCTCCTGGACATGCGGGCCGCGATGGGCGTCTACGCCAACCTCCGGCCGGTCGTGACCCACCCGGCCCTGTACGGCTCGTCGCCCCTTCGGGAAACCAGACTATCCGGCGTAGATATCCTTGTGATCCGTGAACTTACCGGTGGAATTTATTTTGGACGGAAGGAACGAACGAAGGACGCCGCGACTGACGTCTGCACCTATACCCGCGCCGAGATCGAGCGGGTGCTGCGCATGGCGGGCCGGCTGGCCCTGCAGCGGCGCCGGCAGGTGACCTCCATCGACAAGGCCAATGTGCTCGATACGTCCCGCCTCTGGCGCTCCGTGGCCGACGAACTCTTCGCCCGGGAGTTCCCGGACGTCAAGGTCGAGCACCTGCTGGTGGATGCCGCAGCGATGCACCTGTTGTCGCGGGCGGCGGATTTCGATGTGCTCGTGACCGAGAACATGTTCGGCGACATCCTCACGGACGAGGCATCCATGCTGACGGGTTCGCTCGGCATGTTGCCCTCCGCGGCCCTGGGCGACAGCACCCGGGGACTGTACGAGCCCATCCATGGCTCTGCGCCGGACATCGCCGGCCAGGACAAGGCGAACCCGTGTGGCACGATCCTGAGCGCCGCCATGCTGCTCCGCCATTCCCTGGGCCTCGAGGCGGAAGCCACGGCCATCGAAACGGCCGTCTTCTCGGCCATCGAGGCGGGACACCGCACGGCCGACATCGTCCTGCCCGGAATCGCCCCGGTAGGCACCCGCGCCATGGGCGATGCGGTGCTCCGGGCCCTCGGCGGCACCTGACGCCCTGCCACCGTCCCGGGACTTGCCCCGGGCGCGCGAGTGTATTATTGTAATAGCACGTTATTACATTGGCACGACCGTGAAAGAACACCGGATCCTGGACCCGAAGGACGAGCAAGCGGCGGAGGAGGCCCTCTTCAGGGCCATCCTCAGCCTGCGCGACGCCGGGGAGATCCGTGCCTTTTTCGTCGACCTGTGCACGCCGGCCGAGCTGCAGGCACTGAAGGACCGCTGGCTGGTGGCCCAGCTGCTCGACAGCGGCCTGCCCTACCGGCAGATCCACGACCGCACCGGCGTCAGCGTGACGACCATCGGCCGGGTTGCCCGTTACCTCAATGGCGGGGCCGGCGGCTACAGCAAGGCGCTCGCAAGGCGCGCAAACAGAAGGCCCTGACATGACCGACAAACCGGCCCGCATCAAGGTGGCGATCCAGAAGTCCGGACGCCTCACCGAGCAGTCCCTGGATCTCCTGCAGCGTTGCGGCCTGAAATACACCCGGGGCCCCGACCAGCTGATCGCCTTCGGCGAGAACATGCCCGTCGACGTCCTTCTCGTTCGGGACGACGACATCCCGGGCCTGGTACGTGACGACGTGTGCGACCTCGGCATCGCTGGCCTGAACATCATCGAGGAGAAGCGGCTGCACTTCCTCGAGCAGGAGCCCGTGGAGCCGTTCCGCATCATCCGGTCGCTGGACTACGGGCGCTGCCGGCTGGCCTTCGCCTACCCCGATGCCAGCCCCTTCCGGGACGTGGCCAGTCTCGAGGGCCGGCGAATTGCCACGAGCTATCCCGCCATCGTGCGGGATTTCCTGCGCCGTCGAAACGTGAACGCGACCGTGGTCGAGTTCTCCGGGGCGGTAGAGATCGCCCCGAGCCTTGGCCGTGCGGATGCCATCTGCGACCTGGTCTCCACGGGCGGCACGCTGATCGCGAACAAGCTCCGCGAGGGCGAGACGATCCTCGACAGCCATGCGGTGCTGCTCCAGACCCCGGTGCAGGTGCCACCAGAGAAGGCCGAGTGGATAGACCGGCTGCTGCAGCGGGTCGAGGGGGTGATGCAGGTCCGCGAGAGCAAGTACATCATGATGCACGCCCCCAAGGCCGCATTGGCCCAGATTGCCGCCCTCCTGCCCGGGTCCGAGGCGCCGACGGTGCTGCCGCTCGATGGCCGCGACGACAGGGTCGCGGTGCATGTCGTGTGCCGGGAAAACGTCTTCTGGGAAACCCTCGAAAGCCTGAAGGCCGCTGGCGCCAGCTCGGTGCTGGTGATGCCCGTTGAAAAGATGCTGGCCTGATGCGCCTCCGACGCTGCAATTGGGGCGAAATGGACCCGGCGGCACGCCGGGTTGTGCTGCAGCGTCCTGCGCTCACGGGCAACCCGGACCTGGAGCGTCGGTCGCGGGAGATCATCGCTGACGTGCGTGCCAACGGTGATGCCACGCTGATCCGCCTGACCAGGGAACTCGACCGCGTCGAACTGGCCGACCTGCGGGTCACCGACGTCGAGGCGGCCGACGCGGAAGGGTCGCTTCCGCCGGCGGCCCATGCCGCAATCCAGGCGGCCATCGGCAACGTGCGCCGCTTCCACGAGGCCCAGGTCACGCCGGCGGTGCGGGTCGAGACGGCGCCCGGCGTGGTCTGCGAACGCCGGAGCGTGCCCCTGGAGTCGGTCGGCCTCTATGTGCCCGCGGGTAGCGCACCGTTGCCGTCCACCGCGATCATGCTGGGCGTGCCCTCCGAGATCGCCGGCTCCCCCGTGCGCGTGCTGTGCACGCCGGCACGGCCGGACGGCCGGGCCGACCCGGCCGTCGTCGTGGCCGCCCGGGCCTGTGGCATCCAGCAGATCTTCAAGGTTGGCGGGGCCCAGGCCGTGGCCGCCATGGCCTACGGGACGGAGACGGTACCGAAGGTCGCGAAGATCTTCGGCCCCGGCAACGCCTGGGTCACGGCCGCCAAAGCCATCGTGGCCGCGGACCCGATGGGCGCCGCCCTCGACATGCCCGCGGGCCCCTCCGAGGTCATGGTCGTGGCCGACGCCCTCTCTGATCCGCGGTTCGTCGCCCTCGACCTGCTATCCCAGGCCGAACATGGCCCGGATTCTCACGCGGTGCTCGTTACTGTCGATGCGGGGCTCGTCGGGCGCGTCGAGGCCGAGATCGAGCGGGCACTGCCCAACCTGTCCCGCGCCAGCGTGATCGAGCGCGCCCTCCGCCACGGTCTCGCCATCATCGTCAGGGACCTCGCCGAGGCTGGTGCCGTAGCCAACGAATATGCCCCTGAGCACCTCATCGTGCAGGTTGCCGGCGCCCGCGAGTTCACGGCCAGCATCCGCAACGCGGGCTCGGTGTTCATCGGGCGCTGGACACCCGAGTCGGTGGGCGACTATTGCAGTGGCACGAACCATGTCTTGCCAACCTACGGCTATGCCCGGGCCTACAGCGGCCTCTCGGTGGCGGACTTTCAGCGCCGGATGACCCTCCAGGAGGTCAGCCTTACCGGCCTCCGCGGACTGGCGCCGACGGCCCGGACCCTTGCGGAGCTGGAGGGCCTCGACGCCCACGCCTGCGCCATCACCGTGCGACTCGACGCCGCGGACACGCGCCCATGAGCAGCACTACCAACCTGTTGCGGGCCGACATCCGCCAGCTCAAGGCCTACCAGCCTGCGGAGTACGTCGGCGGTTTCGTGCGGCTGAATGCCAACGAGGCGCCCTGGCGGCCACCGGGCGACGAGTCCCGGGATGGACTGAACCGCTATCCCGATCCCCGTCCGGCGGAGCTTACGGAGCGACTGGCGGCCTTCTATGGGCTGGAGCCGGCGGCGCTGCTGGTGACCCGGGGGTCCAGCGAGGCCATCGACGTGACCGTGCGGGCCTTCTGCCAGGCCGGCCGGGATGCGGTGGTCATCTGCCCGCCCACCTTCGGCATGTACGAGGTTTACGCCCGGATCCAGGGCGCCGGCGTCCGCAGCATCCCGCTGGAGCGGGACCGGGGCTACGCCCTGCCGGTGGAGGCCCTCCTGGCGGCCTGGGATGCGACCTGCAAGCTGGTGTTCGTCTGCTCCCCCAACAACCCCACCGGCAACCGCTTCCCGGATGCCGACATCGGCCGGCTCTGCGCCGGCCTCGAAGGCCGGGGCGTGGTCGTGCTGGATGCCGCCTACCAGGAATTTGCCGGCCCTGACCCGACCCGCGCCCTGCTCGGCGCCCACGGCAACCTCGTCGTGCTGCGGACCCTCTCGAAGGC
>CALGMY010000175.1 GCA_937958785.1 uncultured Gammaproteobacteria bacterium | reverse complement strand
AATCTAGCGAGCGAAGGGATATCCCGGCGGTCGCGGCTGAAGCCGCTCCTACACGCCGGTGTGGCCGAAGCCGCCGGCGCCCCGGGCACTGGCATCGAACTGCTCCACCACGTCGAACTCCGCCTGCACCACCGGCACGAACACCATCTGGGCGAGCCGGGCGCCGGGCTCCAGCACAAAGGCCTCCCCGCCGCGATTCCAGCAGGACACCATCAGCGGGCCCTGGTAATCCGAGTCGATGAGGCCCACCAGGTTGCCGAGCACGATGCCGTTCTTGTGGCCCAGCCCGGAGCGCGGAAGGATGACCGCCGCGAGCCCCGGGTCCCCGATGTGGATCGCCATGCCGGTCGGCACGAGTACCGTTTCGCCGGGACGGATCGTGAGCGGGGCATCCACGCAGGCGCGCAGGTCGACGCCGGCCGAGCCCGGCGTCGCGTGGGCCGGCAGCGGGAACTCCCGCCCGAGCCGCGGGTCGAGGATGCGGAGCTGGATGCGGGTCATCGGGCCGCCGGTCAGCCGGGCCGGCGCAACGGGGTGACGCTGGCACCCCGGGCCGCGGCATAGCGCGCGGCCACCGTGGCCACGATGTGCCGGGCCAGGTCGGACTTGGGCATGCGGCCCAGTTCCTGCTGGCCCCCGGCCCAGAGGATGAGCACGCTGTTCTGGTCCTCGTCGAAACCCAGCTTCGCACCCACCTGGTTGGCGACGATCATGTCGAGGCGCTTGGCCTCGAGCTTCTGGCGGGCGTACTCCTCGACCCGCTCGGTCTCGGCCGCGAAGCCCACCGTGAAGGGCGCGCCCGGGCGCGCAGCGATCGTGGCGAGCAGGTCCGGCGACTTCACCATGTCGAGCACCAGCCGGTCGGTGCGCTTCTTGATCTTCTGGGGGGCCGGCTCGGGGCGGTAGTCGGAGATCGCGGCCGCACCGATGTAGATGTGGATGCCCTCGAGCTCGCCCGAGGTGGCGGCGAACATCTCGGCGGCAGTCTCCACGTCGATGCGCCGCGCCCCCGCCGGCGTGGGGAGGTTCACGGGTCCGGCAACCAGCACGACCTCGGCGCCCGCCTCCGCGGCAGCGCGGGCCACGGCGAAGCCCATCTTCCCGGAGCTGCGGTTGCTGACGAAGCGCACCGGGTCGATGGGTTCCCGGGTCGGCCCGGCGGTGACGAGCACGCGCAGGCCCTTCAGCCGGTCGTTCGGCAACGCCGCCGGTGCAGCGGGCAACACGGCTGGGAGGCCCGCCACGATGTCGGCCGGCTCCTGCATCCGCCCGGGCCCGACGTCGCCGCAGGCCTGGCTCCCCGAGGCCGGGCCCAGGAAGCGCACGCCCCGGGATTCGAGCGTGGCCCGGTTCGCCTGGGTGGCGAGGTGCCGCCACATGGCCTGGTTCATGGCAGGGGCCAGCACCAGCGGTGCGGTGGTGGCGAGGCAGAGGGTGGTGAGCAGGTTGCCGGCGGACCCGCCCGCCAGCTGGGACATGAGGTGGGCCGTGGCCGGCGCGATCAGCACCAGGGTGGCCCAGCGGGCCAGCTCGATATGGCCCATGGCCGCCTCGGCGGCCTCGTCCCAGAGCTCGGTGCGCACCGGCTGGCCGGACACCGCCTGGAACACCGTGGGCGACACCAGCCGCGCGGCGCTCGGGGTCATGACCACGCGGACCTCGGCGCCGGCGTCCTTCAGGCGCCGCACCAGGTCCGGGCTCTTGTAGGCGGCAATGCCGCCCGTGACGCCGAGCAGTACCCGCTGGTTGTCGAGAGCGCCCACGCGCTGGTCCCTCCGCCGAGGTACGCAGTCTAACGCAGGGGCGGCCCCGGCTTTGTCGCCCAAGCCGGCAGTTTCGCGAGTGGCCCGCCCCGGCCGGGCCGCCCAGAATGTCCGGCCAGGGCAGGCGCCGGGCCAGGGCCCGTCGCCGTCCGGGAGTTCCCATCAACACGCCGCTCATCAAGCACTGGCCCGCGGCCGAGAGGCCCCGGGAACGGCTGGCCCGGGGCGGGCCCGGTCACCTGGCCGACGCGGAGCTGCTCGCCATCCTGCTGGGCCGGGGGGTGGCCGGCGTGTCGGCCCTGGACCTCGCCCGCCAGCTGCTGGTGCGCTTTGGCGGCATGCGGGGCGTGCTGAACGCGGGACCGGCCCAGCTGGAGGCCCTGCGGGGCCTCGGGCCGGGCAAGTCGGCGGTCCTTGCCGCCGTCCGGGAGTGCTGCTGGCGGTACATGGGCGAGAAGCTCACCCCGGGCAAGGCCATCGGCTCCCCGGCGGACAGCCAGGAGTTCCTGCTGGCCCGCCTCCGGGACCGGCCCCACGAGGTGTTCTGCGGCATCTTCCTGGACAACCGGCACCGGGTCCTGGCCTTCGAGGAGCTGTTCCGGGGCACCATCGACAACACCACGGTCTATCCCCGGGAGGTGGTGCGACAGGCCCTGCAGCGCAACGCCGCGGCGCTCATCCTGGCCCACAACCACCCCTCCGGGGTGCCGGAACCCAGCGACGCGGACCGGCTGATCACCCGCCGGATCCGGGATGCCCTGGAACTGGTGGACGTGCGGCTGCTCGACCACTTCATCGTGGGGGACGGCAGCTGCGTGTCCCTGGCCAGCCGGGGGTTGCTGTAACCCCCTGAGCGCTGGTATAAAGTGCGGCCGTCGGGCGTCCCGGCGGCCCACCAAGTCATTGACTCACCAGAGGTTTCGTTATGTCCCGGGTCTGTCAGGTCACCGGCAAGCGGCCGACTTACGGCAACACGGTGTCCCACGCCAACAACAAGAAGCGGCGGCGGTTCCTGCCGAACCTGCACACGCACCGGTTCTGGCTGGAAGGCGAGAAGCGCTTCGTGACGCTGCGGGTCTCCACCCGGGGCCTGCGCACCATCGACAAGCTCGGCATCGAGAAGGTGCTCGAGAACCTGCGCGCCTCCGGCGACGCCATCTGACCCCGAGGTAAACGGCCATGGCCAAGAGCGTCCGCGACAAGATCAAGCTGGTGTCGACCGCCGACACCGGGCACTACTACACCACCACCAAGAACAAGCGCACCCATCCCGACAAGATGGAAGTCAGCAAGTACGACCCGATCGTGCGCAAGCACGTCCCGTACAAGGAATCCAAGATCAAGTAGGAGCGGCTTTAGCCGCGATCTTCTTTTCCCGATCGCCGAGTCCGAAAAAAACCCCGCCGAGAGGCGGGTTTTTTCTTGGCCGGAGACGAGGGGATCGCGCCTGCAGGCGCTCCTACACCGCGTAGCCCGGCGTCGGCAGGTAGCCACGGAGGCGGGCCGAGAATTCCTGCAGGGACTCGATGCCGCTCGCCTCGGCGCGCGCGCACCACTCGCGCAGGTTGCGCACGAGCGTCTCGTTGCTCACGTGGGCGCTCTCCCAGATCGCCACCAGCTGCTGGCGGAACTCGTGCACGGTGCGCAGGGCCTGGTTGCGCTCGAGCAAGGCGGCAAGCCGGGCGCGGGCCGTGTCGTCGAGCAACTGGGGCCGACGGACGAGCAGCCGGGGCGAGACTTCGCGGGCAGACGCATCCACGGCCGCCTCGCGCCGGAAGACCGGCAGGGTGACCTTGGCCGAGTAGTCCCGGAGCACGTGCATGCGGTTCACCAGCACGGCCTTCAGGGTGTCGAGGTCAACCTGGCGCGGCGCCGGCGCGAACTGGGGCTCGGGCGCGACGCGCCGCACCTTGCAGAGGCCGAGGGCCTTGAAGATGGTGATGTAGAGCCAGCCGATGTCGAACTCCCAGGGCCGCATGGAGAACTTGGCGGACGACGGGAAGGCGTGGTGGTTGTTGTGCAGTTCCTCGCCGCCGATCAGGACGGCGAAGGGGTACAGGTTGGTGGCGGCGTCGTCGGACTCGAAGTTCCGGTAGCCCCGGGCGTGGCCCAGGCCGTTGATGACGCCGGCCGAGAAGATCGGCATGGAGGCCATCTGGATGGCAAAGATCGTGATGCCGATGACGCCGAAGAGCACCACGTTGGTCACCAGCAGCGTGTAGATACCGACCCAGGTCAGGGGGGTGTAGACCTTGCGCTCCAGCCAGTCGTCCGGGGTGCCCCGGCCGTACTTGGCGATGACCTCCGGGTCCCGGGCGGCCACCCGGTAGAGTTCAGCGCCCTCCAGCAGCACCTTCTTCAGGCCGAAGACCACGGGGCTGTGGGGATCGCCCGGCTTCTCGCAGAGGGCGTGGTGCTTGCGATGGACGGCCACCCACTGGCGGGTCACCATGCCGGAGGTGAGCCACATCCAGAAGCGGAAGAAATGCCGAAGGGCCGGGTGCAGGTCGATGGCCCGGTGGGCCTGGTCCCGGTGCAGGTACAGGGTGGTGGCCATCATGGCGATCTGGAGCATCACGAAGGTCACGAGGACCTTGCCCCAGCCGCTCAGACCCAGGATGCCGTTTTGCAGCAGATCGAGAAGACTCATGCGCACCTCGGTGAGTGATTCAGGACCGGGCGGGGCGTGCGCCCCGGCGGGCGGTGGCCACTATAGCGGCCACCCCCGGCGAAGGAAAATGCCAACCCCGTCCCCGTCTCCCACCCTATTCCCGCCCGGGTGGACCCGTCGTGGTACTGGGTCCCACTGTGGGGTATGGACCATCGGGGCGCAGCGAAGTGCCTGAGCTGCCGGAGGTCGAGACGACCCGACGGGGGCTCGCGCCCTGGCTGGAGGGCCGACGCATCGCGGCGGTGCAGGTCCGCACCCCCCGGCTGCGGTGGCCCGTTCCCGCCGAGTTTGCCGGCCGGCTGCCCGGGGCGACCGTCACGGCCCTGGACCGGCGGGCCAAGTGGTTGCTCCTGCGGACGACCCGGGGCACCGCCCTGCTCCACCTGGGCATGACCGGCAGTTTCCGGGTGCTTCGCGAGGCCGCCGGCGCGCCGGGGGTGCACGATCACCTGGACATCGTCACCGCCGACGGTGTGACGGTGCGCTTCAACGACCCGCGACGGTTCGGGTCGGTGCTGTGGACCGACGGCGACCCGGCGGACCACCCGTTGTTGGCCCCCTTGGGGCCCGAACCCCTGGGGCCAGCATTCACGGCGACCTACCTGCAGGAGCACAGCCACCGACGACGGGTCGCGGTGAAGCCCCACATCATGAATGCCCACATCGTCGTGGGCGTCGGCAACATCTATGCCAGTGAGGCCCTCTTCCGCGCGGGCATCCACCCGGCCCGGGCAGCCGGGCGGGTGGCCTTCGCGAGGCTGGAGGCGCTGGTCGCAGCGATCCGGGAGGTCCTCACGGAGTCGATCCGGGACGGCGGCACGACGCTCCGGGATTTCTACAACGGCGACGGCCAGCCCGGGTATTTCACCCAGCGGCTCCGGGTGTACGACCGGGCCGGCCTGCCCTGCGTCGCCTGCCGCACCCCGGTGCGCCAGAGGGTGCTCGGCCAGCGCTCCAGCTACTACTGCCCCCGCTGCCAGCGCTAGAAAGGTACCCGCTAGAAAGGTACCGGACACTTAGTTATTCAGTTGTTGGAAGCAACTGAATAACTAAGTGTCCGGTACCTTTTTGCTCCTAATAGATGGTGACGTCGCCGCCGCCGCGGGGGTCCGAGGCGGCCGACACCTTGCCAGTGGCCCGGTCCCAGGTGACCACCTGCATGTTGCCGTAGCTGCGCTCGCTGGGCTCGAGGCGATGGCCTTTGGCGGCCAGCGCCGCCAGTTCGTCGGGCGTGAACGCGCCCTGCTCGTAGGCCACCACGTCGGGGAAGTACTGGTGGTGGTAGCGCTTCATGCCGACCATCGTGGCGGCGTCGGCCCCGTCCAGCCAGGCGAGCGAGGCCAGCAGCACCATGCTGATGATGCGGCTGCCACCCGGCGTGCCCAGGATCGCGAAGCCCCGGTCTCCCTCGAGGAAGGTCGGCGACATGCTGGACAGCATGCGCTTGCCGGGCTCGATGGCGTTGGCCTCGGCGCCCACCAGGTCGAAGCCGTTGGGCACCCCGGTCTTGACGGTGAAATCGTCCATCTCGTTGTTCAGGATCACGCCCGTGCCCGGCGGCATGAACGCAGCCCCGAACCAGGTGTTGATGCTGAGTGTCCCCGCCACCCGGTTCCCACTGCGGTCGAGCACCGAGAAGTGCGTGGTACTGGTGCCGGCCACCGGCTCGGGCAGGATACCCGACAGCTGCACGCTTGGTGTCGCCCGGTCGAGCAGGATCGATATGCGCTGGCCATCCGCGTAGTAGGGGCTGAGGAGGCGCTCGAGCGGCATCGTCACGAAACCGGGGTCGCCGAGGTAGATGGCCCGGTCCCGGTAGGCCCGGCGCATCGCCTCGATGCTGAGGTGCTTGCGGTCCGCGGTCGTGAGCCGGCCGAGGTCGTAGCCCGCGAGGATCTGCAACACGTTGGCAATCGCCACGCCCCCGGCGGATGGCGGCGGCGCCGAGACCACGGTCATCCCCCGGTAGCGCACGCGGATGGGCTCGCGCTCGATCACCTCGTAGCCTGCGAGGTCTTCCCGCGTCCAGATGCCGCCCGCCGCGCGCACGCCATCCACCAGCCGGCCGGCGACGTCGCCCCGGTAGAAGCCGTCGCGACCCTCGTCCGCGAGCCGGCGCAGGGTGCGCGCGAGGTCCGGGTAGCGGACCCGCTCGCCAGCCACGAGCGGCTTGCCGCCGGGCAGGTACAACGCAGTGAGGTCGGGTGACCGGCGGACGGCGCCGGCCCGGAACCGGAGGCCGAGCTCCATGCTCCGCGTGACCTCGACCCCCTCCTCCGCAAGGCGGATGGCCGGGGCGAGGCTACGCTTCAGCGGCAACCGGCCGTAGCGCTTCGCGAGGTGGACGAGTCCCGCCGGCTGGCCGGGGATGCCCGCCGCGAGCGGCCCGTCGAGCGTGGCGCCGCGCACGGGCTTCCCCGCCGGGTCCAGGTACATGTCGCGGGTCGCTTCCCGCGGTGCGACCTCCCGCGCGTCCACGAACGTCTGCCGCCCGCTCTTGGCCTCGTGGAGCAGCCAGAAGCCACCGCCCCCGAGCCCCGATGCGAAGGGCTCGACCACGGCGAGCGCGGCGCTCACCGCCACCGCGGCGTCGAAGGCGTTACCACCCGCCGCGAGGATCTCCTCGCCGGCCCGGGTGGCGAGCGGGTGGGCGGTGGCAATGCCGGCCTCGGCGACTGGGCGCCCGGCGCGGGCCGGCGCAGGACCGGCCCATGCCAGTACCAGGAGAAGGAGCACGAGGCGCCGGGTCAGCAGCATGTCGGTCACCAGGAGGTTGCGGACGATCGTCAGCGCTGGCGCTCGGCGCGCTTGCGCGCCAGGGCGGTCGCCACGCCGGCGGGTACGAAGGGAGTGATGTCGCCGCCGAGCACGCCGATTTCCCGCACGAACGTCGACGAGACGAAGGTGTATTCCTCGGCAGGGGTCAGGAAAATCGTCTCGACGTCGGAGCGCAGGTGCCGGTTCATGCTGGCCAGCTGGAACTCGTACTCGAAGTCCGACACCGCGCGCAGGCCCCGGATGATCACCTTGAGCCCGTGCTCCCGCACGTAATCGACGGTGAGGCCCGTGTACCCGTCCACCTGCACGTTGCCGGCGTCGGCGAGGGCCTGCCGGGCCATGTGAATGCGCTCCTCGAACGTGAACATCGGGGTCTTGTTCGGGCTGGCGGCGACGGCGACCACGACCCGGTCGAACAGCCTGGCGGCGCGGCGCACCAGGTCCAGGTGGCCGTTGGTGATCGGGTCGAAGGTGCCCGGATACATCGCGCCGACACTCATGCTTGCGGACTCCTGATGCTGGCGAGCGCGAACTGCACGTCCCCTGCCCGGGACTCCCGGTGCAGCTGCCAGCCGGGTGGCAGTGCGGGGAACTGCTGGCTGCGGCCGGTCTCGAGATACACCCAGGCCTCGGGCGCGAGCCAGCCGCGCGCGAGCAGTTTACACAACTCATCCAGGTTATCCGCCGCGTAGGGCGGGTCGAGGAACACGACGTCGAAGGGGGCGACCGGCGGCTGGTCGAGCCAGCGCCGCGCATCCGCGACCAGCACCCGGGCGCCGGGCGGCGAGCCAAGCCCGGTGAGCACCGCCTCCAGCGCGCCCGCCACCCGCGCATCCCGCTCGACGAACCAGCACGTGGCGGCATCCCGCGACAGCGCCTCGAGGCCAAGCACGCCGGTCCCGGCGTAGAGATCGAGGCAGCGGGCACCGGGCAGCACCGGCATCAGCCAGTTGAAGAGCGTCTCGCGCACCCGGTCCGGGGTCGGTCGCAGCGCCTCGGCGGCGAGCACCGGGATGCGGCGGCCGCGCCAGGTCCCACTGATGATGCGGACGCTGCCGGGCGGACCGCGCCGGGGACGGAGGGGTTGTTTGCGCGGCATCGCTGAAGTTTAGCTAACATGGCCCCATGCCAGCCGCTGACACGCCCGGGACGCGGTCCCGGCCGGGCTTCTTCGCCCGCCTCAAGGAGCGCCTTCTCGGGCCGGAGGCCACGGACGGCCCGACGGCACCCGTCGCGGCCGACGCCGGCGCCCCGGCCGCGTCGCCTGCCCCTGCCACTACCCCTGCACCTGCACCTGCACCTGCGCCAGCGCCTGCCGCCCGGTCCCGCTTCCGCCTCGGCGCGGCCCTCGACTGGCTCGTCGGCCGCAAGCTCGACCAGCAGACTGCCGAGGAGCTCGAGATGCACCTGCTGGCGGCCGACGTGAGCCTCGAGACGGCAGGCGAC
>CALGMY010000174.1 GCA_937958785.1 uncultured Gammaproteobacteria bacterium | reverse complement strand
CCACGACGGTGTAGTCGATCTCGCCCCGGGCGACCCGGTCGAGCACCTCGCCGGCGTCGGCCGTGGGGTCCTCGCTCCAGACGAGGCCGGGCACCCGGCCCCGGGCGGCCGTGAGGGTTTCGACGTAGCTGGAATTGGCGACGACCTCGATCCGCTTGCCGAGGAGGTCCTCGACGCCGCGGGGCGCCTTGCGGCCCCGGTGGTGCACCAGGTGCTGGCTGACCTGCTGGTAGGGCGGGCCGAAGTCCACCCGGCGGGCCCGCTCGGCCGTGACGGTGAGCCCGGCGGCAGCCAGGTGGGCCCGGCCGGCTTCCACCTGGGACAGCAGGTCGCCGAACCGGTCCGCCTCGACCAGCGTCAGGCGCACCCCGAGGTGCTCGGCGAAGCCGCGCACCAGCTCATAGTCCGGACCCTCGGGACCGGCCTGGCCGATGAAATAAGTAATCGGGCTGTTGCGGGTGACGACCTTGAGTTCACCCGTGGCCCGGACCTCCTCCAGGAGGGTGGGGCGGACCCCGCAGGTGGTGAGCAGGGCAGAGAGCAGCACGATCAGCACGTGTCTCATAGGTCGGTGATTCCGGGCGATCGCCCGGCCTCAGGGCCTGTCGACGGCGTGCACCGTACCACGCGGCTTTCCGGCGGCTCCAGGCGTCGGGTCTCCCTTCCGGGGCGCCACTTTATGTATGAATTGATAGAAAACATTCACTTACGGAATGGTCTTCGGATTATTGTCATCTCGCGGTGCGGGCAGGACCTCCGCTATCCTGCGGGCCCATGAGCACCCACCCCGACCCGGCCGCCGCGCGGCAGGACCCTGCTGACTGGCGCGCCCGGGCCCGGGCTGCCGGGATAGACCCGGCCGAGGTGGAAATGGTTTCCGGCCGCTGGCGGGCGTACCGGGATTACATGGCGCCCCGGGGCGGGGGCCTCGACCTCCCGGCCTGGTTCCGCTTCTACCGCCTCGAGAAGCAGTCCGAGCTGCCGGACCAGACGGGCGGCGTGGTGAGCGGCTGCTCCGCCACCGGCGAGGCGACCGAGCAGAGCGTGCTCACCCGGCCGGCCGAGTTCCTCGCGCTGCTCAAGGACTCTCTATAGAATTCGCCGCGCCGGAGGGATGCCGGAGTGGCTAAACGGCCCTGACTCGAAATCAGTGGGGGGCGCAAGTCCCACGGGGGTTCGAATCCCTCTCCCTCCGCCACATCTTCACTGCCATTTGACCTTCATCCGCCCGCCCGGCTCTGCAGATAGGCAATGAGGTCGGCCCGTTCCTCGGGCCGGCCCAGCGGCAGCATGGTCATCCGGCTGCGTGGCAGCACGTCGCCGGGCCGGCGAAGCAGCCGGTCCAGCTGTTCCGGTGTCCACCGGAACTCCAGCGCCCGCACCTCATCCGAGTACCCATACCCGGGATCCCCGGCCACCGGCCGCCCCAGCAGCCCGGCGAGGTTGGGCCCCCGGGTGCTCCGCTCCCCGGGCACGAGCGGGTGGCACGCCTGGCACTGCAGGTACAGCACCCGCCCCTGACCCGGGTTCGCCCTGGCCAGCAGCTCGTCCAGGTCGTAGTCGGGGTCGGGGGTCGCGGTGACCTGGGTCCCGCCATCTGCCAGCGGCGCCACTCCCGGGGGTGCGACGGCGTGGCGATAGGCGGCGACAAGGATTACCGCCAGGGTCAGGCCGAGAGCGAGTGCGGATTCGCGATCCATGCTAGACGACTTCGAGCCGAGGCAAGCGGTACCTGCCCATCATGTGCCTCGCAGCAAGCTCTCGATGCTGGTTCAACTCCAATTCAGAAATCCTCGGTCTACTCTTGCGCCAACAGGCAACCCAGTTCGGCCGCTTGCTTGCGAATCGGTTCAGACGAATTGAGGGGCCACGAAATTTCAGGAAGGAGAAGTATCCTTTCCAAGTAGATGCATGCTCCGTGTGGTGTGAACCGACAGAGAATCTCGGTCTTGCCCTGACTGTATTCGGTTGACTGAAGCATTCGAGGTATGGGGAGCGTCTGTTCGACATGGCACCTGTTGGATCGCACGAATTGGGATAGTGCTGCGTACTCCTGCGACTTCAGGACAACTACGAATTCCGGGAACTCCTTCGGAAAGTTCATCGTCGAGATCCACACTATCGGCAGCATGCGGTCGCGGTCACCCTGGATGCTGAACCGGATCCACTCTGGGACAGAGGCGTCCGGAGGCTCTCCATTGATGAAGTCAACCGGCAAGAATGGAGACCTTGCCGATTGGCATGCCGAGATAGCGCCCAGTACTGCGAGAGCCACGACTATGCGACCAGCAGTCATTGCGCCTGGCCAATTGCTATCCGATGAAAGTCCGATGGCATTTCTAACGGCACAAGCGGCATCAGTGAGACGCGACTGCCGGCGCCGACGGTGAACCCCCAGCTAAAAGTGGCTACCCGGCGATAGCCGCCTCCCGGGGTCGGCGCCACGAGCGATGTCTCAGCTTTCCACGTGACAGGTCCCATACGCCCGGGAGTGTCGTAGAAGCGGCCGGGTCCGTGGTCTGGATAAAGAACCGATCCTTCGTCGGCGTCAATAAAGACTCGCTGGTTCCCAAGCTCGGTTGCTTGGACCGTCTGAACGTACCGTAGTCCATCAGGGTCACCCCCGAATTGGAGTTCAAGGATGGCGCCGCGTAGGCCCGTGTCATGCAGGTATCCCGCGTACTTGTATGCGAAGTCACCAAATTCGCCAGCCTGAATATCGTAGTAAGTAACTCCCCAATTCTC
>CALGMY010000173.1 GCA_937958785.1 uncultured Gammaproteobacteria bacterium | reverse complement strand
CGCCGCTTCTCCGCCGACCGGGAGGTCCGCCGTCGGCTCGGCCTTCCGGACGTGGAGCCCGATCCGGCGCTCCTGGCTGCGATGCGCCACGGGTTGCCGGAGTGCTCCGGGGTCGCCGTGGGCTTCGACCGGGTCGTGATGCTGCTACTGGGGCTGCCAGACGTCGGCAGTACGGTGAGCTTCCCGCTGCCGGCACCGTGACGGCAGGCCTACTTCACCCGGGATACGTAGGCGCTGGTGCGGGTATCGACCTTGATGACCTCGCCTTCGTTGATGAACAGCGGGACCTTCACCACGGCACCGGTCTCGAGGCGCGCCGGCTTCAGGCCGCCGGTCGCAGTGTCGCCGCGCACGCCGGGATCGGTCTCGACGATCTTGAGCTCGACGAAGATGGGCGGGGCGACCGTCAATGGCACGCCGTTCCAGAGGGTGACCGTGCAGGTGTCCTGCTCACGCAGCCACTGGCGGGCGTCTTCGACCGCGGTTGCCGACGCGGGCAGCTGCTCGAAGGAATCCGGGTCCATGAAGTACCAGAGGTCGCCGTCGTTGTAGAGGTACTGCATGGGCCGGTCGAGGACGTCGGCGCCCTCGATGGAATCGCTGTTGCGGTAGGTCTTCTCCACGGTCCGGCCGGTGCGGAGGTTGCGGATGCGCACGCGGTTGAAGGCCTGGCCCTTGCCGGGCTTGACGAACTCGTTGTCCACCACCGTGCAGGGGTCGCCGTCGATCAGGACCTTGCTGCCGCCCCGGAGATCGCTTGCGCTGTAACTGGCCATCGGGAATCCATTCGTTGGAATAGCCGGTTATTCTAGCGTGATCCATGCAGGCCGCGACACCCGACACCCACACCACTCCCGATGGCCCGGCGCCCTGGCAGGCGGAGCTGGCCCGGGGCTACCGGGACCCGGCCGCGCTGCTCGCGGCCCTCGACCTGCCCGCGACCGGCCTGGGGATCCTGGCCCACGCCCCCTTCCCGCTGCGGGTCCCCCGGGGTTTCGTGGCCCGCATGCGCCCCGGCGACCCGCGGGATCCCCTGCTTCTCCAGGTGCTGCCCCTCGTCGCGGAGGGTCGGCCGGTGCCGGGTTTCGTCAGCGACCCGGTCGGTGACCTCGCGAGCGCCCGCACGCCGGGGCTGCTGCAGAAGTACCGGGGTCGTGCGCTCCTCGTGACCACGGGCGCCTGCGCGGTCCACTGCCGCTACTGCTTCCGCCGGGACTATCCCTACGGGGAGCAGAGTGCGACGGCGGGCAACCTGGACGCCGCCCTCGAGGCCATTGCGGCGGATCCGTCGCTCGAGGAAGTGATCCTGAGCGGCGGTGACCCGCTGGTCCTCGCCGAGGGCCGACTGGAGGCGCTGCTCGGCCAGCTGGACGGGTTGCCCCACGTCCAGCGGATCCGCCTGCACTCCCGGGTGCCGGTAGTGCTTCCGGAGCGCGTGGACCAGCGGTTGCTCCGGCTGTTGCAGGGGCTGCGCAAGCGGCTGGCCATCGTCATCCACGCCAACCACGCCAACGAGATAGGCCCCGCAGCCGCCGAGGCCATACGCGCCCTGGCCACGGCCGGGCCGGTACTCAACCAGTCCGTGCTGCTCGCAGGCATCAACGACTCGCCAGCCGCGATCGCCGACCTCTCGCGGGCGCTGTTCGACGCCGGAGCCCTGCCCTACTACCTGCACCAGCTCGACCGCGTGGCCGGCGCCTCGCACTTCGCGGTGGAAGACGCAGCGGCCGTGACGCTGCTTGCGGCGGTCACGCGCATCCTCCCGGGCTACCTCGTACCGAAACTCGTGCGCGAGGTCCCCGGTGAGCCCGCGAAGTCCGCACTGGCGCCCTTCGGCGCGACATAATTCCGGCGGCGCCACATAATCGGATGGCGGTCACATAAGGACCCGGCCACCGCCGTCAGAATCCCGTCTCGTTCAGGGACTCGGCAGGTGTGGCGTTGGGCAGCTCTGTTGGCATTCCGCTGGTCGTCGTCAGCCGCAGCGACGACCACGCCACCACGATCAACTCCATCCTCCGGGACAGCGGTCATCCCGTCCACTGCCTGCGCCTGAACGACCTTGCGACGCTCGGCGACCAGCTGAAGGTCGCCCCTCCTGAACTCGTTCTCTACTTCGACGGCGATACCGAGACCGAGCTCGCCGCCGTGGCCGCGGCCATCAGCCAGTGCCAGCCACCCCCACCGCTGCTCGTCGTACAGGGCCACGTGGACGAGGCCGGAATCGCCACCGCCATGGGCCGAGGGGCCCGTGACGTGGTATCGCTTGCGAACCGGGAGCGGCTGCGCGCCGTCGTCGGCCGCGAGCTTCACTCCCACCGTCTTCGCCAGGCGCTGGAGGGCGTCCTCAGCTCTGCGCGCCAATACAAGCAGGAACTGCGCAGCCTGATGACCGGCGCCTCCGAGGCGATCGCGGACATCCACGAGGGCATCGTCATCGCCGCGAACCCGGCCTGGGCGGCACTGCTGGGCTTCGCTACCGAGGACGAACTGGTCGGCCAGCCGTTCATGGACCTCTTCCGGGAAGCCGACCAGGCGACGCTGAAGGGGGCCCTGGTCGCCTGCCTGAAGGAGAAGTGGCAGGAAGATGACGTCCTGCCGGTGGTTGCCTATGCCCGCGACGAATCTGAGGTGCCACTCGAACTCCGCCTGAAGCGTGTCACGGTGGACGGCGAGCCCGGCGTGCGGGTCATCGTGCCCGGCGACCGGCCGGCAGAGCAGCCCCCGGAGGAGCTGCTCGAAAATGCCGTGGCCCGGGACCCGTCCACCGGCTTCTACCTCCGCCACTACTTCCTCGAGCAGCTGACCGGTCGCCTGGCCCGCCAGCAGGAGGGCGGCATCCGGGCCCTCGCCTACATACGGCCGGATCACTTCGCGCGCGTACAGTCGGACATCGGGCTGCTCGGCACCGAAGCCCTGCTCATGCGGCTCGCCGAGATCCTCCGGGAACTGATGCAACCCGGCGACCTCTACGGGCGTTTCGGGGGCACGATGTTCACCGTGCTGCTCGAGCGCGGAACGATGACCGACGTTCAGGCCTGGGCCAACCAGCTACGCAAGGCCGTGGCCAACCAGGTCTTCGAGGTCGAGACCCAGTCCACGTCGATGTCCTGCACGATCGGCCTGTGCGAGGTGCGGCCATCGGACCAGGATCCCGCCCAGCTTCTTGCCGAGGCGGAAGCTGCCTGCCGCAAGGGTCGCGACCAGGGAGGCAACCGGGTGGTCCTGAGCGACAGCACCACCGTGACGGAGCGGCTTCGCCAGACTGACACGCTGTGGATCGCGCGCATTCGCGCCGCCCTGATGCAGAACCGGCTGCGCCTCGTGCACCAGCCCGTGGTGGGACTCCATGAGGAGGTCCAGGGCGTGCTCGACACCCGGGTGCGCCTGATCGACGAGCAGGGCGAGCCTGTGCTGCCGGCCGACTTCATTCCGGCAGCCGAGCGCGCCCACATGATGAAGAACATCGATCGTTGGGTGATCGGCGCCTCATTCTCGTTCTGCGTGGCCCGCCAGCCCAACCTGGTGTTCGTCCGGCTGTCCCGGGACTCGGTACTCGACGACTCACTGCTCGAGTGGCTGAAGGCCCGGGCACAGAGCACCCGCCTGCGGACGGGCCAGGTGTGCTTCCAGATCAGCGAGGAACTGGCGCTCCAGCAGCTGAAGCAGAGCAAGACCCTGGCGGAGAAACTGCGGGAAAACGGCTTCCTGTTCGCCATCGACCACCTGGGAACGGGGCGCGACTCCACCCAGCTGCTTGGCCACATCCCGATGCAGTTCGTGAAGGTCGACGGCAGCCTCATGCAGGGCCTGCACCGGGACAAGGACCTGCAGCGAAAGGTGGGGGACATCGCGGCCCGGGCCCGGGAGCTCAAGATCAAGACCATCGCGGAGCGGGTCGAGAACGCCAACACCATGGCCGTGCTCTGGCAGCTCGGCATTGCGTTCGTGCAGGGCAACTTCACCCAGACTCACGGGCTGGTGCTCGGCGAGTCCCCGGCCCAGGGCCAGCAGGCCGCCGGCTGACGCCACGACGTGCCAGGAATCACACTCCGCACGCCCACCGCGACCGTGACGTGCCACGACATAACAGAACGAGACCTGGGTCGTATCCCCGGCAGCCTCCAGATGGTCTCTTAGCGGTTGTCATAAAGGGACTCCAGGGCCATCCCATGCGCGTGCGCCAGCCAGTTCGAACCGCCAGCCACCGGCTCCGCGACGCCATACGGCAGGTGAGCGGGTGTCCCGCGCTGACCGGCTCCCTGCTGCTGGTTCTGGCCCCTGCCGGCCAGGCCATCACCCTCGGCGACGTCAACGTGCAGTCGGCCCTTGGCCAGCGGCTCGAGGCCACGGTCCCGGTGCGCCTCGAAGCCGGCGAGTCCCTGGCTGCCAGCGGCGTGACGACCGGCCGGCCGCCGGCGGACGAGCTGCGCACCGTGCCGGGTGCGACGGTGAGTGCCCCGGACGTGGCCCGGGCCGGCGCCTACGAACTCCGGGTCACCAGCCCCGAGCCCCTCTACGAGCCCATGTATGCACTGGCCCTCGAGGTACAGTGCCCGGGGACGCCGATCCTCGTTCGCCAGTACGTCCTGATGCTGGACCTGCCAGGCACGGTGATGGCTGCAGCCGCGGCAGCACCGGCGACGGTGACGACCGCGGTCCCGGTGGCTGCAACGGCCGGCACGCCCGCGCCGGCGGCACGCGCGGCACGCCCAGCGCCCGCCCGGCCGGCCGGCCGGATCGAGTCGGAAAGCACGTATCGAGTCGCCGAGGGCGATACCCTGTCCGGTATCGCCGCGCGCGTGCAGGGCCGGCAGGTGCCGCTCAAGGCCATGATCGAGGCGATCTGGCGCGCCAACCCGGCAGCGTTCATCCGCAACGATCCGAACCTCATCAAGCTGGGCAGCGAGATCTCCATTCCCGGCGCGCTCGAGCCTGCCGTGGCGACGGTCGCGCCAGCCAGCGAGCCGGTGGCTCCCGTGGAGCCCTCAGGTCCCGAACCGGCCCTGCCGCCGGTGCTCGAGTCCGTACCCGTACTGCCCGCCACGGACCCTGCGGTCACTCCGACGGTGGCCACCGTCGACGCCACGGAGGCTCCGCCAGTCGTCGCCCCCACGGCCACGGTTGCCACCGCAGCCAAGGCCGCTGCGCCTGACCGGCGGCCGGAACCGGCGACCGCCGAACCGAGCCCGTTCCTTGCCGCCGGCGCCGGCATCGTCTTCGGCCTGCTGGTCAGCAGCTTCCTCTGGTTCCGGGGGCGCCGGCCGGTCTCCAGGCCAGTCGCCCGCGGGGCGGCACCGCGCGAGACCGATGACTCGCCGGCAACCGCGGTCGCGGCGGCGGTTCCGCCACTGGTCACGCGGACGGTCGAGCCCGGCCTCACCGTTTCCTTCACGCCCCATGAGGACCCGCTGGCGGCAGAGTTCGCCACCGACGCCAGGGACGAAGAGCAGTCACCAACCGCCAGCATGATGGCGCCCGCGCCGGCGGAGGACATCACCTCCGAGCTGGAGGAACTGTTCGACGGCACCGACACCACGATCCAGAAGCGCCTGGAGGCCGAGAAGACCGTCGCCGCCCGCAGCCTGCTGGCCGACCCGGACGGCTATACGCCGCCAGCGGCCACGGGTGACGTCGACTTCCTGGTCGGCGAGCCGGCCGGGGAACTGGAAGACCTGCCGGGCTCGACCGTGGAGCAGCCACGTCCGAACCTGGAACCGACCATGCAGTCACCGACCGTCGACCTGAAGACACTCGCCCGGTCGGCGACCCAGGACCAGCAGCAGGCGCAGACCCTGCTGGAGGCCCTGACGCTGCTCGAGCGCGACTACGAGGAGGAGCTGACGGCAAGCCAGGTGCTCGACATGTCGGCGGTACGTGAAGCGCTCGGCCAGGATTTCGACGACCCGACCCAGATCAGCGAGTCGCGACTGCGCGAGGCAGGCGGCCGCAAGGGTAACCGCCAGGGCTGAGCTCAGCCCGAGACTGCCACCCGGTCGATCTTCCGCCAGCCCCGGGGCAGGAGGCCGCCCCGCTGGCTCCGCGCACCCCGGTACTCCGCGAGGTCCCTGGGCGCCAGCGTCATGGTGCGCTGGTTGCTTGCGAGGAGCAGGGACTGCTCCGGCTGGAGCACGGCGACAGCCGCGAGTCTTTCTTCGCCGTCACGGAATTTGCGGGACGAAATGCCGAAGATCTTGTTGCCCTTGCCCCGCGGCAGTTCGGGCAGCTCCGCGGCCGGGAAAACCAGCAGCCGGCCCTCGGAACTGAGCGCGGCCACCAGCGCCTCGCCCGGGAACGTGGCACCGCTGAAGGGCACCGGAATGAGCACCTCGCCGCCCTCGGGCACCTTGAGACAGCCCTTGCCTGCCCGGTTCCGGGAATGGAGTTCGCCGAGGCGCACGAAGAAGCCGTAGCCTGCGCTGGTCGCCAACAGGCAGCGCATCTCCGGATCACCAAGCAACACGCCGCGGAAGCTCGCCCCCGGGGCGGGATTCAGCCTGCCCGTGAGCGGTTCGCCCTGGCCCCGGGCGGAGGGCAGGGAGTGCGCCGGCAGGCAGTAGGCACGGCCAGCGCTGTCGAGGAAGACAGCAAGCTGGGTGCTGCGCCCGGCCGCGGCAGCCAGGAAGCCATCACCCGCCTTGTAGCTCAGGGCGGCGGGATCGATGTCGTGGCCCTTGGCCGCACGCACCCAGCCGCTGGCGGACAGCACCACGGTAACCGGCTCGCTCGCCACCAGGTCGGTCTCGGCGATGGCCTGGGCGGCCTCGCGCTCGACGATTGCCGTCCGGCGCTTGTCGCCATGCTTCTCCGCCAGGGCCAGCAATTCATCGCGGATGAGGTTACGGAGCTTCGCGGCGCTCTTCAGGATCTGCTGCAGTCCCTCGCGCTCCTTCGCCAGCTCCGCCTGCTCGGTGCGGATCTCGATCTCCTCGAGCTTGGCCAGCTGGCGCAATCTGAGGTTGAGGATCGACTCGGCCTGCACGTCGGTGATGCGGAAGCGCTTCATCAGCACTTCCTTCGGCTTGTCCTCCTTGCGGATGATGCGGATGACCTCGTCGATGTTGAGGTACGCAATCAGCAGGCCCTCGAGGATGTGCAGCCGCTCCTCGACCCGCGCGAGGCGGAATTCGAGGCGGCGCTTCACGGTGGCGGTGCGGAACTGCAGCCACTCCGCCAGCAGGGACTTGAGGTCCCGCACCGCGGGCCGCCCGTCGAGCCCTATTACATTGAGGTTGACCCGCAGCGTGCGCTCGAGGTCGGTGGTGGCGTAGAGGTGGCTCATCAGCGCCTCCGCGTCCACCTTGCCGGATTTCGGCGTGATCACGAGCCGGGTGGGATTCTCGTGGTCGGACTCGTCCCGCAGGTCCTCGACCAGAGGCAGCTTCTTGGCCTGGCGCTGGGCATCGATCTGCTCCAGCACCTTGCTGCCGGAGACCTGGTACGGGAGGTTCGTGATGATGATGTCGTCGTCTTCCCGCTCCCAGGTGGCACGAAGCCGCAGGGTCCCGTTGCCGGTGGCGTAGATGTCCTGGAGCTCCTTACGGGGGGTGACGAGCTCACCACCCGTGGGGAAATCCGGACCCTTGATGTGCTGGCAGAGTTGCCTGACCGTGGTCTCCGGTTCCTCCAGCAGGCGCACGAGGCCCGTAACGACCTCGCGCAGGTTGTGCGGCGGAATGTCGGTCGACATGCCCACCGCGATGCCGCTCGTCCCGTTCAGCAGGAGGTTCGGCAGCTGGGCCGGCAGCAGCGACGGCTCGTCGAGCGTGCCATCGAAGTTGGGCACCCACTCCACGGTGCCCTGCGCCAGCTCGTCGAGCAGCGTGGCCGCGTAGGGTGTCAGCCGGGCCTCGGTGTAGCGCATGGCCGCGAAGGACTTCGGGTCGTCGGCGGAGCCCCAGTTCCCCTGGCCGTCCACGATGGGATAGCGGTAGGAGAAGCCCTGGGCCATGTGCACCATGGCCTCGTAGCACGCGGAGTCGCCATGGGGATGGAACTTGCCGATCACGTCGCCTACCGTGCGGGCGGACTTCTTGTGCTTGGTGGCCGCGAGCAAACCAAGCTCGCTCATCGCATAGATGATCCGCCGCTGGACCGGCTTCAGGCCATCGCCGATGTGCGGCAGGGCCCGGTCGAGAATGACGTACATCGAGTAGTCGAGGTAGGCCTTCTCCGTGAATACCCGCAGCGGCAACGTCTCGACGTTGTCGAATTGCAGGCGGCTCTGGGCCACGTTGGAGGGCGGGGTCTTGCCGGACTTGCCGGCGGATTTACGGGTTCCCATCTGCCTCAGATCTCGGCCAGGTTGCCCTTGGTCTCGAGCCAGGTCCGGCGGTCACCAGAGCGCTTCTTCGCGAGCAGCATGTCGAGCAGGCGCTCGGTATCGTCCGCCGCGTCCACCGTGAGCTGCACCAGGCGCCGCGACTCCGGCAGCATCGTCGTCTCGCGGAGCTGCATCGGGTTCATCTCGCCAAGGCCCTTGAATCGCGTGACCGTAGGCCGGCCGCGAACGCCTTCCGCGACCAGCCGGTCGAGCACGCCCTGGCGCTCTGCCTCGTCCAGCGCGTAGTAGACATCCTTGCCCACGTCGATCCGGAACAGCGGAGGCATCGCCACGTAGACGTGGCCGGCCCGGACCAGTTCGGGAAAGTGGCGAACGAAGAGTGCGCAGATGAGCGTGGAAATGTGCAGGCCGTCCGAATCGGCGTCGGCGAGGATGCACACCTTGTGGTAGCGAAGCCCGGTGAGGTCGGTGCTGCCGGGCTCCGCGCCGATGGCGAGGCTGATGTTGCTGATCTCCTGGGAGGCGAGCAGTTCACCCTGGTCCACCTCCCAGGTGTTGAGGATCTTCCCTCGCAGGGGCAGCACTGCCTGGAACTCCCGGTCCCGGGCCTGCTTGGCCGACCCGCCGGCCGAGTCGCCCTCCACCAGGAAGACCTCGCAGCGCTCCGGGTCGGTGCTGGTGCAATCCGCCAGCTTGCCCGGCAGCACCGGACCGCTGGTGATCTTCTTCCGGACCACCACCTTCGCTGCCTTCGAGCGGCGCTGGGCGGCCTCGATGGCGCGGGCCGCGATCTGGTCGCCGGCATCGGTGTGCTGGTTCAGCCACAGGGAGAAGGAGTCCTTCACCACCCCGCCCACGAAGGTGGCGCACTCGCGGGAGCTGAGTCGCTCCTTGGTCTGGCCCGAGAACTGCGGCTCCTGGATCTTCACCGAGAGGACGTACTGGAGGCCGTCCCAGACGTCGTCGGGGGACAGCTTGACGCCCCGGGGCACCAGGTTCCTGAACTCGCAGTAGTCCCGGAGGGCATCGGTGAGGCCGGTGCGAAGCCCGCCGACGTGGGTGCCGCCTTGCGCGGTCGGGATCAGGTTCACGTAGGACTCGTTGATCGCTGGCCCCCCGGTGTCTCCCCAGGCGATCGCCCATTCCACCTCCTCCCTCTCGCCCTGCATGCTGGCGGCAAAGGGCGCGGACGGCACGAGTTCGGTGTCAGGCAGGCTCTCCGCCAGGTACTGGCCGAGTCCACCCTCGTACAGCCACTCGTGGCGCTCCCCGCCCTTCTCGACCTCGAAGGTCACCTTGAGGCCGGGGCACAGCACGGCCTTGGCCCGCAGCACATGCTTGAGGTCGTTGACGGCGAACTTGTCGGAATCGAAGAACCTGGGGTCTGGCCAGAAGCGCAGCGTGGTCCCCGTCCTGCCCTTGCCGACGGTACCCACCTGCTCCAGCTTTCCGGCCCGCTCGCCGTTGCGGAAACTCATGTTGTACTCGTGGCCGTCCCGCCGGATCCAGACCTCCAGGTTCTTCGAGAGCGCGTTCACCACGGAAACGCCGACGCCGTGGAGGCCGCCCGAGTACTTGTAGTTGTTGCCGGAGAACTTTCCGCCGGCATGGAGCCGCGTGAGGATGAGTTCGACGCCGGGCATCTTCTCGACCGGGTGCTTGTCGACCGGCATGCCGCGCCCGTCGTCCGCCACCTCGAGGGAGCCGTCGGCGAAGAGCTTGACGTCGATCCGCTGGCAGTGCCCGCCCAGCGCCTCGTCGACGCTGTTGTCGATCACCTCGTGCGCGAGGTGATTCGGACGGCTGGTGTCCGTGTACATGCCGGGGCGCCGGCGCACGGGATCAAGGCCGCTCAGGACCTCGATGTCGGCAGCTTCGTAGCTCTTGGCCATTGGCAGTCAGGGAACTCCCCATCCCTGGGAGGAAGTCAGGCGCGCAACAACGGGCGGAATCTTAGAGTACCCGGCGGATTTAGCAAGAAAAGCCGTTGCTGGCGTCAGGCGAGGTCGGCGATCAGCGACTCACGGAGAAGGTCAGGCACGGCGTCGACCTCGAGCCGCATCCCCGGGTGGTCGACGCCCGCCGCGAGGTTGGCCCCGGTGCGCAGGGCCGCGATGGCCGCGGCCGGCAGTTCGAAGCGCAGGAAATGCACCGCGGAGGTCTTGGTGTCGTTGGCCCTCTCGAGGTCCTCGTCGGCGATGCCGAACAGGCGCGGGTGGTCGCCGACCTGGACCCAGACCCGGTCCTCCAGGCCGCGCAGGCGGGCCAGTGCGGCCCGACGCTCGCCTTCGTCGGCGTACTCGATGAGCAGCGTTGCCTTCCAGTTGGTGCCGTCGGGAATCAGGGGGTTGTAGGCATCCAGCTCGGCCTGGATGTCGGCGGGCTCGAAGATGCGCTCGGCCCGAAGCATTTCCTGGACCTGGTAGTGCATCGTGAGCCGGTCCTCGAAGGCCAGGGTGAGGTGTTCGCCGAGGGCCAGGCGCCGGTGGGCCTTGTGCTCGATGACCCGGGCCCGGAACTCGGGGCGCAGGCGGGCGTAGGTCTCCAGGGGGTGGAGGTCGGCGACGGTCAGTCTGTCCATGGGTGCTCGCTCAGATGCCGTACGCCCGGCGCAGGAGCTCGATGGGGTGCGGGTGATCGACCCGGTCGGCAATCCCCGCCACCTGGGCGCCGGCCATGGGGCAGTCGCTGCAGAAGTGGTCGGCGCCGGCGGCGGCCACCTGCTCGACCACCGGCGTCGCGATCTTCACCGAGGCGGCCCGGAATTCCTTCTTGACGCCGTAGGTGCCATCGTGGCCCGAGCAGCGCTCGATGGCCTCGACCGTCGTCCCCGGCACGAGCTGGAGCACATCGCGCGTCTTGAGGCCGATGTTCTGCACGCGCAGATGGCAGGGAACGTGGTACGCCACCTTGCCCAGCGGCGTCGTGAAATCCGTGCGGAGCTTCCCGGCCTTGTGGCGCAGGTGGAGGTAGTTGAACGGGTCGAAGAACGCCCGTGCGACCGCCTGCACCTCTGCGTCAGCCGGGAACATCAACGGCAGCTCCTGCTTGAACATCAGCACGCAGGAAGGCACCGGCGCCACGATATCCCAGCCCTCGGCCACCCACCGGGCGAGCTCGGGGATGTTGGCGTCCTTCGCCTTCGCGACTGAATCGAGATCACCCAGCTCCAGCTTCGGCATGCCACAGCACTGCTCGACAGCGGCGAGCTGCACGGTGATGCCGTTGTGCCGGAAGACGGCCGCCAGGTCCTCGACCATGGCCGGCAGGTTCCGGTTGCCATAGCAGGTGGTGTAGAGGATTACCTTGCCGCTGGTGCCGTTCACGGCCTCCACCGGCAGCGCAGGAACCTTCTGGCGGGCGAGGCGGCTGCGGGCCGTGTCGCTCTCGTAGCGGGGGATCGGGGCGTCCCGGGCCACGCCCAGGGCCTTCTCGAGCAGGAGCCGGCCCACCTGGTTGCCATTCACCGCATTCACTACCTCGGCTACGACGGGAATGCCGGCGATGCTGCCCACCTGGTCGGTGGCGGAGAGGATCCGGCTGCGCAGGGGCGCGCCCTCCTCCCGGAACCGTACCGCCTTGGCGCGGAGCATGAGGTGGGGAAAATCCACGTTGAAGGGATGGGGCGGCACGTAGGGGCACTTGGACATGTAGCACATGTCGCAGAGGTAGCAGTGGTCGACGACGTCGGCAAAGACCTTCTTCGGCACGCCGTCGAGCTCGCCGGTGGGCGACTCATCCACCGCGTCGAACAGGGTGGGGAACGCGTTGCAGAGGTTGAAGCAGCGGCGGCAGCCGTGGCAGATGTCGAAGACCCGCTCGAGTTCCTTCTCGAGGGAGGCCTTGTTCCAGAAGTCGGGGGACTGCCAGTCGAGGGGATGGCGCGTGGGGGCGTCGAGGCTGCCTTCGCGGGTGGCCATGAAGATCCTCCGGGTGATACGCCTGCGGCGACGGCCGGCGGCCCCGGGGGGCCGCCGGCCGCTCCGGATGGAACCTTACTTGCCGAGGGTATCCAGGGCCTTCTGGAACCGGTTGGCGTGGGACCGCTCGGCCTTGGCCAGGGTCTCGAACCAGTCGGCGACCTCGCGGAAGCCCTCGTCCCGCGCGGTCTTCGCCATGCCCGGGTACATGTCGGTGTACTCGTGGGTCTCGCCGGCGATGGCGGCCTTCAGGTTGTCGGCGGTCGAACCGATCGGCAGGCCGGTGGCGGGATCCCCGGACTCCTTCAGGTAGTCGAGATGGCCATGGGCATGGCCGGTCTCGCCCTCCGCGGTGGAGCGGAACACGGCGGCCACGTCGTTGTAGCCTTCCACGTCGGCCTTGGCCGCGAAATACAGGTAGCGGCGGTTGGCCTGGGATTCGCCGGCGAATGCGGCCTTGAGGTTGCCTTCGGTCTTGCTGCCCTTGAGCGCCACGTGCGTATCTCCTTGGTTGTTTAGACTTGGTCTAAGTATTGGTGGCCCGGGACGGCGGTGTCAACCGGTTTGACCGTCCCGCTGCCCTGTGCAAACCTCGCCGCCTCTTTCGCTGCCGCCCCGGATCCGGATGAACAAGCCCCGTCGCCCGTCCCCCGCCCCGGCCATCGACCTCGAGAAGAGCCTCGCCGAACTCGAGGCGATCGTCGCCCGGCTCGAGTCCGGGGAGCTGCCCCTCGACAAGTCCCTGAAGGAGTTCGAGCGCGGCGTGAAGCTGAGCCGGGAATGCCAGGGCGCCCTCAAGGACGCGGAGCAGCGGGTGCAGGTGCTGATGGACGGGGAACTGAAGGACTTCCCGGCCGGCGGGCGGGACGACGACGGAGACCCGGGAGAGGATCCGGACGAAGGGCCGGACGACGACCAGCCCTGACCCGCTCCCGGTTCGCGTCGATGCCCAGGAATATCTCCCGGAACGCCACGTAGGCCAGCGCGCCGAGATAGCAGTACAGCACCGGCACGGCCGGCGGCATCAGCACCACTGCCACCACCGGCAGGACGATGAAGAGGAGGCCGATGCCGAGCATGGGCCCCAGGTTCTTCATCTGCGCCGCGGCCGCCGCGCGGTATGCATCCCGGAAGGGCAAGCCCAGCAGCGTCGTGCAGGGGAACTGCAGGAAGGCGGTGAGCCCGGGGATGTTGAGACCGAAGAACAGCAGCCCCAGTGCGTAGGCGGAGTAGACGAACACCTGGCGGAGCGCGACGAACCAGTGCGCCGAGAGTACCTCGACGATGTTCCGCTCCGTGTAGACGACGTTCCACCAGGGCACCTCGGGACGCGCGAGCACCAGGATCCACACGAGCGCACCGGCGGCGGTGATCACCGCCGAGAAGGCCAGCAGGGTCCGGCCGTGCTGGCGCAATGCCAGCAGGATGTCGCTGATCGTGGGTTCGTTCGCTTCGTCGAGCCGGGCGGCGATGAGCACGCTGCCGAAGAACGCCATGAGGGCCAGCAACCCGCTCACGAGGGGCAGGCGCTGGCCGGCGAAGATCCCGAGGCACAGCAACACGATGAGGCCGAGCCATACGCCGACCCCCCGGCGGATGAGGCCGAGGGCCTGGAAGCTCCAGCGGCGCAAGGCGCCGGGCGCCGCGCGGCGGGGTTCGATGAGCATGGCTGCCCCGAGGATAGGCCAGTATCGGCGTCTCCTGTAGAGTCCCCGTCTCCCGAGTTCCCCGCGAGCGCCCCATGCCCGATTTCACGTCCAGCGCCATTGGCAGCCACCCCTTCCCGGTCCGGGTCACCTTCGGCGACGAGCGCGAGCTCGCCTACGTCGCGGACGCGACGGGCCAGGCGCGGGGGCCGGGCGTCCAGGCGCTGACGCCGGACACGGAACGGGCCCTCGGGCGAATGCCGGGCGTGAGCCGGCCTGCGCTGCACGCCGCCATGGCCCGGCTGGGTCTCGACGTGGCCTTCGCGCTGAACGTCGCCTGCCAGGGCCCCACCGACCGCTACCTCGCCCGGCTCCGGGAGGCAGCGATGCACCAGGGCCTGCCGGACGTGGCGCCCGGGGACCGCCCGGTGCTCGAGGCGCTGAAGGCGGCGGTGGACAGCGCCGCAGCCATCGGTCCCCAGGCCATCGTGCGCGCCGCAATGGACTTCCTCGCCCGCCCGGCCGGCCCGGGCGCCCTGCCCTACGGGCGGCTGGTCGAACTGGTCGACCGGGTGTTGCGGAACCCGGCGGGAAACCCGCGCCGCGCCCGGGCCGCGGGGTCGGTGGCCAGCGTCGCAGAGATCTCCCGGCTGGAGCTCTGGTGGATCAAGGAAGGCTCGGCCACCATCGTCTTCAAGGTCGGCGTCGGGCTCGCGGGCGGTCGTCCCGACGTGTCCTTCATCCTCAACGTGGCGAAGGATGCCACCGGCGCCGCCGCCGAGGTGCGGGAAGTCCACGCCGATTTCGCCGCCTTCTTCGCGATGGACCCGGCGCTCGTCATGGAACCGCTGGGCCAGGCCGACGTCACCGTCGCCAGCTGGCGTGGCCCGACGGTGCTGCCAGTGCTGGCCGCCGAGTGGTTCGAGGGGCACGAACTGCACGTGTACGAGGGCGGCCCGCAGCTGCACGTCTGGCAGGACCAGCACATGGGCCGGGAGCACCCGCTGCCGCCGGCCGTGTCCGACAGCATCTGGCGGGAGACGGTGCGCATGCGCGCACGGGTCACCCGCCGCGGCCCCGCGGGCCTGCTGCCGGTGTCGACCCAGGTGAACGCCGGCGACTACATCTTCGGCCGCCGCGGTGACGATGCCTGGGACGTGCTGCTGATCTGGGCCCGGCGTGCGCCCGCCGACGTGCCGCCCGCGGACTTCATCGTTGCCAGCGCCCTGTTTGCCGGGGTGAACATCTTCGGCGCCGAACCGGGACCGACGGTATGGTGGGACCAGCCCGAGGCGGCCCTTGCCGCGCTCCGGGAGGGCCTCCTGGGAGCCGGGCTCGGTGCGGAGGAAGTGGCGGCCCTGCTGCGCGCCGCGCTGGCCGGCGTGTTTACCAGGCACGCGGCCGATCCCCGCGGGATCAACTGGCTCGGCCTCTTCGCGACCGCCGGCGACGACAGCGCCCGGCGGGTCTTCGACCGGGCGCGGGCTGCCCTGGCGGCCGCCGCCGGCTGAACTTACTCCGCCGCGGCGCCGTTACCCTGCAGCCGGCGGATCAGGGTGCGCAGGAACACCTTGTTGAAGCGCAGCTGGCACTCGGTGGAAACCTGCTCAAGCATCGTGGAGCTCACGGACAGGGCAGTGACGGGCTCCTGGGCCCGGAAGCTGGCCGTACTCCGGGCGCCGGACACGTAGCCGGTCTCGCCGAAGCAGTCGCCCTCCCGCAGCGCGCCCAGGGCCTTGCCGTGGCTCTCCACGCCCACCTTGCCGCTCACGAGCACGTAGAAGCGGTCGTCGGCGGTGCCCTCACGCACGATCTCGTCGCCCGCCGAGTACTCGCGCCACTCGCTGGCCCGGAGCAGCTCCCGGATCTCGGACTGGGAGAAGTCGTGGAAGAAGGACAGCCGGCGCAGGATGTCGAAGTGCTCCTGCCGGTCGATGCCGTCCCACTGGCTCTTCAGCTGCTGGTAGACCCGGGTGAGCCGCGCACCGAAGTCGGAGCCGTTGGTGAACCGGGCCGCCGGATCCTTCTGGAGCGCCGTCGCCACGATCTCCTCCAGCTCCTCGGGGGCACCCAGGCGAAGGGTGTGGATGGGCGGCGGCGTCGCATAGACGATCTGGTTCAGGAGCTTCGAGAGCGAGCTGGCCCGGAACGGGCGGAAGCCGGTCAGTAGCTCGTACATCACGGCTCCCAGGGAGTACAGGTCGGACGCCTGCGTCAGGTCGTGCCCCTGCACCTGCTCCGGGGACATGTAGCTCGGCGAACCCGCGATGCCCTCGATCTTCGAGATCTCGGAGTCGCGCAGGATGGCGATGCCGAAATCGATGATGCGGACGTCGTTGTCGCCCGTGAGCATGATGTTGCTGGGCTTGATGTCCCGGTGGATCACGCCGCGCTTGTGGGCGTAGTGCAGCGCCTTGGCGCACTTGTAGATGATCTTCACCACGTCCTCGACGTGGAGCAGGTTGTCCGGCCGGCAGTAGGCCTCGAGCGTCCGGGCCCTCTGCACATGCTCCATGACGACGTAGTACTTGCCGTCCTCCTCGCCCGCATCGAGGATGGGAAGGATGTTGGGGTGCTGGAGCATCCCCACCATGTGGGCCTCGTTGAAGAACATCTTGCGGGCAATCTTGGCCCGCGATGGGTCGTCGTCCGTGGCGGTGTTGTAGACCTTGATGGCGACGTCCCGCCGGAAATACGGGTCGTGGGACAGGTAGACGGTGCCGGTGGTACCGCGGCCCACCTCATTGATGATCAGGTACTTGCCGATCTTCTTCGGCACCGCGGCCGCGGCGTCCGGGGCGGCGCTCGGGGTCGAATGCTGGGCCATGCGGCGTGGACCTGACGGGATCAGTAGAGCGGCAGGAGCATTACCCCCCGGACGACCAATGCCGCGTACAAGGCCGCCAGGACATCATCGAGCATAATGCCCAGTCCGCCGGTCAATCTGTGATCAGCCTCGCGAATCGGCCAGGGCTTCGCGATATCGAAGAAGCGGAAGGCGAGGAACGCCACGAGGGTCCAGCCCGGGCTGCGCGGTGTGACGGACAGCACACCGAGCATCGCGACGATCTCATCCAGGACGATGCCTCCGTGATCATGCACGCCGAGTCGGCGGGCACTCGTGCCGCAGATCACGCAGCCGGCGACGAAGGCCACGGCGAGGGCCGGCAGCATGACCGGGAGCGGCACCGGCGGGAGGGTCCAGAAGATGGCCACCGCGAGCAGGGAGCCCCAGGTGCCGGGGGCCCGGGGCAGGAGGCCGGTACCCAACCCGAAGGCCAGCCAGTGCACCGGGTCCCGGAGCACCAGGCGGGCGAGGCCGGGTGGTGTCGGTCCCGGCGCCATCAGAAGTGCCGGAAGGTCCGGTCCGGGACGGGGAGGTCCCGGCCACCGAGTCGCCAGCGCCGGCCGGTCCCCGCCAGCACCGTACCGATCCGGGTGACGGGCACGGGCCAGGTCGTCGCGAGCCGGCGCAGGCGGTCCTCGTCGGCAGCCCGCGCCGTGAAGCAGAGCTCGTAGTCGTCGCCCCCGGTCAGCGCGCAGGCGATGGCATCGTCGCCCCGGACCGCGCGCAGCGCGTCGCTGATTGGGAGGCTGCCCGCGTCCAGTTCGGCGCCGACGCCGCTCGCCGCGAGCAGCTTGCCGAGGTCGTCGTCGAGCCCGTCGGAGACGTCGAGCATGGCGGTGGCGAGCCCGGCGAGCGCCCTGCCCTCCTCCACCCGGGGTTCCGGGTAGAGGAAGCGGCCGCGGAGCGCGTCGGCCGCGTCGCCGGCGGCACCGGGAGGCAGAAGTCGACCGGCCACGGCATCCCCCGGTGTGCCCGTGACCCAGACGCCATCGCCCGCGCGCGCACCGGAGCGCAGTACGGCCGCCCCGGGGCGCGTGCGACCCTGCACGGTGACTGTCGCCGATAGTGGCCCGCGCACCGTGTCGCCGCCAATGAGGGTGACCCCGTGCCGGTCGGCCAACGCGTGCAGTCCGCGCGCGAACTCCTCGAGCCAGGCCGGGTCGACCGCAGGCAGCGAGAGCGCAAGCGAGTACCAGAGGGGCTCGGCACCCATGGCGGCGAGATCGCTCAGGTTGATGGCGAGGCAGCGATGGCCGATGGCCGCCGCCGGCCCGCCCGCGAGGAAATGCGTGCCCTCGACGATCGTGTCCGTGGCCACGACCAGCTCGTACCCGGCGTCGAAGCGCAGGACGGCCGCATCGTCACCGATGCCCACCACCACGTCGTCACGCCGGCCGGCGCTGCCCGGCGGCCGGCGGGCAAAGAAGGTGTCGATCAGCGCGCGCTCGTCCACGACCGTAGCCGGCGCCGGCTCACGCCGCCGGACGCAGCTTGGCGGCGAGCCTGTCGAGGACAGCGTTGACGTAGCGGTGGCCATCGGTGGCACCGAATTCGCGCGCAAGCTTCACGGCCTCGGCGATGACCACCTTCACCGGGACCTCCGGGTGGTTGCGCAGCTCCGCAAGGCCCAGCCACAGGATGGCGTGCTCCACGGGGTCCAGCTGCGCGATGGGCCGGTCGGCTTCACTGGCGATCAGGCTGTCGAGCGCCGGCGCATCCTCGAGGATCTCCCGCAGCAGGTCGCCGAAGTAGCCGACATCCACCTTGTCGAAGTCCTTCTGCCCGGCGAACTGGGCCAGTATCTCGGCGGCACCGTGGCCGGCGAGTTGCCGCTGGTAGAGAGCCTGCACCAGCAGGCGGCGCGAACCGTGCCGACCGGTGGCAGCCATGGCGTGGCCCTCAGGCCTCCAGCTGCCTGAGCAGGGTGACCATCTCCAGGGTCGCGAGGACGGTGTCGGCACCCTTGTTGCCGGCCTTGCCGCCCGCCCGGTCGAGGGCCTGGTCCATCGTGTCGGTGGTCAGGACGCCGAAGCCGATGGGCAGGCCATGCTCGAGGCTCACCCGGTTCAGCCCCGCGGCGCATTCGCCGCAGACGAAATCGAAGTGGGGGGTCTGGCCCCGGATTACGGCGCCGAGGGCGACGATGCCATCGTACCTGCGCAGCCCGGCCAGCCGCTTCGCCGCCAGGGGCAGCTCGAAGGCCCCGGGAACCCGCACCACGTGGATGTCGGCATCGGCCACGCCGTGGCGGCGGAGCGCGTCGACGGCACCATCGACCAGGCTCCGGACGACCAGCTCGTTGAAACGGGCAGCAAGGATGACCAGGCGGATGTCCCGGGCGACCAGTTGTCCTTCGATGATGCGCATGGGTCGCTGTCAGCCACCAGGGCGCCGTGCGGGCGCGTCCACGTACTCTACTACCTCGAGCCCGAAGGCCGATAGGCCGTGCATCTGCTTGGGCGCGCTCAGCACGCGCATGCGCTGGACGCCCAGGTCCCGCAGGATCTGGGCGCCGGTCCCGTAGCTGCGCAATACCTGTCCGCCCGGCGGCGGGCTCTTCTCCTTGCCCGCGGGCGGGCCGAGGCCGCGTACGGCGGCGAGCAGATCCCGGGGTGACTCACCATAGTGCAGGATCACCACCACGCCATGGCCGGCGCCGGCCACCTGTTCCATCGCCGAGCGGAGCGGCCAGCCCAGCTGCGGGCTGCGCACACCGACGACGTCGCCAAGGGTGTCCTGGACGTGGACGCGAACCAGCGGCGGCTCGGGGCGGGTGAGGTCGCCCCGGACGAGCGCGAGGTGGACGTTCCGGCTCACGTGATCCTCGTACGCAATGAGCCGGAAGGGACCGAATTCGGTCTCGACCACGCGCTCGGCCACCCGCTCGACGGACTCCTCGTGCTGGAGGCGGTAGCGGATGAGGTCCGCGATGGTGCCGATCCTGAGGCCATGTTCCCGGGCAAAGGCCTCGAGCTGCGGCCGGCGGGCCATGCTGCCGTCCTCGTTGAGGATCTCGACGATCACGGCCGCCGGCTCGAAGCCGGCCAGCCGCGCGAGGTCGCACCCGGCCTCCGTGTGACCCGCGCGGGTCAGCACGCCGCCGGACTGGGCCATGAGGGGAAAGATGTGCCCCGGCTGCCGGATGTCCTCCGGCGAGGCGTCCTGGCTGACCGCCACCCGCACGGTGCGGGCCCGGTCGTGGGCCGAGATCCCGGTGGTGACGCCCTCCGCGGCCTCGATCGACACCGTGAAGTTGGTGGTGTGCTGGCGATCGGTGTCGCTGACCATCAAGGGCAGGCGCAGCTGCTGGCAGCGCGCCCGGGTCAGCGTGAGGCAGATCAGGCCACGGCCGAAGCGGGCCATGAAGTTGATGTCCTCGGCGCGCACCTTGGCTGCCGCCATGAGGAGGTCGCCCTCGTTCTCCCGGTCCTCGTCGTCGACGATGATGACCATGCGCCCCTGGCGCAGGTCCTCGATGATCTCCGGGATGCTGCTGAAGCCGCCTGAAGGCGCACCCGCAGGAGCGCCTTCAGGCGCGCACGGTGTCCGTTTGTCCATCGTCATCATGAACTGCCGAGCAGCCTTTCCACGTAACGGGCCACCAGGTCCACTTCGACGTTGACCCGCGTCCCGATGCGATAGTGTTGCATGATTGTGTGGGTGAGCGTGTGGGGCACCAGGGTGACGAGTACCCGGTCCCCGGCCACGTCGTTCACGGTGAGGCTGACCCCGTCGATGCAGATGGACCCCTTGCGCGCGGCGTATCGCCGCAGTGCTTCGGGCAGGGCGAAGCGCAGGAGTGCGGTGCCGCCGTCGTCGTCTCGCCCGGCGACCTCCCCCACGCCATCCACGTGCCCGGTGACGAGATGCCCGCCCAGGGGGTCCGCGAGGGTCATCGCGGGCTCCAGGTTGACGGGGCTGCCGGGCCCTAGCTGGCCGAGCGTGGTAACCCGCAGTGTCTCGGCGGACACGTCGGCCGCGAATGCAGCCGCGTCCACCGCCACCACGGTGAGGCACGCGCCATTGACCGCAATGCTGTCGCCGAGGGCGAAGGGTCGCGACGCGTGGCGCGCGGCCAGGGACCCGAGCCCGAAGGTGAAACGCCGGCCGGTGCCGTCCGCCTCGACCGCACGCACCTCGCCAATGGCCTGGACGATTCCCGTGAACATCAGCCGCCCTCCGCGGCCGGCGAGGCCGGCAGGTAGGTGAGCCGCAGGTCGGCGCCAATGCGGCGGACCTCCCCGAGGCGGAACTGGTGGGTGGCCGGCAAGGATGCCGGCGGCTGCACGTCGAACATGCCGCGGGCGCCGAGGCCGAGCACGCTCGCCGCCTGGTACACGATCAGCTCGTCGATGAGCCCCGCGGCGAGCAGCGCGCCGTTCAGCACGGGGCCGGCCTCGACCCACACCTCGTTGACCTCGAGCTCGCCAAGGCGGCGGAACACGGTCACGAGGTCGACCCGGCCATCGGCGCCTGGCGCGCATTCGACCAGGGCGCCGCGCGCCAAGAGTGCCGCGCCGGCAGGCGCACTCGCGGGTGTGGTGATGGCGGTGAATACCAGCAGCTGGCCCGGCGCGGCGAGCAGCCGCGCATCCGGCGGCGTGCGGCACGTGGAATCCACGACCACGCGGAGCGGCTGCTCGGGCAGCGGCTTGCCGTCCTGGCGGACCGTGAGGGCAGGATCGTCGGCGAGCACGGTGCCGACACCGGTCAGGATCGCGGCACTCCGGGCCCGCCACCGCTGCACATCGAGCCGGGCGGGTTCACCGGTCAGCCACTGGCTGCGGCCATCGGGCAGCGCGGTGCGTCCGTCGAGCGTGGTCGCAAGCTTGGTGCGCACCAGTGGCAGGCCAGTGCGCATCCGGCGCAGGAAGCCTGCATTCAGCGCGGCTGACTCCGTGGCCAGCAACCCGCCGGCAACCTCGATGCCCGCGGCCGTGAGTGCCCGCTCGCCACCGCCGTTGACCCGCGGGTTGGGGTCGGCCGCGCCAAACACCACGCGCCGGATGCCGGCGGCCACCAGGGCCGTCGTGCAGGGCGGCGTGCGGCCCGTGTGGCAGCAGGGTTCCAGGGTGACATAGGCCGTGGCTCCCCGGGCCCGCACCCCGGCCTCGGCCAATGCCATTGCCTCGGCGTGGGGTCCGCCGGCCCGCTCGTGCCAGCCCTCCGCGAGTACGTCTTCCCGGTCGGCGATCACGCAGCCGACGCGGGGATTGGGGTGCGTGGTATTCAGGCCCCGGGCCGCGAGCTTCAGAGCCCGGGCCATGTGCCGGCGGTCGGTATCGGTGAAGGCCATCAGGTGTCGTCCGGCAACAGGGGCAACTGGTCCCGGCGCCGATCCCTGTCACCGAGCTCCTTCAACTTGCGGATCTCCTCCTGGAACGACTCCACGTCCTGGAAGCTCCGGTACACGGAGGCGTAACGGACGTAAGCCACCTCGTCGAGGGCCCGCAGTTCCTCCATCACCAGGTCTCCGATATGCCGGGACGGGACCTCCCGCTCGCCCATGGTCTGCAGGCGATGGGTCACCCGGGCAAGGGCCTCCTCGACGGCCTCGCTGCTGACGGGCCGCTTCTCGAGGGCCCGGATCATCCCGCTGCGCAGCTTGTGATCGTCGAAGGGCTCCCGGCTGTCGTCACGCTTCACCACCCGGGGCATGACCAGCTCGGCGGTCTCGAAGGTGGTGAAGCGCTCGCTGCAACCCAGGCACTCGCGCCGGCGCCGGATCTGGGTGCCCTCGCCCGCCAGCCGCGAGTCGATCACCTTGGTCTCCGGATGACTGCAGAACGGGCAGTGCATCGGGCCACGCCGGCCGGCCTACTGGTAGACCGGGAAGCGGCCGCAGAGCTCCATCACCTGCTGGCGGATCTTCGCGGCCCGCTGCTCATCCCGGATGTCGTCCAGGATGTCGGCGATCCAGCCTGCCAGCGCACGGGTCTCGGCGGCGCGGAAGCCGCGGGTGGTGACCGCGGGAGTGCCGAGCCGGAGGCCGCTGGTGACGAAGGGCGAGCGCGGGTCGTTCGGCACCGCGTTCTTGTTCACGGTGATGTGGGCGGCGTCGAGGACGGCGTCCGCGTCCTTGCCGGTGATGTCCTTGTCGATCAGGTCGAGCAGGAACATGTGGTTCTCGGTGCCACCGGACACGATCTTGTAGCCCCGCCCCATCAAGACCTGGGCCATCAGGGCGGCATTGGCCTTTACCGCCTGCTGGTAGACCTTGAAGTCGGGTTGCAGCGCCTCGAGGAAGGCCACCGCCTTGGCTGCGATCACGTGCATCAGCGGCCCGCCCTGGGTGCCCGGAAAGATCAGCGAGTTCAGCTTCTTGTGGATCTCGTCGTTGGGCCGGGCGAGGATCAGGCCGCCCCTGGGTCCGCGCAGCGTCTTGTGGGTGGTCGTGGTGGTGACGTCGGCGAACGGCACGGGGTTCGGGTACTCGCCGGCAGCCACGAGGCCGGCCACGTGGGCCATGTCCACGAACAGGTACGCGCCGACGCTGTCGGCGATCTCGCGGAACTTCTGCCAGTCGACCACCCGCGAGTAGGCGGAGAAGCCGGCGATGATCATCCGCGGCCGGTGCTCGAGGGCGAGGCTCGCCACCTCGTCGTAGTTGATGAGCCCGGTCTGGCCGTCGACACCGTAGGAAACGATGTTGAACAGGCGCCCGGAGAAGTTCACGGGCGAACCGTGCGTCAGGTGTCCGCCGTGGGCGAGGCTCATGCCGAGCACGGTGTCGCCGGGCTTCAGGAGGCCCAGGTAGACGGCGGCATTGGCCTGGGAACCGGAGTGCGGCTGGACGTTGGCGTAGGCGGCGCCGAAGAGCTGCTTGGCCCGCTCGATGGCCAGGCTCTCGGCGATGTCCACGAACTGGCAGCCGCCGTAGTACCGCTTGCCCGGGTAACCTTCCGCATACTTGTTGGTCAGCACCGAGCCCTGGGCCTCGAGCACCCGCCGGCTCACGTAGTTCTCGGAAGCAATCAGCTCCACGTGCTCTTCCTGGCGGCGTTCCTCGCTCCGGATCGCGCGGGCCAGTTCCGGGTCGAACCCGGCGAGGTCGGTGTGGGTATTGAGCATGGGGGCCTCCGGCGGGGGGAAAGCCCTTCATTCTAACCGAGCGCGGCCCGGCCCGGCGGCGTCCCGCCGTGATCAGGCCGCCTCGCCGGCGGCCACGAAGGCGCCTACCACCGCCGTCCAGGCAAGGGCCAGGTTGCGCCGGTTGTAGCCCCCGCCCCCGGTCGCCAGCAGGCGGCCATCGGCCCACCGGTCGGCCAGTGCGCACAGCCGGCGGGCCGCGAAGCCGTGGGCGCCAGCCGACAGCTGGAGGTGGGCCAGCGGATCCCCGGCCAGGCTGTCCGCGCCGCACTGGAACAGGATGAACTCGGGCCGGAAGTCCGCGAGGTGGGCCTCTGCCCGATCCCAGGCGGCCCGGAATTCGTCATCGCCCGCCCCGGGCGTGAGTGGCAGGTTCAGCTTGCTGCCGGCGGCCGGGCCCAGGCCGCGCTCGGCGGCGGTGCCGGTACCCGGGTACAGGTACCGGCCATCCTCGTGGATGTCGGTAATGCAGATGCCCGGGTCCGCCTCGAAGGCGTAGTACACCCCGTCCCCATGGTGGGCATCGATGTCCACGTAGGCGAGGCGGGCGAGCCCGTGGCGCGACCGCAGCAACTCGAGCACGACGCCACAGTCGTTGTAGATGCAGAAGCCCGCCGCCCGGTCCCGCGCCGCGTGGTGCAGGCCGGCGATGGGCACGAACGCGCGTCGCGCGTGGCCAGCCATGATGTGCTCCATCGCGAACAGGGTGGCGCCGACCACCGCCGCCGCGGCGGCATCCAGTCCGCGACGTGCTCCCGCGTATGGAAGGCCGCCAGTTCCGCATGGGTGGCCTCACCGGCCGTGGCGATCGTGACCCGGTCCGCGAGGCCGCTGGCGGCCAGTTCCCGGTGGAAGACGTCGTGGCGGTCGGGGCCGAACGGGTGGCCGGCGCCGAACCCGTAGGCGGCGATGTTCGCCCCCTTCAGCACGAGGACGTCATTGTGTCCGGCAGCCACCGCGGATCACCCGTGTCGAACCCTGTCGGGACCGAGTATAGCTATGCAAGGTGGAGGCCTTGCCCGATAATGTGGCTTCGCTTTCGCATTCACCGGCACGCGGTCAGTTCGACCGCCCGGTCCCGCAGACAGGAATCCACGTGGCGCAGTACGTATTCACAATGAACCGGGTGGGCAAGATCGTCCCGCCAAAGCGCTTCATCCTCAAGGACATCTCGCTCAGCTTCTTCCCGGGCGCCAAGATCGGCGTGCTCGGCCTGAACGGCTCCGGCAAGTCCACTCTTCTTCGCATCATGGCGGGCGTCGACAAGGAGTACGAGGGCGAGGCCCGTCCGCAGCCCGGGATCCGCATCGGCTACCTGCCCCAGGAACCCGAGCTGCCCGCCGGGAAGACCGTGCGGGACATCACCGAGGAAGGCCTCGGCGAAATGATGGCGCTGGTGAAGCGCTTCAACGAGATCAGCGAGAAGTTCGCCGAACCCCTCGACGACGACACGATGAACAAGCTCCTCGAGGAGCAGGGTCAGCTGCAGGACAAGATCGACGCCAAGAACGGCTGGGAGATCGAGCGCAAGCTCGAGATCGCCGCCGACGCGCTGCGACTTCCCGACTGGGATGCCAGGGTGGAGAACCTGTCCGGTGGCGAGCGCCGCCGGGTCGCCCTCTGCCGCCTGCTGCTGTCCGAGCCTGACATGCTGCTGCTCGACGAGCCCACCAACCACCTGGATGCCGCCTCGGTCGCCTGGCTCGAGAAATTCCTGGAGAGCTACCCGGGCACGGTCATCGCCGTGACCCACGACCGGTACTTCCTGGACAACGTGGCAGGCTGGATCCTCGAACTCGACCGCGGGCATGGCATCCCCTGGGAGGGCAACTACTCCTCCTGGCTGGACCAGAAGCAGAAGCGGCTGGCGCTGGAGGAAAAGGCCGAACAGGCCCGCCAGAAGACCATCAAGTCCGAGCTTGAGTGGGTCCGGGCCAACCCGAAGGCCAGGCAGGCGAAGAGCAAGGCTCGCCTGTCCCGCTTCCAGGAGCTCGTTTCCCAGGAATACCAGCAGCGGCAGGAGACCCAGGAGATCTACATCCCGCCCGGGCCCCGCCTGGGCGACCTCGTGATCGAGGTCAACCACCTCCGCAAGGGCTACGGCGACCGGCTGCTGATCGAGGACCTGAGCTTCCAGGTGCCGCCCGGGGCCATCGTCGGCATCATCGGGCCGAACGGCGCCGGCAAGACCACCCTCTTCCGCATGCTGACGGGCCTCGAGAAGCCCGACGGGGGAGAGATCCGCTTTGGTGACACCGTGCAGCTCGCGGCCGTGGACCAGTCCCGCCAGTCCCTGGACGACGCGAAGACGGTCTGGGCGGAGATCTCGGGTGGCGAGGACCTCCTGCGCATCGGCAAGTACGAGACCCCGTCCCGGGCCTACGTCGGGCGCTTCAATTTCAAGGGCACCCAGCAGCAGCAGCTGATTGGCGAGCTGTCGGGCGGTGAGCGCAACCGGGTGCACCTCGCCAAGGTGCTGAAGTCCGGCGGCAACGTGCTGCTGCTCGACGAGCCGACCAATGACCTGGACGTGGAGACCCTGCGGGCCCTCGAGGAGGGCCTGCTGGAGTTCCCGGGCTGCGCCATCGTCATTTCGCACGACCGGTGGTTCCTGGACCGCATCGCGACCCACATCCTGGCGTTCGAGGGGAACAGCCAGGTGACCTGGTTCCAGGGCAACTACACCGACTACGACGCCGACCTGCACCGGCGCCTCGGCGACGATGCCAACAATCCCCATCGCATCCGCTACAAGCCGCTGACACGCTGATCAAGCCATGACTGCGAGCATCACCGCCGACGGCCGCTTCGAACGTGCTGGAAGCACTGGCACGCTCGAGTGCCCCCACTGCGCCGCCATCGGGCCGATGACGGTGACCGCATTCCCGCCCTTCAGTCGCCTGAAGGCGACCCGGCCGTCCCAGGTCGGGGTGGTCCTCCAGTGCGGCAGCTGCCAGATGCCGGTGTTCCTGCGCTATCGCACCCGGGCCTGGCGCGAGGACCGGGTGGACCTGCACCCGCTGCCCCAGCCCGTGGAGAACCCGCCCGAGCGCTTCAGCCTGAGCTACCTGCCGCCTGCCGTGGGCGCCCGCTTCCGCGAGGCCCTGGCATGCTACAGCGGCGGCCTGTGGCAGGCGTTCGCCGCCATGTGCCGGCAAACCGCCCGGGCGGTGTTCGACGACGTGGGCGAGGCCGGGCGCCTGCGGGTCTACGACCGGGTAGCGGAAGTGCAGGAACTCGGCGCCATCGATGAACCCACCTTCAGCGCCGTACGCCGGGTGATCTTCGACCCGGAGGCTGGCCGCCCGGAACCCGGCTGCGACCGGCGCCAGGCGGCGGTGCTGCTCGAGACCATGAAGGACCTGCTCACCCAGACCTACGTGCGCCAGGCCAAGCTCAGGCAGGCACTCAAGGTGCGGCGCTTCTTTGCCAACCAGGCCGCCGGCATCGACGAGGACGACCCGGAGCTTCCCGTCCGCAAGGCCTAGCCCGCGAACCGGCGGGCGTTCCGGAACAGGCGCAGCCAGGGGCCGTCCTCTCCCCAGCCGGGGGGATGCCAGGAGTGCTGCACCGTCCGGTGCACCCGCTCCGGGTGGGGCATGAGGATCGTCACGCGCCCGTCGGCGGAACTGAGGCCGGCAATGCCACCCGGCGACCCGTTCGGGTTGGCCGGATAACGCTCCGCCGGCCGGCCCTGGTTGTCGACGTAGCGGATCGCGATCTGACCCGCCGCCTCGCAGGCTTCGCGGCCGCCCGGTGCGAAGCTGGCGCGCCCCTCGCCGTGGGACGTCGCGATCAGCAGCCGGCTGCCGGCCATGCCCTCGAGGAGGATGGACGTCGACGGCAGCACCTCGACGAGGCTCAGCCGGGCCTCGAACTGCTCCGAGCGGTTGCGCAGGAAACGCGGCCAGTGCTCCGCGCCCGGGATCAGCCCGGCCAGCACCGACAGCATCTGGCAGCCGTTGCACACGCCAAGGGTGAAGGTGTCACTGCGCGCGAAGAAGGTCGTGAAGGCCTCCCGGGCCCGCGGGTTGTGCAGGATCGACTTTGCCCACCCACCGCCCGCACCGAGCACGTCGCCATAGGAGAAGCCGCCACAGACGGCGAGTCCGGCGAATTCCCGGAGATCCCGCCGCCCGGACAGGACGTCGGTCATGTGCACGTCGACCGCGTCGAAGCCCGCCCGGCCGAAGGCGGCGGCCATCTCGAGCTGGCTGTTGACCCCCTGCTCCCGCAGGATCGCCACGCGGGGCCGGCGCCGGGCCGTGGCAACCAGGGGCGCGGCGGGATTCTCGGCCGGGTCGAAGCGGAGCAGCGGCGCGAGGCCGGGATCCGCCGGGTCCAGCTTGGCCTGCCACTCCTCTGCCGCGGCGGCAGGGTTGTCCCGCAGCGCCTGCATCCGGCAACTCAGCTCTGACCAGGTCCGGTGCAGGGTGGCCCGGCGCTCGTTGAGAAGCAGGTTGCCCCCCGCGCTGATCCGGATGGCATCGCCCGCCGTCACGCGGGCCACGCGCCGGTACAGCGCCCCGAGGCCGTGGCGGCCGAGGATGCCGGCCAGCTGGCCCGCATCCGCATCCCGCACCTGGACGACCGCCCCCAGCTCCTCGGCGAACAGGGTGGCAAGGTGGGCGGCGGCGGGTCCCGGCTCGAGTTCGATGTCGAGCCCCGTCCGGCCGGCGAAGGCCATCTCGCACAGTGTGACGAACAGGCCCCCGTCGCTCCGGTCGTGGTAGGCCAGCAGCAGGCCGGCCTCCCGGAGCTCCTGGATCGCGGCGAAGAAGTTGCCGAGCACGGCCGGGTCATCGAGGTCGGGCGCGTCACCGCCCGTCCGCGCGTAGACCTGTGCCAGGGCCGACCCGCCGAGGCGGCTGCGGCCGGCACCGAGGTCGACGAGCCAGAGCGAGCTCGCGGGATCCTGGTCGAGCTGCGGCGTCAGGGTCAGGCGCACGTCCGTCACCGGCGCGAAGGCGGACACGACCAGGGAAACGGGGGCGACCACGGCTCGTGCCTCCCCAGCCACCTGCCAGCGGGTCTGCATCGAGAGCGAGTCCTTGCCGACCGGGATCGCAATGGCCAGCGCCCGGCAGAACGCGCTCACGGCCGTGACGGTGTCGAAGAGCCGCTCGTCCTCGCCGGGGGCGCCGGCCGCCGCCATCCAGTTGGCCGAGAGGCGCACATCGGCGAGGCGCCGGATGGGCGCGGCGGCGATGTTGGTGATGGCTTCCCCGACGGCGAGCCGGCCCGACGCCGGGGCGTCCAGCAAGGCGACCGGGGAACGCTCACCCATGGCCATGGCCTCGCCGGCCACGCTGTCGAAGCCGAGGGCCGTGACGCCGACATCGCTGACCGGCACCTGCCAGGGCCCGACCAGCTGGTCCCGGGCCACGAGCCCGCCAACCGTCCGGTCCCCGATGTGGATGAGGAACGACTTGTCGGCGACGGCCGGCAACCGCAGCACGCGCTGGCAGGCCTCCGCGAGGTCGATGCCGGCGAGGTCCAGGTGCCGGACGACACGCTCCATGCGCCTCACCTGCCGGACCATGCGTGGGGGCTTGCCGAGCAGGGTCTCGAGGGGCATGTCGACGGCATGGCCGCCGAGCAGCCGGTCGGTGACGACCAGCCGGCCCGTGTCATCGAGGGCGCCTAGCACGGCGTAGGGACAACGCTCGCGGGCGCAGACGGACTGGAACCAGGGCAGGTCCGCAGGCTGGAGGGCCAGCACGTAGCGCTCCTGGGCTTCGTTGCACCAGATCTCGAGGGGCGACATGCCAGGCTCCGCGCTCGGAATCTCGCGGAGCTCGAAGCGCCCGCCCCGGTGGGCATGGTCGACCAGCTCGGGCACGGCATTCGAGAGGCCGCCCGCCCCGACGTCGTGGACCATGAGGATCGGATTCGCCCTGGCGCCGAGCGCCGCCAGCGCCCGGCAGGCCTCGATCACCTGCTGCGCCCGCCGCTGGATCTCCGGGTTGCCGCGCTGGACGGACGCGTAGTCGAGGTCCGCCGTACTGCTGCCGCTGCCCATCGACGAGGCAGCGCCACCGCCAAGGCCGATCAGCATGGCCGGGCCGCCGAGCACGATGACCAGCGCGCCGGGCGGGGGATCGGCCTTCGCCACGTCGGGCTCCGCGATGTTGCCGATGCCGCCCGCGAGCATGATCGGCTTGTGGTAACCCCGCGCGGCGCCAGGCGTATGCGCATCGGCCTGCTCGAAGGTCCGGAAGTAGCCGCAGATGTTGGGCCGGCCGAATTCGTTGTTGAAGGCCGCGGCGCCGATGGGCCCCTCGAGCATGATGTCGAGCGCGCTGGCGATCCGGTCGGGCCGTCCCACCGGGTCCGCTTCCCAGGGCTGCTCCCAGCCGGGCACGGCGAGGTTGGACACCGTGAACCCGGTGAGCCCGGCCTTCGGGCGGCCGCCCCGGCCGGTGGCGCCCTCGTCGCGCAGCTCCCCGCCCGAGCCTGTCGCCGCGCCCGGGAACGGCGAGATGGCCGTGGGATGGTTGTGGGTCTCGACCTTCATCAGCGTGTGCACCGGCGCGATGGTGCTGGTGTAGTCGCCGGTGGCGGGATCGGCGTGCAGGTGGCCGGCCACGCCGCCCTCCATCACGGCCGCGTTGTCGCTGTAGGCGCTCAGCACGCCGTGGGGGTTGGTGGCGTGCGTCGTGCGGATCAGCTCGAAGAGGCTGCGGGGCTGCTCTTCCCCGTCGATGACCCAGCGGGCGTTGAAGATCTTGTGGCGGCAATGCTCGGAATTCGCCTGGGCGAACATCATCAGCTCGGCGTCAGTCGGGTCCCGGCCCTCGGCACCGAACTTCGCCGCGAGGTACGCGATCTCGTCGCCGGACAGGGCGAGGCCGAGCTCGCGGTTCGCCTGCTCGAGCGCCCCCGCGCCGTCGCGCGTGAGGGGCACTGCCTGCAGCGGCCGCGGCGGCGCCGTCGCGAAGAGGTGACCGGCCAGGGCGCCAGGCCCGACCGGGCCCGGCACGAGGGCCTCGGTCATCCGGTCGTGCAGCAGGGGGGCGAGCGCCGCCAGTTCCGCCGCCGACGGGGTGGCGACGGCGGTAAAGCTGTAGCGCACGCCCCGCTCGATGCGCCGGACGGCATCCAGTCCGCAGCTGCGCGCGATGTCGGTCGCCTTGCTGGACCAGGGCGACACCGTCCCGGCCCGCGGCAGCACCAGCAGCACTGGACCGTCCAGGTCGGCGCCCGCGGGCGTGCCGTCGTCGAGCAGGTCCCGGAGGGTTCGTTCCGCGTCCGGGCCCAGGGGCGCGGCCAGGTCGACGCAATGCAGGTAGCGGGCCGCGACGGCGGTGATGGCGGGGATCCGGGCCCGGATCTCCGCGAGCAGCTGGTCCAGCCTGAATCCGGAGAGCGCCGCGCCGCCAGGCCAGACCAGCGGGGACAGGCCCGGGGCCGTCACTGGCCCGGTTCGCCGGAACCGCCCGGCGTGTACATCGGGACGGGAAACTGGGTGACGTTGCCGCCCTCGGCGGCCGTGATCTTGCTGACGCCCTGCTTCTCGACCTCGTCGATGCGCAGGATCGAATGCAGCGGCAGGAAGCTGCGCCGCACGCCGGCGAACTCGGACTTGATGCGCTCCTCGGCGGGATCGAGGACGACGCTGGAGCGTTCCCCGAATACCAGTCTCTCCACCTCGACGAAGCCGAAGAGTGTGCCCTGCGTCACACTCCGGGCGTAGATCTCGTAGACCTTGCCCTGGCTGACGAACATGACTTTGTAGAGATGCCTGGCGGACATGGGCGGATGGGGCTGCGGGCACGCAGTATAGCGCAGGGGCCAGGGCGCAGCGGCGTCCCGCGGTGCCGGCCGGGGTGCCGTGAACTGTGACCGGCAGCAGGTCCCGGCCCGGTGTCATCAGCGATCATGCGGTTCGGGTGAGGGACCGTCCATGCCGCTTCGACTGAGGGTTACCAGTGACAGCAGGGAGCTGCCGCACGACCAGCGCGTGCGGGAGTTCCCGGCCGTGGGCGGCACCATCGGCCGGTCCGCGGACAACGACTGGGTCCTGCCCGACCCGAGCCGCTACGTATCGAGCCGCCACGCGGTGATCGACTACCAGGGTGGGGCCTACTACCTGGTCGACACGAGCCGCAACGGGGTCTACGTGAACGGTGCCGATACGCCCGTTGGCCAGGGTCATCCCCAGCGGCTCTTCGACGGCGACCGGCTGCGCATCGGTGAATTCGAGATCGCGGTGGACATCAGTGGCGGCGACGAGGAGGAGCGCGAGGATGGCATGCGCGATTCCATCGTCCGCGCCCAGCTGGTGCCCGAGGACGAGTCGGTCGAGCTCATGCTGGTGGCCGAGGACAAGCTGACGGCCGACTCGCACCTGCAGCGTCACCTGAGCCCGGCACCGCCAGCGGCGAAGCCCGCGGCCAGGCCGCCGGCTTCGCGCCCCGTGGCCGTGCCCGGGACGGGCCGCAAGGCAGGGCCCAGGGCCCCGCCGAAACCAGAGCCCGCCCCGGCGAACACCGCCGACAGCGCGGCTTCCGGCGGCGATGCGGACCAGCGGCTGCTCGCCCAGTTCCTGAATGCCGCCGGCATCAAGCCCGAGGCCGTGGCGGGCCAGTCCGCGGCCCAGGTGCTGCAGGGCTCCGGCAAGCTCCTGCGGATCATGGTGAGCGGGCTCATGGAACTCCTGCGGGAGCGCAGCCACGTGAAGGACACCTTCCGGCTGCCCCAGACGGTCATGCAGGTGGCCCAGAACAATCCCCTGAAGTTCTCGCCCGGCGTGGACGAGGCGCTGCGTTACCTGCTGAACGACCGCAGCGAGGGCGCCTACCTCGGGGCCGAGGACGCGGTCCGGGCGGGTTACCGGGATGTCCGCCAGCATGAGCAGGCCCTGGTCAAGGCCATGGTGCAGGCGGTGCAGGACTACGTGGAGCGCTTCGACCCGGAGGAACTGAAGACCCGCTTCGACAAGGGCCTGAAGCGCGGCGGACTGCTCTCCAGCGCGAACAAGCTCAAGTACTGGGAACTCTACGAGGAAAGCTACCCGGCCCTCACCCAGGCCGAGGATGGCGGGCCGCCCCAGCTGTTCGCCGAGGAATTCGCCCGGGCCTACCTGCAGGAAATCGACGGCCCCAAGGCTGCCCGCGGCCGCTAGGCCGCCTCCGCACTTTCCCGCATTCCCGCTGGCATGCCGGGCCGGTATCGTTCCGCCCGTGTCCCGCCTATAAATGCCAATGATTCTCATTTAGAATGACCCCATGACCCTGGATGAACTCAAGGTCGGCCAGTCCGGCACCATCACCGGCATCGAGGGCCAGGGACCGCTGGTGCAGCGCCTGATGGCGCTGGGCCTTCTGGCCGGCACTCCCGTGCGCATGACCCGCCGCGCGATCGGCGGCGACCCCATCGAGGTGGAGGTCATGGACTACCAGCTCTCACTGCGGCGCGATGAGGCGCGCCGGGTGCAGGTGGTCCGGGGCGCATGAACGGGCCCTCCACCGGCCCGCAGCCGGTCATCGCGCTGATCGGCAACCCGAATACCGGCAAGAGCACGCTCTTCAACGCGCTGACCGGACTCAAGCAGAAGACGGCCAACTATCCGGGCGTGACCGTCGAGCGGCATACCGGCGAGATCCGTTTGCCGGGGGGGACCGCGACCCTCGTGGACCTGCCGGGCGCGTATTCCCTCGCCGCCCAGTCGCCCGACGAGATGGTGGCGATCGACGCCCTCCTCGGCCACGTCACCGACCTGCCCCGGCCCCGGGCCGTGCTGGCCGTCGTGGACTCCACCAACCTCCGGCGCAACCTGTTCCTCGTCACGCAGCTCGCCGAGCTCGGCCTGCCACTCGTCATCGCCCTCAACCTGGCCGACGTGGCCGAGAGCCGCGGCATCCGCATCGACGCCGCCGAACTCGGGCGTCAGCTCGGCGCCACCGTCGTGCCCATCTCCGCCGCCCGGGGCACCGGCCTCGCGGAACTGCGGGAAGCACTCGCCGGCGCACTGGCCGCGCCGGCCCCGCCCGCGCTGCGCGTGCTGCCCGAGGTGGGCGCTGCAGCCGCCGCGCTCGGTGCCCGCCTGCGGGCAGCCGGCTCCCATCTCGTCGACTACGAGGTCGAGCGGGCCCTGATCGATGCCCAGGGCGTCGCGGAGCGCCGTTTCGAGCTGGGCGCCGGGGAGCCATTCCGCGGCGAGCTGGACCGCCTGCGGCAGGAACTCGGCGCGGGCGTGAGCCTCGCCGAGGCGGAGGCGACCGCGCGCTACGGCCTGATCAACGCCATCGTCGCGGGCACCGAACGACGTGCGCCCCGCCAGGTGACGGCGGGCGACCGGCTCGACCAGCTGACCAACCACCCCGTGCTGGGCTCCATCCTGTTCGTGCTGGTGATGGCCGCCGTGTTCCAGGCGGTGTTCTCTTGGGCCACGCCGCTGATGGACCTCATCGACGGGCTCACGAACGCCCTCGGGGCCTTCGTCCGGGCCTCACTGCCCGAGGGAGCCCTGGCGAGCCTGCTGGTGGACGGCGTCATCGCGGGCGTGGGCGGCGTCGTCATCTTCCTGCCGCAGATCCTGATCCTGTTCGCGTTCATCATCTTCCTCGAGGACTCCGGCTACATGCCCCGGGTCGCCTTCATGATGGACCGCCTGATGCGTTCCGTCGGGCTCTCCGGGCAGTCCTTCATCCCGATGCTGTCCAGCTTTGCGTGCGCCGTGCCGGGCATCATGGCGACCCGCGTGATCCCCGACCGGCGGGACCGCCTGGCGACGATCCTGGCGGCACCGTTCATGACCTGCTCGGCCCGCCTGCCGGTGTATGCGCTCCTCATCGGCGCCTTCGTACCGGACCGCCACTACCTCGCGGGGGCCGTCAACCTCCAGGGACTCGTGCTGCTGGGCCTGTACCTTCTCGGGATACTGGGCGGGGTGCTCACTGCCCTGCTCATGAAGCGCACGGCGCTGCGCGGACCCACCCCCACCTTCATGATCGAGCTGCCGCCCTATCGCCTGCCGAGCTGGCGCTCGCTGCTGATCAAGCTCCTCGAGCGCGGCCGTGTGTTCCTCGTCCGGGCCGGCACGGTGATCTTCTCGGTCGCGGTGGTGATCTGGGCCCTGGCCTATTTCCCCCGCCCGCCGGAACTCGCCGGTACCTATGCCGCCGAGCGGGAGCGGGTGCTCGCGGCAGCACTGCCGGCCGCCGAGGCGGACCAGCAGCTGGCGGCGCTCGGCGCGGCGGAGACGGCGGCCTACCTGGAGCAGAGCTGGCTCGGGCGCCTCGGCAGGGCGGTGGCCCCGGTGTTCGCTCCACTGGGCTGGGACTGGAAGCTGTCGGCGGCCGTGATCGCGAGCTTCCCGGCCCGGGAGATCGTGGTGGCCTCCCTCGGCACCATCTACGCGGTGGGGGACGACACCGACAACCTGGAGGGTGCGCTCAGCGAGCGCCTCGAGGCGGCCCGGCGCCCGGACGGGTCGCCCGTCTACACCCTGCCCCTCGTGACCGGCCTGCTGATCTTCTATGTGTTCTGCCTGCAGTGCGCCGCGACCCTCGCCGTGATGCGGCGTGAGACCAACTCCTGGCGCTGGCCGGTGTTCGCCTGGTGTTACATGACGGGGCTCGGCTACCTGGGCGCCCTGCTGGTCTATCAGCTGTGGGGCTGAGATGAACCTCACGCCCGAGATCCAGGAGGTACTCGCGCTCCTCGTCGTGGCCCTGGTCGTTGCGACGATGCTCTGGCGCCGGATCCGGGGCCAGCGCCGCCGCCGGAACCGCGACAGGGAAGCGACCATCCACTTCCACCGGCGGCGCTGACCGGCGCCGGGGTGGAACCACCCGCAGCCGGCGTGGTCTCAGCGTAGCCGTGGCCGGACACCTGACCCACAACAGGGAGTGATCGCTTGGGAATCGGACTGCTGTTCGCGGCCGGCCTGGCCGCACTGATCGCCGGCGCCCAGCTGCTGGTCGGCGGCGCCCGGCAGCTCGCGCTCGACCTCGGCATACCCCCGCTGGTGGTCGGTCTCACCATCGTGGCCTTCGGCACCAGTTCGCCGGAGCTGGCCGTCTCCGTGCAGAGCGCCTGGTCCGGCCAGGTCGACATCGCGCTCGCCAACGTCGTCGGCAGCAACATCTTCAACGTGCTGTTCATCCTGGGCCTGTCCGCCCTGCTCGCCCCGCTGGTCGTGGCGCGGCAGGTGGTGCGGCAGGAGATACCGGTCATGATCGGCGCGTCGCTGCTGCTGTTTGCCATCACGCTGGATGGCGGCCTCGGCCGGCTCGAGGGACTGCTGCTCGCGGCAAGCCTCGTGGCCTACACGACCTTCCTGGTCATCCAGGGTCGCCGCGCCGGGCGGGAAGAGGCCGCCGTGGCCGGCGTCGGGCCCGCCCCCGCCCCGGGAAGCCGCCGGCTGCTCGTCCAGCTGGCGCTGATCGGCGGCGGCCTGGCGCTGCTGGTCGCAGGCTCGGGCTGGCTGGTGGAGGGCGCAGTCGCCCTCGCCCGGCAGCTGGGCCTCTCGGAAGTGATCATCGGTCTCACCATCATCGCCGCGGGCACCTCCCTGCCGGAGGTCGCCACCTCGGTGCTGGCCACGCTCCGTGGCGAACGGGACATCGCGGTCGGCAACGTCGTCGGCAGCAACACCTTCAACATCCTGGGCGTCCTCGGCATCTCGGCGCTGGTCGCCCCGGTGGACCTGACGGTGGCGACGTCCATGCTGGCCTTCGACATCCCGGTCATGACCGCCGTCGCCGTGGCCTGCCTGCCGGTGTTCTTCACCGGCAACACGATCGCCCGCTGGGAAGGGGCGGTGTTCCTCGGCTACTACGTGGCGTACACGGCGTTCCTGGTGCTCGACGCCCGTGGACACGACCTGCTCACGACTTACACTGTGGCGATGCGCTGGGTTGTCATCCCCCTGACCGTGCTGACCCTCCTGGTGGTCGCCAGCCGCGAGTTCCGGGCGCGCCGCCGCTGATGGTCCTCACGCTCGTCGTCGCGCTGCCCCTCGTCGCCGCCCTGCTGCTCACCCTCCTGGCGGGTCGCGGCGCCACCCCGGGCCCGGCCTCGCGAGACCTGGCGGTGGGCATCGCGCTCGCCGGCGCCCTCGGGGCTGCCGGGCTGCTCTTCATGCTGGCGCCGGCAGTGCTCGCCGGCCACGTAGCCGCCGTCTCGGTCCCCTGGCTGCCCTGGCGCGGGGCGGACCTCGGCCTGCGGCTCGACGGGCTCGGCCTGCTCTTCGGCGGCCTCGTGACCGTCATCGGCGCCCTCGTGGTCTTCTACGCCCGTTACTACCTCGCCCCCGACGAACCCGTGGCCCGCTTCATGGCGGTGTTCATGGCCTTCATGGCGGCGATGCTCGGCCTGGTGCTGGCGGACAACCTGCTCCTCCTCGCCATCTGCTGGGAACTGACCAGCCTGGCGTCCTTCCTGCTGATCGGCCACTGGCGGGAGCGGGGCGACGCCCGGCGGGGCGCACGGACCTCGCTGCTGGTGACCGGCCTCGGCGGCCTCGCCCTGCTGGCCGGTGTCCTGCTGCTCGGCCAGATTTCGGGCAGCTTCAAGCTGGACGTCGTGCTCGACGCCGGTACGAGCGTGCGCGCCGATCCGGCCTATCCCGTGGCGCTGGGACTCGTGCTCCTCGGCGTGTTTACCAAGTCGGCCCAGTTTCCCTGGCACTTCTGGCTGCCGGAGGCCATGGCGGCCCCGACACCGGCCTCCGCCTTCCTGCATTCGGCCACGCTGGTGAAAGCTGGCATCTTCCTGCTCGCGCGCCTGCATCCCGTCCTGGCCGGCACGGACCTGTGGTTCTGGCTGGTGGGGGGCACCGGCCTGGTCACCCTGCTCGGCGGTGCCTACCTGGCCGTCTTCCAGCACGACCTGAAGGGGCTCCTCGCCTACTCCACCATCAGCCACCTCGGGCTCATCACGCTGCTGTTCGGCCTCGACGAACCCCTCGCCACGGTGGCCGCCCTGTTCCACGCGCTGAACCACGCCACCTTCAAGGCCTCCCTGTTCATGGCCGCCGGGGCCATCGACCACGAGACCGGCTCCCGGGACATGCGCCGGCTGAACGGGCTGTGGCGCCTGATGCCGGTCACCGGGGTGCTGGCCATCACCTCGTCGCTGGCCATGGCCGGCGTGCCACTGCTGAACGGCTTCCTGTCGAAGGAGATGTTCTTCGCGGAGACGCTGCTGCTCGAGCGCAGCCTGCCGATCCAGGTGGCCGTGCCCCTCCTCGCCACCCTGGCCACCGCGTTCTCGGTGGCGTACTCCGCACGCTTCATCCACGACGTGTTCTGGAACGGCGAGCCCCGGGACCTCGGGCGGGTCCCCCACGACCCGCCGCGGTGGATGCTGGTGCCCATCGGCGTGCTCGCGCTGGTCTGCGTGCTGGTTGGCCTCCTCCCGCAATTGCTGGTGGGGCCGTTGCTGGCGGCAGCGGCGGAAGCCGCGATCCACGGCCCCCTGCCCGCCTACACGCTCAGCGTCTGGCATGGCTTCAACCTGCCCCTGATGATGAGTGCCGTGGCCCTGGTGATGGGCGTGATCTTCTACGTCTTCCTGCAGCGCCTGTTCCGGCTGCACGACCTCATGCACCTGCCCCGGGGCGGGCGTGAACTGCTCGCCGGCCTCCTCCGTGCCCTCGACCGGCTCGCCGGCTGGCTCGACCGGCGACTCCTCGCGGCAACGCTCCGCCGCTCGGTCCTGGCCGTGCTGGTGGTCGCGCTTCTCGCCGGCACCTGGCCCCTGCTCGGCGGTGGCCTGCTCGCGGACGCCGGACCGATGGCAGCCACCGGCGGGGCGGGCTCCGGGCCGACGCTGGCAGGCAGCGTCGCCTGGCTGCTGACGGTCCTGGCCTGCGGCGCGCTGCTGGCCTGGCACCGGGACCGCCTCACGGCCGTCGTCCTCGTGGGTGCGATCGGCCTCATGGTCACGCTGGCCTTCGCGGGCCTCGCAGCGCCTGACCTCGCCCTGACCCAGCTGCTGGTCGAGGTGGTGTCGGTCATCCTCCTGCTGCTGGCACTGAACTTCCTGCCGGCAACCAGCCCGTCGGGGGAACCCGCCGGCCGCAGGGTTCGCGACGGCGTGCTGGCTGCCGCCGCAGGACTCGGCGTCGGCGCCCTCGCCTTTGGCCTCCTGACCCGACCCGGCCAGTCGATCGCCGGCTGGTACCTGGAAAACGCCGTGCCTGGCGCCGCGGGCACCAACGCAGTGAACGTGATCATCGTCGACTTCCGCGCCCTGGACACCCTGGGCGAGATCACCGTGCTCGGCATCGCCGGCCTGCTGGTCGGCAGCGCCCTCGCGGGCTGGCGCCCGAACTCGCGCGTCACGCCGCGCCCGGCCCGGGCCTTCATGCTGGAACCCGTCGCGCAGCTGCTGCTGCCCCTCATGCTGTCGGTCTCGCTGTTCCTGTTCCTCCGTGGCCACAACCTGCCCGGCGGCGGCTTCGTGGGCGGGCTCGTGGCCGCCACCGGCGTATTGCTGCTCTACATCGCCCACGGCACGGCCTGGGTCGAGTCCCGGTGGCGGGCCAGCCACCAGGCCGTGATCGCCCTCGGCCTGCTCGCCGCGACCCTCACGGGGGCTGCGAGCCTGCTCGTCTCCCATCCCTTCCTGACCAGCACCTACCTTGCCCCCATGCTCCCGGTGATCGGCAAGGTCCCGCTGGCATCCGCCCTGGGCTTCGACCTCGGCGTGCTGCTGACGGTGCTGGGGGCGACCCTGCTCGCGGTCGTGACCCTGGGCCGCCTGGGCGGGGAGCCCGCAACCGGCCAGGAGCGCGCGTCGTGACCGCGCTGTTGCTGGCATCGGGCATCGGGATCCTGACCGCCACCGGGGTATGGCTCGTGCTCCGGCCCCGCACCTTCGACGTGATCGTGGGCCTGACGCTGCTTTCCTATGCCGTCAACCTGCTGATCTTCGCCGCCGGCCGCCCGGGGACGGGTGCGGGAGCGGCGCCGATCCTGCGCCCGGACCTCGCGCCGTCGCTCGCCAACTACGCCGACCCGCTGCCCCAGGCGCTGGTGCTGACCGCGATCGTGATCAGCTTCGCGATGACGGCGATCCTGACCGCGCTCGCGGTGCGCAGCTTCGGGACCGGCGGTTCCGACCACGTGGAGGGCCGGGAGCCATGAACACCCTGGTCATCCTGCCCGTGCTGATACCGCTGCTCACGGGCGCCGGGCTCCTGCTCGCGGGTCCCCGGGCCGGGCGACTGCCCCGCACCGCGAGCACGGTGGCCGTCCTCCTGCAGCTGGCCGTGGCGGTTGCGCTCGCTTACAGCGCCGGCACGGGGCCGGTTCTCGCCTACCTCGCCGGCAACTGGCAGGCCCCCTTCGGCATTGCCCTGGCGGCGGACCGGCTGGCGGCGCTGCTGCTCATCCTGACGGCGATCCTCGCGCTGGCCAGCCTCCTCGCGGAGGGGGACGAACCGCCGGACGACGCGGGCGCTGGGCGCCGGCAGGGCATCTTCCAGCTGCAGCTCTTCGGCCTGAACGGCGCCTTCCTCACCACCGATGTCTTCAACCTCTTCGTCTTCTTCGAGGTCCTGCTCTGCGCGTCCTACGCGCTGCTGATCCGTGGCCGCGGCGACGCGCGGTTCCCGGTCGCGATCCAGTACGTGGTGGTGAACCTGCTGGCCTCGGCCCTGTTCCTGGTGGCCGTGGCGGTGCTCTATGGCGTCACCGGCACGCTCAACCTGGCGGACCTCGCGCTACGGATGGCGGCGCTGCCCGCGACCGAGCTGCCCCTGGCCCGCAGCGGCATCTATCTCCTGCTGTCGGCATTCGCCGTCAAGGCCGCGCTGCTGCCCGTCGGCTTCTGGCTGCCGGCGACCTACCGGCTGCCGCCGGTCGCCGTCAGCGTGCTCTTCGTGCTCATGACCAAGGTGGGCATCTACGCGATGCTCCGCGTGGCGAGTGTCCTGACGGTCCTTCCTGGCACCGCCGGCGACGGGCTGCTGCTGCCCGCCCTCCTGCCGCTGGCCCTCGCGACCCTCGCCCTGGCCACGTTCGGCACCCTCGCGGCACGGGACCTGCGGACGCTGGCGAGCCACCTGGTCGTGGCTTCCGCGGGAACGCTGCTGGTCGCGGTCGCGGTAGGGGGCGAGGCCGTCGTGGCCGCGGGACTCTTCTACCTGGCCCACAGCACCCTCGGCGCCGCGCTGCTGTTCGCCGTGGCCGGCCGCCTCACCGCCGAACGCCCCGGCCAGGCCGACCGGCTGCTCGCGACGGGCAGGACCCCGGTGCGGGCGAGCACGGCCGGCTACTTCCTGCTGGCGGCGACGGGCATCGCGGGCCTGCCGCCCCTGGCCGGCTTCGTCGCCAAGGCGGGCCTGGTCGACGCCCTCCTGAGCGAGGGGCCGGGACCGTCCACGTCCGGGGCCATCGTGGCACTGCTCCTCGTGAGCAGCCTGCTGACACTGCTCGCCCTGGCCCGGGCCGGCAGCAACCTGTTCTGGAAGTCCGCGGGCGAAGTGGCGGCCCCTGCGCCGCCAATGCCCCGGGGCGACCCGGCCCGGGGCGCCAGCCTCGCGGCCGCCCTGCTGCTCGCCGCCTGGGTCGTGCTGAGCGCCGCGCCAGGCCCGCTCGTGCACTACGCGCGCGCCGCAGCCGGCCAGCTGCTGCTGCCGGCAGCCTACGTGGACGCGGTACTGGGCGAGCTGCCGGTGGCAGCGCCCGCGGCAGGGGGAGCCCCGCCATGAAGCTGCTGCCGCGGCCGCTGCTCTCGGGTGTCCTGCTGCTGACGTGGATCGCCCTGAACAACTCGGTCGCGCCAGGCCAGGTCGCCCTCGGCCTGGTGCTGGCCTTCGGCCTGCCACCCGCGCTCGACCGCTTCCTGCCGCCAGTGCCGCGCCTCGCCGCGCCCGTCACCGCACTCCGCCTGCTCGGTCACCTCGTGGGTGACATCATGGTGGCGAACGTCGAGGTGGCCTGGCGGATACTCGGCCCGGAGAAGGCGCTGCGACCGGCGTTCGTCTCCGTGCCCCTCGACATCCGGTCACCGCTTGGGGTCGCCGCACTGGCAACCATCGTGACGCTGACCCCGGGGACGCTGTCGGCCGACCTGGACGAGCGGGGTGAGCACCTGCTGGTGCATGCGCTGCACCTGCCGGACGGCGCCCAGGCAGCCCTCGTCGCACGGATCAAGCAGCGCTACGAAGCCCCGTTGCGGGAGATCTTCGGGTGATCGCCGCCGCCGCGAACCTGGCCCTGGTGCTGCTGGGCACCGCCATGCTGCTGGCCGGGTACCGCCTGTGGCGCGGCCCCGACGTGCTGGACCGGATACTGGCGCTGGACACGCTGTACGTGAACGCGCTCGCGCTGGTGGTGGTCATCGGCGTGCGCCTGGACGACGCGGTGTACTTCGAGGCGGCGCTGGTGATCGGGCTGCTGGGCTTCGCGGGGACGGTGGCCCTGGCGCGCTACCTGCTCCGCGGCGACCTCATCGACTGAAGGAGAGGCTGACGATGGCGATGATGCTGGACGCGTTGATTGCCCTGCTGCTCATCGTCGGTGGCGCCACGGCCCTGATCGGCTCCCTGGGGCTCGCGAAGCTGTCCGACTTCTACAAGCGCCTCCATGGGCCTGCGAAGAGCACGACGCTCGGCGTGGGCTCGACGCTGGTGGCGTCGATGCTCTGGTTCGGCGCCCGGCAGATGGAACTGTCGGTGCACGAGCTGCTGGTGGCGATCTTCCTGGCGCTCACGGCACCGGTGAGCGCCCACCAGCTCGCCCGGGCGGCCCTGCGCCGCTACCGACGGCGGGACTAGCGGCGCCACTTCCCCCGCTCGGCGTCCATCTGCACCTTCCCGCCCCGGCGGTCCAGCATGTACTGGGACTGCTCGGCGCCGAATACCCGGGCCGCGAGTACGTTCATCGGGTCGGACCGGTTGGTGTAGTCCCGGTAGGTGAAGTCGTACTGCTGCTGGGCGTCCCGCTGGCTGGCAGGCAGCTTCGGGGCCTCGTCGTACATCCGGAACCAGCGGTCGACGAAGCGCGTCACGTAGGCCTCGCACTGGTCCAGGTGCTCGTCGGTGAGGCTGGTGATGTAGCTGGAGCAGATCGGCGACTGCATCGCCCGGATCACCGGGCCGTGGCTCGCGGACCAGACGTAGTCGGTGTTCTTGCGGAAATCCAGGTAGTCCTGGTTCACCTCGCCGCTGTAGTAACGCTTCACGTAGTCCTCGCTGACCTTGAGGTCGACCCGGGGCACGTAGTCGGCATAGAACAGCAGGTTGGGCACGGTGCCGAAGATGAGCATCAGGTTCGGCACCTGAGTCTCCTGCCCGAGGCACACGTTGATGTTCATGTCGATGATGCTGGCCTTGCGGTTGCCGAGCCAGGAGCGGACGAACCAGTCCACGTCCGTGGCGGTGTAGCCATAGAAGGCGCCCTCCATCTGCCCGTCCGGAGACTTGTAGTACTCCGCGCCCTCCGAGATCGGGTGGAGCTTCGCCCCGAAGTGACTGACGATCCGGTCCGCGATCCGGCCGTGGATGGTCCAGCACCGTTCCCACTGGCGGGAGACGTCCACGTTGGGGTTCTCCGCGAGGAACTCGTGGATGGTCTTGACGTCGCTCTGCTTGCCCATGGCTACCCGTCCGGCCGGAAAAGGCCGCCATGATAGAAGAATCCGGCCAGGGCACTAGAATCTCGCCATCGTCGTCCACCGTGCGGGGCCCCAGTGTCATGCCTGAAGCAGTCCCTGCTGCCACCCGGCGCCGCCGGATCGGCTTCATCGGCCTGGGGGTGATGGGCTACCCCATGGCCGGCCACCTGGCCCGGGCGGGCCACGCGGTCAGCGTGTTCAACCGGACCGGGGGCAAGGCCCGGTCCTGGGCCGGTGAGCACACTGGCCGGGTGGCCGGCAGCCCGGCCGAGGTGGCCCTTGATGCCGAGATCCTCGCCCTGTGCGTGGGCGACGACGACGATCTCCGGTCGGTGTTGCTGGGGGCGGCTGGGGCCCTACAGAGCCTGCCGCCCGGCGCCGTGCTCGTGGACCACACCACGGCATCAGCCAGCCTGGCGCGGGAACTGCACGCGCTGGCGGCGGCGCGCGGCCTGGC
>CALGMY010000172.1 GCA_937958785.1 uncultured Gammaproteobacteria bacterium | reverse complement strand
CGGGCAGCTTACCCCGGCACCCGTTCGTACAACCCCGTATGTACCCGCCCCGCCCCCGGCAGGCACTGTGGCTACCGGAGGAACCGCCCATGGACATCACCGCCCGGACCACCATCGCCGAACTCATGGCCGGCCCGCCGGCGCTCCTGGACGTGCTCCGCTCCACGGGGCTCTACCGGGACGGGGACGACCCGGGCCTGATGCTCGGCCAGCTGTGCTGGTCCTGGGGCTTCAACCCCGCGATCCTGCTCATGATGCTGCAGTCGGCGAACGTGGTTAAATCCGCACCGCCCCTGGACATCGGGCCCTTCCTTGCCATGCCCCTGCCCGAGTACGTCACCCACATCGAGACGGTGTACCACGCGGGCCAGCGGGACCAGGTGGCGCGGCTCCTCCCGCTCGCGGCCGCTGCTGCTGCCGCCTCCCCGGGCGACGAGCGCCTCGCGGCGCTGAAGACACTGCTCGAGGAGTTCGGCCCCGAACTCGAGCATCACCTGCTCCACGAGGAAGAAGCCCTCTTCCCGATGATCCGCGGGCTTGCCGCGGGCACGGTCGTCGCCACCCGCTGCGGCAGCGCCGTCGGCGGGCCCATCGCCTGCATGGAGAACGACCACGCCCTGGCCGAGCGCACCCTCGCGCGCCTCCGGCAGCTGACGGACGACTACACCTCGCCCGCCGCAGGCGCGGCCCTCCTCGCCCTGCTCGCCGAGTTCGACCAGATGCTCCGGGAGCACATGTACACCGAGAACGAGGGCCTCTTCCCCCGGGCCCTTGAAGCCCACCAGGCAGCCCACCAGGCAGCTCACCAGGAGGCCGCCCGGGCCCGCGCCGCCACCCTCCAGGCGACGGGCTGAGCCGCGTGCGGGTCGACGTCCTCCTCGAGCCGGACCAGACGCCCGCCCAGCTGACCGAGCTCGCCCTCCTCTGCGAGGAGGTGGGCATCCACACGATGTGGCTGCAGAACTACGTGGCCTGCCGGGACGCGTTCATGTGCCTCGTGCCCGCGGCGCTCGCCACCCGCCGGGTCAGGCTCGGCGTGTGCGTCATCAGCCCCTGGGAAATGCACCCGGTGAAGATGGCGAACTCGCTGCTGACCCTGCACGAGTACTCGCAGGGCCGTGCCGGCCTCGTGATCGGCGGCGGCGGCGAGTGGCTGGCGCGCCTCGGCATCGCACCCGTGAAGCGCGTGCGGGCCGTGCGGGAGGCCGTGGAGCTGGTCCGCCGCGGCGTCAGCGGCCAGCCCCTCACCTACCAGGGTGAGCTGCACAAGGTCTACGGCTACCGGCCGAAGTTCGGGCTGGACCACCCGCCCCCGCTCGTGTACGCCGGCGCCAACCAGGCCCAGATGCTGAAGGCCACCGTGCCCGCGGCGGACGGGGTGATGTACAGCGACATGACCCGCCAGCTCATCGACCGCACGATCGGCCAGACCCGTGAGGCCCTGGCCGCGAAGGCCCGGCCGGCGGACGGCTACCGCATCAACAACATCTGGGCCTGGCACGTGAAGACCGACGCGGAGGTGGCGCGGCGGGAGGCCTGCCGGGAGCTGCTGCTGCGGGGCCTGCTCGAGCCCTGGTACCTCGAGTCCTTCCTGGCGCCGGAAGAGTGCGCGCTGGTGGCGCAGGAGAAGCGCGCCTTCTTCCAGGCCTACCGGGACCGGTCGGGCGAGATCAAGGGCGTGCCCGCCGCCCTCGTGGACAAGCTCGTCGCCAACTTCACCTTCACGGGCACGCCCGACGCGATAGACCGCCGGCTGCCCGAACTCACGGCCTTCGCGGCCGCGGGCGTCGACGAGCTCAACTTCCGCCTGCATGACGACCCGGCGGAGGCGATCCGGCTGATCGGCGCCCGGGTGATTCCGGCACTGCAGGCGACAGGCTGAGAACCGGGGAAGGCGCCGTCCTCCTCAGCGCGCGGCACTGTTGCCCGGCTTCGCCTTGGCCTCCGCAATCGCGGCGTTGACCTGCAGCATGGCCCTGCTGACCGCGGACCTCGTGCAGTCGGCATCAGACCCCGCGGGCGCATAGAGCCTGTCCAGCTCCGCACAGCCCTGCCTGGCCACAGCCCGGACGCGCTTCGCAAGCTCGTCTGCCCCGCCTTCGGTCGTGAGATCGAGGTCATCGAAGCGGATGTGATGCCGGATCTCGGCCTCCACGATGGGCATGCCCGTGGCCGACTTTCCCTGCGCTGTGGTCACGGGCGCCTCGGAGCGCACCGGGCGTCGGTCATAGCTGACCACGATCTCGTCGGCATCCTGAGGCTCGGCCGCGGTGGCGCGCGTCCCCGCTACGGACCCACCGGCCAGCACACCGGCCGCGACCCACAGGGCGATTGACTGCTTGCTCATGACTGTACTCCTCCGCTCATGGGCGGGATCGTGCGACCCTGGCCGCCGATGCGTCGATCAGGAGGTCCGCGTATTGCGGGCGGACCCGGGATTCTGTGAAATGCGTGCCGCGCCGGTCGGCAGGCATTGCCCAGAATTCCGGGATGACCAGCCCGCGACCCGACCGGGACCCGTCCTGGCGCATCGCCCTGCCGGCCCTGATGGCCGGTGTGGCCGCCGTCCTGGTGCTGTATGGCGCCGGTTTCGCCAGTCTCGTGGCCGTGTGGTCCTCGACCGTGGCCTACCGCTTCCTGTTCCTGGTGCCGCCGCTTTCGCTGTACTTTCTCTGGCTGCGCTGGCCCTCCGTGCGGGTGCTGGCGCCCAGGCCCTCCCCGGCCGGCCTGCTCTGCGCCGTGCCCTTCGGGCTGCTGTGGCTGTTCGCCCAGGCCACGGACCTCGCCATCGGGCTCCAGGTCGCGGCGGTGGGCATGTTGCAGGCCGCGTTCCTCGCGGTGCTCGGCTGGCAGGTCTGCCGCCGGCTGCTCTTCCCGCTGCTGCTGCTCTGGCTGATGGTGCCGGTCGGGGACCTGCTGGTGCCCCGGCTCATCGAGCTCACCACGGCGCTCACGGTCGGGGGGCTGCGACTCGCCGGCATGAACGTGGTCGTGGACGGCAACCAGCTGGTCGCGGACGGGGCGCGCTACGCGATCATCCAGGAGTGCTCGGGCCTGGATTTCCTGCTGGGCAACCTGCTGGTGGCCCTGGTCTTTGCCAACCTGGTCTTCCGGAGCACCAGCCGGAAGCTCGCCTACGTTCTGGCTGCCGTGCCGGTCGCGATCGGCGCCAACATCCTCCGCACGACCACGGTGGTGCTGCTCACCGCGGCCGGCGTCGACCTTGCCGCCGACCACGAGGCCTACGGCTGGTTCCTGTTCCTGGTGGCGATGCTGGGGCAGATGGCGGTCGGTGCACGGTACCGGGAGGCGGCGGGTCCCGTGACGGCAGGCACCTTGTCGCCATTGCCCGCACCCGGGCGCGTATCCGCGGTGGCCGCCGGCTTCGTGCTGGTCGCCGCGCTGGCTCCGGCGGCGGGCGGATATCTGCTTCCGTCAGGTCAGGAACCGACGTCGGCCCGGGTCTGCCTGCCGCCCCTCGGTGGGCAGGCCCCGGTCGCCGGGGGCTGGCGGCCAGACTTTCCCCGGGCCGACGCCACGGTGCACCGGATGCTTCAGGCTGCCGGCCGACCGGTGGACCTGTACGTGGCCTACTTCGGCTCCCAGGGGCCGGGCCGGGAACTCGTCAGCGCGGAGAATCGCCTCCACGATGGCGCCGTGTGGCGATACCTCGCCGACGGCCACGGGACCGTCCGCTACGAGGGCCGGGACCTCGCCGTCGCCAGCCAGCGGCTCGCGGGTCCGGACGGCCGTCAACGACTGGTCTGGTACTGGTACCGGGTCGACGGGGAGTTCACGGGCAGTGCCGTCACGGCGAAGCTGCTGCAGGCCCGGGCGGTGCTCGCCCGCGGCGACCGGAGCGGCGCGCTGATCGCGGTGGCGCTGGATGAAGGCGGTGACGCGGCCGCCGATCGGGCGGCGCTGCAGGCGGCGCTGGACGGCCAGCCCGGGCTCGGCCGGCTGATCGATGAAGTGGCCAGGGGCAATGCCCCTGGCCACCCGTGTGCCGAATCCGGCTTACTTGCGGCGGCGGGCGACGATGAGGCCGGTGCCGAGGCCGATCACTACGAGGCCGAGCGCGCCGGGGCCCGGCAGTGACGTGCCGCCGTTCCCGCCGGTACCGCCCTGGCCCGAGGAGCCCCCACCCCCCTGGAACAGGTTGATGATCTGCTGCCAGAAGTTCCAGATGCTGCCACCACCGGACGCAAACGCGGGTGTGGAGACGAGTGGCGCGGTGACGATGGCGGTGAGCATGAGCTTGCGGAGTGTCGACGATTTCATTCCAGTCCTTCCCTGGCTTCCAGAGGGTCGATGATTAAGAGCATGAAACGTGCCAGGCGCCGCAGGTGCTGCAATTCCCGGCGCTTGCAGGGCCCCCGCGAACGGGCGGGATGCGCGGTGTAAATTTCTCCTGCAGTGCCCGACGCGACGCCTGTGACCGTGGTCACGCTATTTCCGGCGCCGGTTTTACCAAACCTTGCGTCGCGCGCCTCCAGGCGGCCGCCAGCGCCGGTCATCACTGGCGTTCACACATAATCCCCGTGCCAATCGCGCAGGGCGTATGAATTGTCGACGGGCTAGAGACGACGCCTACTGCAGCAGTCCGGAGGGCCCCACGGCCACGCCGAGCCGGTTCCGGAGGATCACCGTGTCCTGGGCATTGACGAAGCCGTTGCAGTTGAGATCGGCGTAGTTGTACGTCGGGGGAACACTGGGCTGGCCGAGCTGGGCCCGGAACAGGATGGTGTCCTGGGCGTTGACGAAGCCATTATTGTTCAGGTCCCCGTCGCAGGCATTGCCATACCGGTCGCCGTCGGAGTCGCACTGGTTGGCGTTGGGTGCGAGCCGGCAGTTGTCCAGCAGGTTGGCGACGCCATCGCCATCGTCGTCCGGGGCCACGAAACTGAATGTCACCGAGCAGTCGAAGTTGACGGGGCCCGTCGTCCAGACATTGCCGCTCCAGGAACCCTGGGGACAGGAGCCGCCAACGCTGCTGCCCGGGACATAACCGGGTCCGGCAGCCACGGTGAAGCTGGCCGTGGCGCCCGCCGTGACGTACTGGGGCACGTTCACCTCGACGGTGCCGCCAGTGCCG